>NZ_JBFBKY010000014.1:0-106098 GCF_040702335.1 Pseudarthrobacter sp. NPDC080039 | reverse complement strand
ACCGACGCTTGACTTCAGGCGACATCTTGTTCGGGGCGTACCTGGGCATTGGAATCCCTCACGATCAGGATTCGCAACGACCGTTAGACACTGCCTGGAGTATCCCTTGGAAACCTATGATGCGCTCCTCGCGTCCGTTGCCCCCGACTCCGGCACAGGCCGGACCATCTTTGACCCGGCAACCGGTGAAGCCGTGGGCGAAGCCCCCATCCACGACCTCGATTACCTGGAAAACGCCGTGGCCGCAGCCGTCGCTGCCCAGCCCGCCTGGGCTGCCCTGGGCCACGACGCCCGATCAGCCGCGCTCCTGAAAGCAGCCGACGCCGTCGAACGCTCCGCCGAGGAACTGGCCCAACTGCTCTCCCGCGAGCAGGGCAAGCCGCTCAACGGCCCCAATGCCCGGTTCGAAGTCGGCGCCTGCGTCGCGTGGCTGCGTGCCACCGCCGGCCTGCCGCTGGAACCGGAAACCATCGTGGACGACGGCGAGACCCGGGCCGAACTGCACTACCGGCCCATCGGCGTCGTCGGCGCCATCGGCCCCTGGAACTGGCCCATGATGATCGCCGTCTGGCAGCTGGCCCCGGCCCTGCGCATGGGCAACGCCGTAGTCGTCAAGCCCTCCGGCAACACCCCGCTGTCCGTCCTGGCCCTGGTCAAAGTCCTCAATGAGGAACTCCCGGAAGGCATCCTTTCGGTGGTCTCCTGCGGCCGCGACGTGGGCGCGCGACTGACCGACCACCCCGCGATCGGCAAGATCATGTTCACCGGTTCCACCGCCGGCGGCCGCGCCATCATCAAGTCCTCCGCCGACACCGTCAAGCGCCTCACCCTGGAACTGGGCGGCAACGACGCCGGCATCGTCCTGCCGGATGCCGACCCCAAAGCCATCGCGCAGGACATCTTCTGGGGTGCGTTCCTGAACACCGGCCAGACCTGCGCCGCCTTGAAGCGCCTCTACGTCCACGACAGCATCTACGACGCCGTCTGCGAGGAGCTCGTATCGGTGGCCAGGCAGATGCCCATGGGCAACGGCCTGGACGAGAACAACGTCCTGGGTCCGCTGCAGAACAAGGCACAGTACGACGTCGTAGCGAACCTCGTAGAGGCGGCCAGGGCCTCCGGAGCACGCGTCCTCCTCGGCGGAAACCCGGACACCAGCCAGCCCGGCTACTTCTACCCCACCACTCTCGTGGCCGACATCGACAACGACAACCCGCTGGTGGCAGAGGAACAGTTCGGGCCCGCCCTGCCCATCATCCGCTACAGCACCATCGACGAAGCAGTGGAAAAAGCGAACGGGCTCGACGTCGGCCTGGGCGCCTCCGTCTGGTCGCGCGACCTGAAGGCCGCCCGTGAGGTCGCCGCCCGCATCCAGGCAGGCACCGTCTGGATCAACCGGCACGGCGCCGTGGACCCCCGTATCCCCTTCGGGGGCGCCAAGCAGTCCGGCTACGGGGTGGAGTTCGGCGTCGAAGGACTCAAGGCGCTGGGCGTGCCGCAGGTCATCAACGGCTGAGAGGTCCTGGAAACGGGAGCCCCGCATGCCAGCCGGCGTGCGGGGCTCCCGGGCTTTTGGTCCTGGCTACCCCATGGCCGGGGCGGTGGACGTGCGCCCGGCGAACTGCCGGCGGGCCCACCGGGCAAGCTTCTTGCCCTTGCCCTTCCACCAGTTGTCCTCGTCCTGGTTGTGGTGGAACCGGAAAACAATGGCCACCAGCACGAACATTCCCATCACCACATCCACCCAGGACGACATCACCAGGGCCACGAAGACCGTCATGGCGTTGGCCATGACCGACGGGATCGCCAGCGTGCGGAACACGGTGCTGGCCACGTAGCGGCGGTGCGACCTCGGGACGGACAATTCACGGACCATGTCGAAGCAGACGCACACCACCACTATGGTCTGCCCGAGGGCCAGCAGGATCTGGCCCGGCATTGAGCTGCTGAAGGCAGCCACGGACTGCATTCCCGGACTCATGGCCGGGCCTTGCGGTTGAAACCTTTGCTGAGAACCTTAAGCACGAAAACCCCCGGAACTTGTGGAACCACCGCCGCTGATCCGGCGATGGTTCCATTCAAGTTCCGGGGGTTCGTCCGGACACGAGTAGTGGGTACTCTAATTTTCCCGGCTGCCGAAGAGCGGTACTTGCTGTCCCGGGCTTCTACTGGCCTGGGTTCTACTGGCCGATCGCCCTGGGGCGCCACAGCACCACGGCCTGTGACCGGGGACGGGGCCGCTGTCCCCGGGCCAGGCTCACCACGTCACCGGCTGCGCCGGCGGCGAAGATCCGGGAGTCCACGGACCGGGGGCGCCGCCCGAGTTCCTCGGTGAGTTCCGAGATGCGGCTTTGGAGGGCGGCCACCTGGTTTTCGAGCTCCAGGATGCGCTTGATCCCCTCCAGCGATACGCCTTCCTGGGACAGCCGCTGCACTTCCCGCAGCATGTTCACGTCACGCTGTGAGTAGCGCCGGGACTTGCCGGGCGCGCGGCTGGGCTTGACGATGCCAAGCCTGTCGTACTGCCGCAGGGTCTGCGGGTGCATGTCCGCCAGTTCGGCCGCCACGGAGATCACGAAGATCGGCTGGTCAGCACTGATGTCCACGGCTCACCTCCGACCCTAGAGCCGGGCCTTGGCTGCCAGGCCCTCGCGGACGTCCGCCGACGCCGTGGCTTCGGCGAACGCCTTGACCGCAGCTTCGGCGTCCTTGTTGAGGTTCTTGGGGACCGCGACGTCGATGGTCACCAGGAGGTCGCCGGTGCCCTTGGAGGTCTTCACGCCTTTGCCCTTCACCCGCAGGGTACGGCCCGACGGCGTTCCCGCCGGCACGCGCACCTTCACTTTGTCGCCCTCGATGGTGGGAACTTCGATGTCCGCTCCCAAGGCAGCTTCCGGGAAGGTGACGGGAACGTGGATACGCAGGTTGTCGCCGTCGCGCGTGTAAAAGGCGTGCGGCTGGACGGAAACGGACACCACAAGGTCACCGTTGCCGGCCGCACCGGGCTGGCCCTTGCCGCGCACGCGGACTTTCTGGCCGTCCTTGATGCCGGCGGGAACACGGACGTCAATGACCTCGCCGCTGGGTTCACGCAGGCCGATGGTGGTGCCGCGGATGGAACCGGCGAAGGAAATGCTGGTGGAGGCGGTCCGGTCGGCGCCCTTCTGCGGCGTGCGCTGGAACCCGGGGGACCCGCCGAATCCGCCAAAGAGGTCGGCGAACTCAGGCGGGATACCGCCGCCGGCGGGGTTGAACCCACCAGCGTGACGTCCGGTGTTGCCGGTGAAGAGGCCGCCGAACATGTCCTCGAACCCGCCGTTGGGGGCCCCGGCGCCGCCGGGGGCAAAGCGGGCACCGCTGCCCATGGCCCGGATGGCGTCATACTGCTGGCGCTCGTCGGGGTCCGAGAGCACCGAATAGGCCTCCGAGATGTCCTTGAACTTCTTCTCGGAAGCAGCGTTTCCTGCGTTCGTATCAGGGTGGTGCTGCCGCGCCAGCTTCCGGTAGGCCTTCTTGATATCGGCATCGGAAGCGTCCTTGGCAACACCAAGGATCTTGTAAAAGTCCTTGTCCACCCAATCCTGGCTAGCCAATGGCGTTTCCTTTCAAGTCTCTTAACTAATAGCTCTCCGCGGTACAGGGGCCCCCGCCCCTACGCGTGGTGGCTCGGTCCTGACGGACCAAGCCACCACGCTCCGGCAGGCCCGATGCCACTCCCGGGGCCCCTGTACCGCTGCGAGCTTCGTGGTTACCTCACCTTAGGCGAGATGACCGTTGGCGCGGAGGCCGGATATGGGGCGGCGGTGTGGAGGGCACCGCGAAGCGGGCACCGCCCCATATCCGGCGTAGCGCCTGGTGACCGACTACGCAGGGACCGCGACGATGACCTGGGCTGCGCGGAGGACGCGTTCTCCTGATTTGTAGCCTGAGCGGAGGACCTGGCTGACGGTGTCAACCTCGATGTCTTCGCCGGGCTGCTGGATCAGGGCCTCGTGGATCGTGGGATCGAACTCCACGCCGGTCTCGTTGATGCGGACCAGGCCGTAGGTCTTCAGCGCGTTCTCCAGTTTGTTGGCGATCGCGGCGAAGGGCCCGTCGGTGAGGTCGCCGTGCTGCCGGGCGGCGTCGACGTCGTCCAGGACCGGGAGCAGGGAGTTCAGGACGCCGATGACGGCCATTTCCCCTGCCACGGCGCGGTCGCGTTCAACGCGCTTGCGGTAATTGACGTACTCAGCCTGGAGGCGGAGGAGGTCGTTGCGCAGTTCGGCCGCCTCGGCGTTGCCGGAGCCGGCCGGGACGCCCTGGGCCACGGAGTCCTCCGCCGGCACGTCCACGCCGTTGAGAATCTCCTCGGCCTGGGCCAGGGCGTCGCCGTCGGAATCCGCCGGGGAACCGGTCCCGTGGGCGGACTGGCCACCCTCGGGGTGCCGGGCCTGGCCGGTCACCGGGTCAACCTTGCGGTTGTCCCGGATGACCGGTTCCTGGCCGTTGCCCTGATTGGCGTCATGGTTCGCGGATGAGTTGTGCTCTTCCTCGTTACCGTGGTGCGGCATGGCTACTTCTTCGCTTCGTCTTCGTCGATGATCTCGGCGTCGACGATGTCCTCATCGGCCTTGCTGCCCGCAGAGGCACCTGAGGCACCCTGGGCACCGGCAGCGCCGGCACCGTCCGGCGAACCGGCCTGGGAGTAGATGGCTTCGCCGAGCTTGGTCTGGGAAGCCTGCAGCTTCTCGAATGCGGACTTCACAGCGGCGTCGTCGGTGCCTTCGAGGGCCTTCTTGAGGCTGTCGACGTCGCCCTGGACCTCGGTCTTGACCTCTTCGGGCAGCTTGTCCGCGTTGTCGGCGATCAGCTTGTCCACGGAGTAGGCCAGCTGCTCGGCCGTGTTGCGGGTGTCGGTCGCCTCGCGGCGGGCCTTGTCCTCGGCTGCGTGCTCTTCAGCGTCACGGACCATCCGGTCGATGTCCTCCTTGGAGAGGCTGGAGCCGCCCGTGATGGTCATGGACTGTTCCTTGCCGGTGCCCTTGTCCTTCGCGGACACGTGGACAATGCCGTTGGCGTCGATGTCGAAGGTGACCTCGATCTGCGGGATGCCGCGCGGTGCCGGGGCGATGCCGGTGAGCTCGAACGTGCCCAGCGGCTTGTTGTCCCGGGTGAACTCACGTTCGCCCTGGAAGACCTGGATGGCCACGGACGGCTGGTTGTCGTCGGCCGTGGTGAAGGTCTCGGACCGCTTGGTGGGGATGGCGGTGTTGCGTTCGATCAGGTGCGTCATCACGCCACCCTTGGTCTCGATGCCGAGGGACAGCGGGGTGACGTCGATCAGCAGGACGTCCTTGCGCTCACCCTTCAGCACACCGGCCTGCAGGGCTGCGCCGACTGCCACGACCTCGTCCGGGTTGACGCCCTTGTTGGGCTCCTTGCCGCCGGCCAGTTCCTTCACCAGCTCGGAGACCGCGGGCATACGGGTTGAACCGCCCACCAGTACGATGTGGTTGATGTCGGAAAGCTTGATGCCGGCTTCCTTGATGACATCGTGGAATGGCTTCTTGGTGCGCTCCAGCAGGTCCTTGGTGAGGTCCTGGAACTTGGCGCGGGTCAGCTGCTCGTCCAGGTGGACCGGGCCGTCGGGGGTGACGGAGAGGTACTGGAGCGAGACGTTGGTGCTGGAGGAGGAGGACAGTTCCTTCTTGGCCTGCTCGGCAGCTTCACGAAGGCGCTGCAGGGCGATCTTGTCCTTGGAGAGGTCGATGCCCTTGACCTTGAGCTGGTTCAGCAGGTAGTCAACGACGCGCTGGTCCCAGTCGTCGCCGCCCAGGCGGTTGTCACCGGCGGTGGCGCGCACCTGGATGGTGGAGAAGTTGTCTTCATCCTTGCCGACTTCCAGCAGCGAGACGTCGAACGTACCGCCACCGAGGTCGAAGACCAGGATGAGTTCGTCTTCCTTGCCCTTGTCCAGGCCGTAGGCGAGTGCCGCGGCGGTGGGTTCGTTGACGATGCGCAGGACGTTCAGGCCGGCAATTTCGCCGGCTTCCTTGGTGGCCTGGCGCTCGGCGTCGTTGAAGTAGGCCGGGACGGTGATGACGGCGTCGGTGACCTTTTCGCCCAGGTACGACTCGGCGTCGTTCTTGAGCTTCATGAGGATGCGGGCGGAGATTTCCTGCGGGGTGTACTTCTTGCCATCGATGTCCACCTTCCAGTCAGTGCCCATGTGGCGCTTGACCGAAGCGATGGTGCGCTCGATGTTGTTGACGGCCTGGCGCTTGGCGATTTCACCAACCAGGACCTCGCCGGACTTGGAGAATGCAACGACCGACGGCGTGGTGCGGCCACCCTCGGCGTTGGCAATAACGGTGGGCTCGCCACCTTCGAGAACGGAGACGACGGAGTTGGTGGTTCCGAGGTCGATACCTACTGCACGTGACATGTGTTGCTTCCTTCTTTCCTTGGAAACTGGTTGGCGCCCTAAGCATTGAGCGTTCTGCACTCAACTCTACTCAGGGCGCCAGCGATGTCAATCCAAAGTTGAGCGAAGGACGCTCAACTTTGAGGGCTACGCACAGATTCAGCCTTCACGTTCCGCGGATTTTCGCCGCCACAGCCGCAAAAGTTCGACGGCGGCGGGCAGGTTCGCTTTCGGAGAACGGCTGTGCGGAGGTGCTCAGCGCTCCGTGCCGCGGTCTCCGTGCAGGGGGCCGCGCTCGTCGTCCGCTGCCTGGACCTGGCCTGCCGTGAGCCCTTCGCGGATGGCTTGCTCGGTGCGGGCGCCACCGGTCGAGCCGGCATCGCCGTAGTCGCCTTCCTCGTATTCACCGTCAGCGGCACCCCGTTCGGGCTCATTGATCGTGCCGGCATCGCCATAGTCGCCGTCCACATACTGCCCGCCCTCACCCTCCAGCCCCGGTGCACTGCTGGCCCTGCGGGGCTCCTCGGCGGCAACTTCAGGATTCTCAGTCATGGTGCATCTCTCCTTCGAGGCTCGGCGTCCTTGGGGGGCGCACTTGGCAGTCTATCGACGGAGCGGGCGCACCAACAGGGCTGCGACGGCCCCGCCTCAGCCGACCGCCGGCGGCAGGCCCGCGACGCCGGCCAGGACTGAAAGATGGTGCTCGAAGAGCTCCGCCGGGGCCGTGAAGGTGTCCGGCCCGTACTGGTTGAACACCTCGAAGCTCACCGCACCGAAGAGTGAACTCCACACCAGGACGCCACGGGCCACAAGCTCCTCCGGCATCGCCAACCCGAACTGCTTCCGGATGGCGGCCAGGTTCCCTGCCAGCGTGGGCGGCAATTGCGGGGACGGTCCCGCAGCCGCAAGACATCCCGCCCTGGAGGCGGACTCCAGGATGCCGATCAGGCTCACAATGACACGGGTGCCCGGTGCGGTGGTGCGGTCGGCCGGCGCGTTGTAGCCCGGAACCGGGCTGCCGAACAGGAGTGAGTAACAGGCAGGTTCCCGGAGGGCCCACGTCCGGACCGCCCGGCCCAGCGCTGCGAAGCGGCCAAAGTGATCCCCTTCCGGTGCCTCGCCCACAGCCGCATCCACCTCATCCCCCAGCTCATCGAAGGCATCGATGAGCAGAAGCGTCAGCAGTTCATCCCGGCTCTCCACGTAGCGGTAGACGGCGGAGGACACCACCCCCAAGTCCCTTGCCACGGCGCGCAGGGAGAGCGCAGCCGCCCCGTCAGTGGCCAGGTGCTGCCGGCCCAGCCGGACAATGTCCGCCACGGTCTGCACCCTTGCCCGCTGCCGCGGCGTCAGCGGGCGGGACTTGCCGGCAGTGCTGTCGATGTCATCCACAGCTTCAGCATGCCACGAAAGAGAGCAACAGCACCAAAAGAGAGCACCGCTCTTGACTTTTCCTTCAGGCAGCTCCATGCTGGCCTCTAGAGAGCAGTGCTCTCGCTAACTCAAGAGGAGACCAAAGTGTCGGATATGTATGTGGTGACAGGCGCGGGCCCGGTGGGCTGGACGGTCGCAAAGCAGCTGGTGCAGCAGGGGCGCCAGGTCCGCATCCTCACGCGATCAGGAAGTGGGCCGGAGCACCCGCTGATCGAGCGGATCAGCGGGGATGCGATGGATCCGGCGGTTGTGGGGGGCGCCCTTGCCGGCGCGAAAGCGGTCTTCCACTGCATCCACGGGTCGGCCTACACCGCCCAGGCCTGGCGGGCCGAACTCCCGGCCGCCGAGCAGGCGGTACTCAAGGCAGCCCGGGAGGCGGGCGCCGTCGTCGTCTTTCCCGAAAGCCTCTACTCCTACAGCGAGCCGGACCGCGTGATGACCGAGGACAGCCCCCGCCGGGCAGTCGGGGGCAAGCGCGGCGTACGGACGGAGCTGCTGCAGGCCCGCGAGGCCTCACCCACGCCAACGGTGAGCGTGGTGTCGGGCGACTTCTTTGGTCCCCGCGTCCGGATGGCCCACGGCGGCGAACGCATGGTGGCTCCCATCATGGCGGGGAAGAACGTCAGCGTGGTCGGAAGCTCCCGGCAGCCCCACTCGTTCACGTTCGTTCCTGACCTTGCCCGCGCCATGATCGCTGCGGCCAACAGTCCGTCTGCCTGGAACGCCGTATGGCATGCACCCACGGGCCCTGCCATCACCCAGAAGGAACTTGCATCCGCCTTCGCCGCCGCTGCGGGACAGCCCGCCCCCAAGGTTCGCGTCCTCCCCGGCTGGACGCTCCGGGCGGCGGCCCTCATCTCGGCGGATGCGCGGGAGCTCGCCGAGATGCTGTACCAGTTTGAGCGTCCGTTCGTCATGGACTCTGCGGCGTCCGAGGCAATGCTGGGCGTCAAACACACCCCATTGGAAACGGCTGCTGCCGCCACCGTGGAATGGTGGCGGCAACAGGGTTAGCCTCCGGCAAAGGCCGGCCTAGCGGCTGGGAACCTCTTCAAGGGGCTCGACGCCGGACTCCCGCCTGCGGACGGCATTGCCGGCATCCGTCCGGCCCAGTTTGCTGGGCCACCAGATCTTCGGGCCAATGTCGTACGCCAGGGCCGGCACCAGCAGCGAGCGCACCAGGACCGTATCCAGCAGGACGCCGAAGGCCACGATGAAGGCCAGCTGCACCAGGAACATGATGGGAATGACACCCAGTGCAGCGAACGTGGCGGCCAGGACTACGCCGGCCGAGGTGATCACGCCGCCGGTCACCACCAGGCCGCGCAGGATGCCGGGCCTGGTGCCGTGCTTGAGCGATTCCTCGCGGACGCGGCTCATCAGGAAGATGTTGTAGTCCACGCCCAGGGCCACCAGGAAGACGAAGCCGAAGAGCGGAACGGTGGCGTCGGCTCCCGGGAATCCGAAGAGGTTGTTGAACACGAAGGCCGAGACTCCCAGTGCGGCCGCGTAGGACACCACCACCGAGAGCACCAGCAGGACCGGGGCCACGACGGAGCGCAGCAGCAGCATCAGGATGAAGAGGATCACCACCAGGACCACCGGGATGATGACCACCAGGTCGTGCTGGGCGGTGGTGTTGGTGTCCAGTGCCGTAGCAGTCACGCCACCCACCAGGGCACCGGGATCAACGGCCTTCACCTCGGCACGCAGGGCCTTGATGGTCTCCTCCGCCTCAAGCGAGTCAGCGGCATTCTTCAGCGTGGCGTTGATGAGGACCTTTCCGTCCCGGACGTCCGGTGCGGTGGGAGCGCCCGGGGCTCCGGTGACGGGCACGCTGCCGCGCCCCAGCAGGTAAGCGTCGCCCACGCCGCCGTCCGCTTTCACCTTGTCCAGCACCTCGGCCGCCTTGCCCTGGTCCGCAACCACGACGGCGGGGCTGCCGCTGCCGGCGTCGAAGTGGCGGGCCAGCGCGTCCTGGCCGTCCACTGCGTTGGAGGCGGTGAGGATGACATCGGTCTGCGGCACGCCGTTGGCTTTCAGCTGGAACAGTCCGCCCGCGGCAACCAGCAGCAGGAGGACCGAGGCCACCCAGATGGTCCTGGGGCGCCGCGACACGAGGGAACCCGTAGCCCGCCAGAGGCCCTTTTGGCCTTCCAGGCCGGTGACCAGGTCCGGTTCGCGCTGGTCCGCAGGAAGGAGCTTGGGCCGGAAGGGCCAGAAGGCGGCCCGGCCCAGCAGTGCCATCAGGGCCGGCAGCAGGGTCAGCGCGGCGAACAGTGCACAGAGGATGCCTGCGGCCGCAACCGGGCCCAGGGCCTTGTTGGAGTTGAGGTCGGAGAAGAGCAGGCACAGCAGCGCGATGATCACGGTGGCCCCGGACGCGAGGATTGGCTCGAAGGATGCCTTCCAGGCCGTGAGGACGGCTGCCGTCCGGTTGGTGGTGTGGGTGAGGGCCTCCCGGAACCGCGCCACGAAGAGGAGGGCGTAGTCCGTGGCGGCGCCGATCACCAGGATGGAGAGGATCCCCTGGCTTTGGCCGTTGAGCTGGATCCAGCCGGCCTTTGCCATGCCGAACACCAGCAGGATGGCGGCGCAGAGGGCGAACACCGAGGTGAGCAGGACCATGATGGGCAGCAGCAGGGACCGGTAGACGATCAGGAGGATGACGAACACCGCGGAGAGTGCCACGAGCAGGAGGATCCCGTCAATGCCGCCGAACGCTGCAGTGAGGTCCGCCGCCAGGCCGGCCGGCCCGGTAACGAAGGTCCGGGCACCCTCCGGGGCCGCCGCCGTGACGGTGTCGCGGAGTTCCTTCACTGCGTCCTTGATCTCGCCCGAGGACCCGATGGGAACCACGAACTGGACTGCCTTGGCGTCCTTCGACGGTATCGGGCCAATCACGGTGCTGCCCAGCTTGAGGTCTTCAAGGCTGGTCTTCAGCTTGGCCAGCTCCCCGAGCTGCTGGGGAGTGAAAGCCTCGTTCTTCTCGATGACGATGATGCCGGGAACCTCGTCCGAGTCCCGGAACTTCGACTGCCAGTCCTGGGCCTCGGTGGCCTCCGCGCTTGCGGGGAGGAAGGACGCCTGGTCATTGGATGAGACCTCCTCCAGGCGCCCGAACGTGGGGCCGCCAACCCCGGCGAGTCCCAGCCAGGTCAGCACCAGGACCACCGGTACCAGCCAGCGAAGCCAGAACGGAACACGTTCCCTGGCGACTTTTGTGCGATTCATGATGCCTTCCGTCCACGAGCAGGGGGAGTAAAATTTGTTTCCAGCATAGATTATCTCCGCCATAGAGATAAGTGCCAGTCAAGCTTTATGCGGATTGTGTGATCCGGTCAGCAGCAACGTCAGCAGGCGATGTCCCGCGCTGGAGTAATATCCGTCAGGACGCCGGCACAGAAAGTGGCCCGGGACGGAACGACAGGGAGGTGGAGATGGAAGGAAAGAGCGCTCCCCCGCCATCCTCCTTCGAGCGGTCGGGCCCGGAGTTCGGCCATCCCCTGCTCAGGATCCTGCAGGAGTTCACCATTGAAGCGAACCGGTACGTCGATGCCGCCGGGGAGCGCAAGGACATGCACCGCACTGACATGAACGCCCTGGCTGTGATCATGCGGCATACGGCACGGGGCAACGTGGTGACGCCGGGCCTGCTGCGGAAGGAACTCAACCTGAGTTCACCGGCCACCACGGCGCTGATCGACCGGCTGGACAGCTCCGGACACGTGGTCCGTGAACGGCACAGTACGGACCGGCGGCAGGTCCAGCTGAAGATGACTCCAAAGGCCTTCCAGGAGGGCGGGGCCATCTTCGCCCCGCTGGCGCAGCACATGGGCACCGCCATGGCAGGGTTCTCCGAAGCGGAACTGGAAACCGTCACGCGCTTCATGACGGCCATGATCGATGCCACCGTGGCGGCCAGGACGGAATCCGGGTAGCGGGCCCCCGCAAGGGGTAGCGTTTGGTTATGAGTGCGCAGCAGCCTGAAGAAGACGTTTACACGCACGGCCACCACGAGTCCGTGGTCCGGGCCCATGCCGCCCGCACCGCCGAGAACTCGGCCGCCTTCGTTCTCCCGTACCTCACACCCGGGTCAACCCTGCTCGACGTCGGCTGCGGGCCCGGAACCATCACCTGCGATTTCGCCGCCCTTGTCAGCCCGGGCCATGTCACCGGCCTGGACCGCTCGCCTGACGTCATCGCCCAGGCACAGGCACTCGCCGTAGAGCGGGAAGTGCCCAACGTCGAGTTCGTGGCGGGCAACATCTACGACCTGGACTTCCCCGACGAAACGTTCGACGTCGTCCACGCACACCAGGTGCTCCAGCACCTCACGGACCCCGTGGAGGCACTCCGGGAGATGCGGCGGGTGGCCAAGCCTGGCGGCATCGTGGCGGTCCGCGACGCCGACTTCCACGGGATGAGCTGGTACCCGGAAATTCCGGAACTGGACGAATGGATGGATCTGTACCAGCGGATCGCCCGGCGCAACGGAGCAGAGCCCGACGCCGGGCGGCGGCTGGTCAGCTGGGCCCAGTCAGCGGGTTTCACCGACGTCGCTCCCACCAGCAGCAACTGGCTGTACGCCACAGCCCAGCAGCGCCGCTGGCAGGCGCGCGTCTGGGGCGAACGGGTCCTGCATTCCGCCTTCGCTGAGCAGGCACTGGAGTACGGATTCGCCAACGCGGCGGACCTTGCCCGGATTTCGGCCGGCTGGCACCGCTGGGGTTCCACGGACGACGGCTGGTTCCTGATCCCGAACGGCGAGGTGATTGCCCGGGCCTGATCCCTGGTTGTCCCCATAGCCGGAGCTTCCTTCCCTGCGCAGGATTGGCCGCACGCAGCCTCGGGACATGACGTACTTCGGCGACAACGGCTACTGGTCCGAACCTACTGCGGAGGAGGTTGACCAAGTAGACTTGGTCAACATGGGGCAATACAACGTCCAGGAAGCCAAGACCCGCCTTTCCGAGCTGTTGAACCTTGTGGAGCGCGGTGAGGACGTGGTCATAGCCAAGTCCGGCAGGCCCGTTGCGCGGCTGGTCAAAATAGAGCGGCCCCTCAAGCGGGAGCTGGGCTTCCTTGCTCCGCTCCACATACCCGACGACTTTTACGAGCCTTGGACTGACGAGGAAATGGGAGTTGCCGAGTGACGCAGCTGCTGCTGGATACCCATGTGTTCCTGTGGGCGATCGCCGAGCCCAGGAAACTCTCATCCCAAGCCCGGAATGCGATCACGAAACTCGAAAACCAGGTCTTCGTCTCACCGGTGACAGCCTATGAGCTGTCCTATAAGCACCGGCAGGGAAAGCTCCCCTCCGGAGCTGCGATCGTCACCAGCTTCGGGCGCCAGGTTGCCCACCTTTACGCCTCCGAGATCGGGATAAGCTCGCCACACGCACTTGCCGCAGGGCAGCTGGACTGGGATCACAAGGACCCGTTCGACCGGATGCTGGCGGCCCAGGCCATGGTGGAAGGGTTCACGCTTGTCACCGCCGACGATCATCTGAGGGCCTTCGAGCCGGTTTCCACGCTCTGGTAAGGGTTCCCCGCCATGGACAACCGGCCTTGGCCATAAGATTGATCAGTGCAATTTTCCCTGTGGCTGGCCCTGGCGGGTGCCGGCGCCCTCATCAGCTTCACCCCCGGAGCCGGGGCCATCAACACCATGAGCAACTCCCTGAATGCCGGATTCCGGCGCTCCATCTGGGGGATCCTCGGGCAGCAGGCAGCCCTCATCGTCCACGTGCTGATTGTGGCCCTGGGCGTCGGCGTGCTCGTGGCCAGCTCGCCCCTCGCCTTCAACGTGATCCGCTACGCCGGGGCGGCCTACCTCGTCTACCTGGGCATCCGCCAGTTCCTCAGCAAGCCATCCGCCGCACAGGAGCAGGCCGCCGCGCTCAGCAACGAGCCCGCCTGGTCCATCTTCCGGCGCGGCTTTTGGGTGAACCTGCTCAATCCCAAAGCGATCGTATTCTTCCTCGCCTTCACGCCGCAGTTCATCCGCCCGGACCAGCCACTGGTCACGCAGTATGCGGTTCTGACGGCCACCATCGTGGCCATCGACATCCTGGTCATGTGGTTCTTCTTTGCCGCCGCGGCGAAGTCATTCCAGCGCTTCACCACCACGGACCAGGGGCAAATGGTCCTCAGCAGGGTGTTCGGCGTCCTGTTCGTGGCTGTCGGCATCCTGCTGGCCCTGATCCACTGACCGAGGCCCCGGCTGGAGCTGCTCAACCACCAAGCAAACGGAGCTGCTGACGCCGGCCACTCAGAACGGGCACCATCGTGGGACGTACCCATGCCGGCGCCCGTCATGCATCTTTACAAGGCTGTAAAGCAATGTGAACCGACAGCTAGCCAAGAGCGATCGGATGCGCGCATGCTTGGGGGCATGGACTCAACGTCGAGCGCATACCGCGTCATCACCGTCTGCACGGGCAATATCTGCCGGTCCCCCATGGCCGAGCTCATGCTCAAGGCAGCACTGGAACGCGAGGGCCTTGACGGGTTGGTGGAGGTGGACTCCGCCGGAATCACCGGCTACGAGGCCGGGCGTCCCATCGATCCCCGGGCAGCGCGCCGGCTCGCTGCAACCCAGCTGGCCTCGGAACAGCACATCGCGCGCGAATGGGAGCCGGACTGGTTCCACGAGCGAGACCTGATCCTGGCCCTCGACATCGACCACTTTGCCTGGCTGAGCCAAGCGGCGCCGGACCAGGATTCCCTGGGCAAGATACACATGCTCCGCAGTTTCGATCCCGCCATGGCGGAGCGGGACCGGCTGGACCAAGGCATTGAGGACCCCTGGTACGGCGGCCACGCGGACTTCGATGCCGTGTGGCACCAGATCCACGCCGCCCTGCCCGGCCTGGTCCGGCACATCAAGGCAGCTGTCCTGCAGAACACCCAGCTTCAGCCGCACTAGCTGGGTCCCGTCGCAGGAAAGAACCGGTGCAACCCGGCAGGAGGAATGCCTCCCGGCAAAGCGCCGTTCATGGATGAAAGCTGCCAAGGGAAAACGGTACGCTCTAGTCCATGAGCCCAGCCCCCGTCATCATCGCCGTCGACGGGCGTTCCGGCGCAGGGAAGACCACCCTCGCCGTCGAGCTTGCGGCCAGGCTCCGCGCCCACCATAAGGTCTCACTGTTCCACCTTGAAGACATCTACCCCGGCTGGAACGGCCTGGCGGCCGGCGTCGAACGCTATGTCACAACAGTCCTTACGCCGCTGAGCCGCGGCGAGGCCGCCACCTGGACAAGCTGGGACTGGAAGAACCATTACGACGGCGACACCAGGGTGACGCTGCCCGCGGAGATCGTGATTATCGAGGGAGTGGGGGCAGCGGCAGAGGCAGCCCGGCCGATGCTCCAAGCAGTGATATGGGCGGAGTCTCCCGACGACATCCGCAGGACGCGGGCGCTGGACCGCGACGGGGCGACGTATGAGCCGTACTGGGACCAGTGGGCAGCGCAGGAGGACGAGTGGCTGGGCCGCGACGACGTCCCCGGCCATGCGGACCTCCGGGTCCACAACCTTGCCGACGGCTCGGCTCCGGCCGAGCTGCTGCAGCTCCTCCCCTATCTGCCCGCCCTGGCACCGGCGCTGGCGCCTGAATTGTCCGCACGCCGCGGCCTGCGCCTGCATGCCGAGCGCCTGACAGCCATCTCCGATGCGCCCGCGCTGTTCCACGCCCTGTACGGCCGCTCTGCCAATGCCGTCTGGCTGGATTCCTCGAATGCGGCTGCCGGCAAGGACGACGCTGGACAGGACGCGGGGGACCAGGCAGCACGGACGGCAGCGGAGCGCAGCCGGTTCAGCATCATGGCGGACGACGGCGGAACGTTCGGCCAGTTGGTGACGCACCGCGCAGGCGTAAGCCGGATCAAGGCGGGCTCGTGCACGGCCACCGTTCCGGGCCCGTTCTTCCGCTGGCTGGACACTGTGTGGGGCCGGCGGGCGGTGGCCGTCCCGGACGGATACCCCGGCGAGTTCACCTTGGGCTGGCTCGGCTGCCTCGGCTACGAGCTCAAGCGTGAAACCGGCGGCAGCGACGTTTCGGCGCCCACGCCGGATGCCGCCCTGATCTTTGCCGGCCGGGCGCTGGTCCTGGACCACGCCGATGGTGCCGTCTGGCTCCTGGCCCTGGAAGCTCCCGACGCCGGCGAGTGGCTGGCTCAGGCACGCACGGCTGTTGAGAATGCCGCGATCCGCGCCGATCCTGGCCGAGCAGCGGAAGCCGGCGCCAGCACCGGCGTCGTACTTCCTGAACCGCCTGTCTTCCGGAGCCGGGACACGGGCAAACGGTACCGGGAGAAGATCACCGCCGCCCAGCACCAGATCGCCGAGGGAAACACCTACGAGGTCTGCCTGACCACCACCCTCGAGGCCCGGATCCCGGCCGCCTCGCTGGATCCCTGGACCACCTACCTGGCCTTGCGCCGGAGGAACCCGGCCCCGTTCGCCAGCTACCTGCGGCTGGGAGAACTCTCTGTGGCCAGCACCTCGCCCGAGCGGTTCCTGAAGATAGCGTCCGACGGCGGGATGCGCGCCGAGCCGATCAAGGGCACCCGGCGCCGGGCAGCCGACCCGGAAGAGGACCGGCAACTGCGCACCGACCTGGCCACGTCCCTGAAGGACAGGGCCGAGAACATCATGATCGTGGACCTGCTGCGCAACGACCTGAGCCACTTTGCCGAGCCCGGATCGGTGACCGTCAGCAGGCTGTGTGCGATCGAAACCTACGCCACGGTCCATCAAATGGTCAGCACCATCGACGCCCGCCTCCTTCCCGGTGCCCTGCGGGCGGAGGCGGTGGCAGCGTGCTTCCCGGCCGGTTCCATGACCGGTGCCCCGAAGATCAGCACCATGGCCATCCTGGACCAGCTCGAAGCCGGGCCCCGCGGCCTCTACTCGGGCGCCATCGGCTACTTTTCGCTCAACGGGGCGGCGGACCTCGCCGTCGCCATCCGGACCCTGGTGGTCAGCACGACGGGTGACGCAACGGCTGAACTGTCCCTCGGCGTCGGGGGCGCCATCACGTCGGATTCCGTACCGGACGATGAATATGAGGAGATCCGTACAAAGGCCCACGGGGTGCTCTCCACCCTCGGTGCGGACTTCCCCGACGACTGATTCCAGGTGACCGGTTCCCCTATCCACAGTGCGGACGACCGTTTAGGAGGAACCAGCCGGGGGTAGGCACCTGATGGTCAGCTGACCCGCCCAAGCCATGCGGCGGACCCAAGCGCCCACACAAGGTAGGTTGCCGCATGACGGAACCATCCCATCCCCAAAACTCCAGCAGGCAGGCACCGCGCAGTTTCAAGTATGTGCTCATGCTCGGGGCCCTGGCGGCGCTTCCGGCGCTCACCACGGACATGTACCTGCCCTCCCTGCCCGCCGTGGAGGCGGACCTCCACACCACGCAGGCGGCCGCCCAGCTGACGTTGTCCGGAACGCTCGTGGGCGCCGGCATCGGCCAGCTGGTCATCGGCCCCTTCTCGGACCGGTTTGGGCGGCGGCTGCCGCTGCTCATCGGCATCTCACTTCACGTCGCCATCTCGCTGTTGTGCTCCATGACGCCAAACATCGAAACGCTCACAGGGCTGCGCGTGCTGCAGGGCTTTTTCAACGCGGCCGCCGCCGTGGTGGCCCTCGCCGTCATCCGCGACCGGTTCGTCGGCTCCGCCGCAGCCCGGCTGCTGTCCCGGCTGATGCTGGTGATCGGGGTGGCACCGCTCCTGGCCCCGACCGTGGGGCAAGCCATCGCCGGAGCCTGGAACTGGCGCGCCGTCTTCTATGCGCTGGCTCTCATCGGGTTCTATGCGCTGGCTCTCATCGGGCTGGTTCTTGTGGCGGTTGTCGTGAAGTTCATGCCGGAAACGCTGCCGGAGGACCGGCGCAGTTCCGGCCACCCCAGGCATGTGGCCCGTGCATACTGGACGCTGCTGCGGGACCGGCACTTCATGGCCCTGGCAGTCATCCCGGGCCTGGGCCTGGCCCTGATCATGAGCTACGTGGTGGGCTCGCCCTTTGTCTTCCAGAACGAATACGGCCTCAGCCCCCAGCAGTTCGCCCTGGTCTTCGCCCTCAACGGCGCGGCATTGGTGCTGTCAGCCCAGCTCAACGCCGCCCTGGTCCGAAAATTTCCGCCGTCACGCCTCCTGCGCACCGCCCTCCTGGTCCAGCTGGGCTTCGCCCTGCTGCTGCTCCTGGTGGTGGCAACCGGTGCCGGCGGCGCATTTGGAGTGGTCGCCGGGCTGTGGCTGGTCCTGTCAATGCAGGGAATGATCCCGGCCAACGCTTCCGTCCTGGCCCTCCACAACTACGGGCATATGGCAGGGACGGCGGCGGCCGTCATCGGAGCCCTCCAGTCCGGCGTGGCGGGGCTCGTCAGTCCCCTGGTAGGGGTCCTGGGCGGAAACTCGCTGTCCATGGTCTGCGTCATGATCGGCAGCTGCGCCCTGGCGGTCCTGGTGCTGGCCCTGGGAACTCCTGCGTACCGGAAGGGCGGCTGGCCCGAGCACGCAGGGAACGACGGCGGCCAACGGGTAGGTGCCGACGGGTAAGTACGTGCCGTCCGCCCTATTGGACCGTGGCTGTCAACCGGGCCACGTTGTCCACATACCGTGCAGCGAGCGGCCGGGTTAGCCAGTCCGCGAGTTTGAGCTCGTGCGAGATGTCCCGGTAGGTGTCCTCCACCGCCCGCATCTTGTTGACGATGTCCTCGCCCAGGAGCATCACCGAGACCTCCAGGTTCAGGGAGAAGGACCGCATGTCCATGTTGCTGGAGCCCAGGACGGCCACCTCGTCGTCGATGGTGAAGTGCTTGGCGTGCAGTACGAACGGGGCCTTGTACAGATAGATGCGCACGCCGGCTTCCAGGAGCGCCTCGTAGTAGGACCGCTGGGCGTGGTGGACCAGGAACTGGTCCCCCTTCTCCGAGACGAACAGCTCTACGTCGACGCCGCGCTGGGCCGCGGTGGTGATCGCATACAGCAGCGAATCGTCCGGAACGAAGTAGGGGCTGCAGATCGAGATCCGGTGCTGGGCGGAGTAGATGAGCGTGTTGAACAGACGGAGGTTGTTCTCGGTGATGAACCCGGGCCCGCTGGGTACTACCTGGGCCGTGACGCCGCCGGGCTCGGGATCCGCCGGAAGCTGCAGCTGTTGTTCCAGTGACTCGTTCGTTTCGCTCAGCCAGTCGGTGGCGAAGACCACGTTCAGGGTGGTGACGATTGGTCCCCGCAGGCATGCCATCAGCTCCACCCACTCACGGCCCGCTTTGCGGTGCCGGGGATTGTTATAGGAGGGCTCGATCAGGTTCTGCGACCCCGTGAAGGCGACCTCGCCGTCCACCACCATGATCTTGCGGTGGTTGCGCAGGTCCGGCCGGCGCCACTGGCCGTGGATGGGCAGGAGCGGGAGCATCCGCTTCCATTGGATCTTGCCCGCCCTCAGGCGCTTGAGCAGCTTCCTGTAGCCCTTGATGCGCAGCGTGCCGATGTGGTCGAACAGGACGCGCACTTCCACGCCCCGCTCCGCGGCTTCCTCCATGGCAGTGAGCAGATCATTGGTCACGTGGTCCGAGCTCATGATGTAGAACTCGGCGTTGACGAATTTCTTCGCCTTCCGCACGGCCTGCGTCATGGCCAGGATGGAGTCCGGGTACCCGGGGATAAGGTCCACGGTGTTGCCGTCCACCATGGGCAGCGACCCCAGCGTGCGGTTGAGTTCAGCGGCGGACGTGACCCACTCCGGACCCGGGTAGTCGCTTTCGGCGTCCGAGAGCGCAGTGATGCCGGCCTGCACCCGGTCGTTGACCAGCTGCTGCTGCGCGCGGCGGCGGCTGGACAGCTGGAAGTTGCCGAACAGCAGGAAAAGGACGATGCCCACAAACGGGATGAAGAAGATGCCCAGCAGCCAGGCCATGGCCGTGGTGGGGCGCCTGTTGCCGGGGATGATGCCGAGGGCGAGTACCCTGATGGCCAGGTCGATGAAGCCCAGGAGCACCACTACCCATGTCGGCGCGGTGCCGGCAAGCGAAAAAGGCCACAACACGTCTATAACTCCCGGGAGATTGGGCTCCGGGGAACGGCTTCCGGCCGGTGCACTCCGCCCAGCTTAGCCGCGGCACCGCACTAAGCTGGTGCCATGACCTCTCCAGCACCCGTGGTTCTCCTTTTCCTCGACCCCGATTTCCCCGACGGCCGGGTGGCCGATGCGTCCAAGCCCCAGCTGCTGGTCACGGACCTGGGGGTTACCAGGGGCGATGGCATCTTTGAAACCATGCTGGCTGTGGGTGGGTCGGTGCGGAAAATGCAGGCCCACCTGGACCGGCTTGCCGGCTCTGCGGCGGCACTGGACCTGGCCATTCCGGAGCAGGACGTGTGGCGCCGGGCCATCACTGCTGCCGTGTCCCGGCACCGGACGGAAAACCCGCCGCCAGACCCCGCGGCTGATGAACTGGTAGTCAAGCTGGTGGTGACCCGCGGGGTGGAGGGCGCCCCGGCTCCCACGGCCTGGGTGCAGGCGTCCCCGGCGGGTGCGTCCGGCCGCCGCCAGCGGGAAACAGGCATCGACGTGATCTTCCTTGACCGTGGCTATGACAGCGATGTGGCCGAACGGGCACCCTGGCTGCTCCTTGGCGCCAAGACGCTTTCCTACGCCGTCAACATGGCGGCACTCCGCTATGCCCACAAGCAGGGTGCGGACGATGTCATCTTCCTGTCCTCCGACGGCCGCGTCCTGGAAGGCCCAACCTCCACCGTGCTGCTCGCGCACGTGAAGTCCGACGACGGCACTCCGGTTAAGCGGCTCATCACACCTCAGTTGGACAGCGGCATCCTGCCCGGAACGTCCCAGGGCGCACTCTTCGCCGCCGCCAAGGCGGCAGGCTGGGAACTGGGGTACGGCCCCCTGGAGCCACAGGATCTGCTGGACGCCGACGCTGTCTGGCTGATATCCAGCGTCCGCCTGCTGGCACCCGTGAACACGATCGACGGCAAGCAAATCGGCACCCCGGCAGTCCAGAAGGAACTGACAGCGGAATTGAGCGGACTTTTCGCCGGCATCCACTAGACCTGCGCCCGGCGCCGCGGTCCCTTTTCCCGCCCCCTGATCACCCGTAAGGTGTGGATCATGGACTCGCGAAACCTGCCGATCGAAAAACTGTCCTTCGACGACTGCTGGGAACTGCTCGACACCGACACGGTGGGCAGGCTGGCCATTGTGGTGGATGAACATCCGGAGATCTTCCCGGTGAACTACGTTGTCCATCTGCGCAGCATCGTCTTCCGCACGGCTCCGGGCTCAAAGCTGTGGGGCGCACGGATGGAACGGCCGGCAGCCCTGGAAATCGATGGCTATGATCCCTCCAGTGAGCAGGCCTGGAGCGTAGTGGTCCGGGGCGACACGGAAATCATCGAGGACCAGGCCGTCAGGGATGCTGTGGACGGCCTTGGCCTGGAGCCGTGGCAGCCCGGCGAGAAGGCCAATTACGTCAGGCTCAACGCCAAAGCGCTGACAGGGCGCCGGTTCAAAGTCAACAGGCCTGATGTCTGGAACACCCGCCTCCAGGACCGGCGCCGGGCCTCGTTCGAGTAGCCGTCGTCAGCGACCGGAACGGGCAGCCTGCCTGGAAAGCTGTGCCTCCAGCCCGGAAAGCAGGATGGTAAGTCCCTGGTCAAGCTCCGTGGCGCCATCGTACTCCGCCAGCGCCGGGGCCAGGGCGCGCAGCTTTGGAAACTCCTTGGCGGGGAGGCGGTGCAGGCCAAGCCGCAGCAGGACTTCGTTCTCTTCAGGGTCCACCACGTACTCCTGCAGTTCGTTGAGGATGTGCCCGTAGAGGAAGCCGTAGTAGGCGCGGTAGACGTGCAGCGCATCGGCCGGTTCGAATCCTGCGGCCACCAGCAGGGACAGGATCTGCTCCAGGGGCCGCAGCGTGCCCAGCGGGCGCAGGCCCAGCGGGGTGGAAAGGGGCCGGGTGACCAGCAGCGGCACCACGTTGGGGTGCCTAAGTGCCAGCATGCGCAAATTGTGCGCGATTTTCCGGAGCTGCTCTTTCCAGTCCGGGTCCTCGGGATGGATGTTGAGCTGGTTGAGGACCAGTTCCGAGACTCCATCCAGGAGGGCGGCCCGGTTCTCGGCGTACCGGTAAAGGCTCATCGGATCCCGGCCAAGCTCCATGCCCAGGCGGCGCATGGTCAACGCATCCAGCCCTTCGGCATCCACGATTTCCAAGGCCTTGGCCAGCACCACCTCCCGGCTGAGCGGGGCCTTGCGGCCGGCTGTTGTCACCGTTTTTGGGGAAGCCATTTTGTCCGTCCTGAGTGCCGGCGCTTCATGCGACCAGTTACTCCAGTCGCTTGCCGTATCTGTAGTCTACGAGTAAAGTCTACATCGTAGATACGGAGTTAGCGCCGCTTCTGGGCCAGGGGTATAAAGGCCCAATTCACCCTTCTTTGCCCCCGTGCAGGGCATCGAGGTCCGCTGCTGTAGCCGAATAGCGGCACCGAGCACCGAGCGAAGGGACGCCGTCATGGCACATTCGCAGTTCGACATTTTCCTCAACGAAGCCACCTACTTCGACCAGGCGTCTGAAACCACCCTGGATCCGGACCGCCTTTACGGGCTCTACACGAGCTGGTGCTTCATCAACCAGCAGGCCCCCCGCCCGGAATCAAAGTTCTGGGCCGCGATGAAGACCAAGGTGTCACCCGGCCACCGGGGCCTTCGCATGAAGGGCCCGGCTGCCGCGGACTACATCCTGAGCAGCTATCCGGGACTCGTGTAAGGGCAACAAGCAGTAGACGATCAATGCTGCGGCACGCACAGGTGCCGCAGCATTTTTCATGTGGGGATGATTCGGAAAAGGAACCTGGTACGGACCATGACCCACAACAGCCCCAGGACCACGGCATAGGCCGCTGTGTTGAGAAAGCTGCTTTGTTGCTGGAGACCGGGAATATTGGGGACGACGGCGATCAGCACCACGTGCATGATGAAGACGTTAAGCGTTGCCCTGCCCAGCGGGATCAGGAACCAGCCAAGTAGACGCTGCACCGGTTTCCAATAGGCGCTGAGGAACGCATAGGCCGCCACCACCAGGACCAGGACGACGAGCAGCCGGCCGGGGGCCAGGTACGTCCGGCCGAAGAGTGCGTCATACATGGGGCGGTAGGCGGCATCCGGTACGAGCGCCAGGCGGACGTCGTAGGTGTTGGCCAGGTAGGGATTGCCCCAGGACAGGAAGGCCAGCGCGAACGCGGCTGCCGTTCGTATCCAGCAGGGCGAAACCTTCGCTTCCGGGCTGCGGCGCATTCCGGCTCCGGTCGAAGGGGTAGCCCGTGCCCAGGTACGGCGCCCACACCATGGTGGCCCTGCCGCCGTCGTACTTCCTGAACGCCGCCGCCACGTTCCGGAATGCCTTCCGGCAGTCGGCCGGCTGCTGGCAGGGCGTGCGACCCTTTGGTTGCGGCCTGCTGGAGGAAGCCGTCGAGGTCATTTTGTTCTGAATCCCGGTAGGGAACGGTGATGTCGTGCCCGAAGACGGCGGGACTGGCCCCGAGCCGGTCGCTGAAGCCGGCGGCGGTATCCTCACCCCACTCGAGCACGGCCCCCAGCCACGGCTTTCCCTTGTCCGGGGCCGTGTCTGCCGCCCGGGCCGGCACTGCCGGGACCAACAGGGCCACGAGGGCGATCAGTGCGGCTGCCAGGAAGGTTCCGGCGGAACACGGACGGTTCCGCCCGCCGGCGGCGTGGTGGTGCGATACGTGTGCCCGCATGCTGACAAGGACCCACGTACTCATTGCTCTGGAGACGGGGCGGCGCCCCCGGTAAGAACTTTATCGCCCTGCCGCCCGCTCAATTACGGAACATGACGACGGCGGCGGTGCAGGTTGGCGCCTCAGGTGTTATTTTTTTGGGGAGTAATGAGTACCGGTGCTAAGCCCTGACTGGCCGGTCGGCAACCCTCCCTTTCGCGGCGGGGTGCCTCAGGTGAATACTCGGCATATCGACCGATTCGAGCTGCAAGCGTGAAAGAAGGAGATCCGTCGTGTCTGACGCACCCGCCCCTGACGAAAGACTGTCCTACCGCCTGATTACCGGGGCGGACAACCGTGAATTCTGTGAACGGATCTCGGCTGCGCTGGCGGACGGCTACGTGCTGCACGGCAGCCCGGCAGCAACGTTCAACGGCACCAGCGTGATCGTGGCGCAGGCCGTCGTCCTTCCGGCCGCAATCGCGTCCGCGGATGCCGCAGTGGCCACTGCCGTGGACGAACTGGAGGGCGAGTTCGACGGCGAGGGCCACGCATGAGCTACGCAGGGGACCTGACGCCCCAGGAAGCCTGGGCCAAACTGGAGCAGGGCGCCGTCCTGGTGGATGTCCGCACCGAGGGTGAATGGGCCCACATTGGCATTCCGGACACCAAAGCCACCGACAACGACCCCCTCTTCATCCAGTGGACCTTCCCGGGCGGCATCCCCAACCCCGACTTCGTGAAGGACCTCAAGGAGCAGGCACCCCAGGACCCTGCCACGGAACTGGTGTTCCTGTGCCGTTCCGGCCAGCGTTCCATCGCCGCAGCCACCGCAGCCACGCAGGCGGGCTTCACGGCCTACAGCGTCCTGGAGGGTTTCGAAGGCGACCCCGACCGGTACGGCGAACGCACCCTCAATGGCTGGAAGAACCGCGGCCTGCCCACCAACCTCGGGAAGAACTAAGTGACTTTCAACCAAGACTCCTCCGGCTGGAGCCCCGATACCCAGGCTGTCCGCGGCGGGCTGGACCGCACCAACTTCCAGGAAACCTCGGAAGCCCTCTTCCTCAACTCCGGGTTCGTCTATGAGTCCGCGGCCGCGGCCGAACGAGCCTTTACCGGGGAAGACGAGCGGTTCGTGTACTCCCGCTACGGCAACCCGTCGGTGGCCACGTTCCAGGAGCGGCTCAGGCTGCTGGAAGGCACCGAAGCATGCTTTGCGACGGCGTCGGGCATGTCCGCCGTGTTCACTGCGCTGGGTGCATTGCTGGCTGCCGGCGACCGGGTGGTAGCTGCCCGTTCCCTTTTCGGTTCCTGCTTCGTGATCCTGAACGAAATCCTTCCGCGGTGGGGCGTGGAGACCGTGTTCGTCGACGGGCCGGACCTGGACCAATGGCGTGAAGCCCTCTCCAAGCCCACCACCGCCGTCTTCTTCGAGTCCCCGTCCAACCCGATGCAGGAAATCGTGGACATCGCCGCGGTCAGCGAACTGGCGCACGCCGCGGGCGCCACAGTGGTGGCCGACAACGTCTTTGCCACTCCCCTGCTGCAGCGCTGCGGTGACCTGGGCGCGGACGTGATCGTCTACTCCGGCACCAAGCACATCGACGGCCAGGGCAGGGTCATGGGCGGTGCGATCCTGGGCACCAAGGAATTCATCGACGGGCCGGTGAAGCAGCTGATGCGCCACACCGGCCCCGCGCTTTCCCCGTTCAATGCCTGGGTCCTGACCAAGGGCCTGGAGACGATGGGCCTGCGGGTGAAGCACTCCTCCGCGACTGCCCTCCGCCTCGCCGAGTGGCTTGAACAGCAGCCTGCCGTCAGCTGGGTGAAGTATCCGCTGTTGAAGTCGCATCCGCAGTACACCCTGGCGGCGAAGCAGATGAGCGCCGGCGGCACGGTACTGACCCTCGAGCTCGCCCCTTCCGGCGGACGCTCCGGCAAGGAAGCCGCCTTCGCACTGCTGGATGGGCTGCGCATCATCGACATCTCCAACAACCTGGGCGATTCCAAGTCCCTGATCACCCACCCCGCCACCACCACGCACCGCGCCATGGGCCCGGAGGGGCGGGCGGCGATTGGACTGAGCGACGGCGTGGTCCGGCTCTCCGTTGGGCTCGAGGACCCGGAGGACCTCATCCGCGACCTGGAACAGGCGCTGAAGCAGATCTAGGTTTCGACGCGCCTTCGCATTATCGACGCGCACGATCCCCTTCGCGGCCCGAATGTGAGTCGCGTAGGGGAATCTGCGCGTCGAAAAGGAAACGGTGCGTCGCCCATGAATTGTCGCGGGCTGACCGTCAGGCCTGGCGGACGCGCAGGAGCTCGGGCGTTGTCTCCACCTCTGCCAGGTCCAGCGAACCGCGCATGGTCACGTACACGGCCTGCCGGACCACCGCGCCGAACCCCATGTCTTCCGGCGGCGGTCCGGCAAGGGCCTTATCGCGGGCGCGGCGCTGTTCAGCGGCCCCCGTTCCGCGTGCAATGATGTCCTCCACTCCACGCCGGGCCAGGGCCAGTTCCCCCTGCTCTTCCAGCACGGGGGCAAGGTAGTCCACCAGGGAACGGGCCACGTCCGCGGCCGGGGCGGGGCGGAAGTTGCCAAAATCAAGGAGCTCACCGCTCAGCCCTTCACTGCTTGCCTGCCATGAGGCCATCCGCAGCAGGACGGTGGGAACGGGTGCCGGGTCCACGTCCCCACGCCATTCCCGGCTTGCCGACTCCACCAGCGCCCGGACCAGCACAGCGATGAGCGCGGCGTCCTCGGCCCGAAGGCAGACATCCGCAACGCGAACCTCCACGGTGGGGTGGTTGCGGGACAGACGGGCATCGAAGTAGAGCATGCCTTCGTCCAGCATGACCCCGGTGTCCAGCAGCCGGGTCACTACGCGGCGGTAGGCAGGATAGGTACTGTAGATGCCCGCCGGACCCGCCGTCGGCCAGCGGTTCCACGCCTGCGTCCGGTAGCTTTCGAACCCGGTGGAGACCCCGTTCCAGAACGGCGAATTGGCACTCAGGGCTGTGAGCACTGCCAGTTTGTCGCGGATGCGGTCCAGGACCGCCACGCCCTCTTCCGGCGATTCGATGTAGGTGTGGACGTGGAAGCCGCAGGTCAGCTGCTCCTGGGCGGTGAGGCCAAAGCGTTCCAGCATCCTCGCGTAGCGGGGATCGGGTGTCGTGTGGCTGGGGGAGGCCACCGGCGACGTGGCGAGCGCCGCCACCCGGGCCCCGTGCTTCCTTGCTGCCTGGTCCGCCAAGGCACGGCCGGCACGGATTTGTTCCAGCAGGCTGCCGTACTCCGGGCACGGCCGGGTCTGCGTCTCGATCTGCTCAAGCTTCAGCTCGGCACTCAAGCCCATTTCGTCGTCGTAATCCGCTTGGTTCCCGATGTGGTGGACATCCCGGTCCACGGGAAGATCGTCAGCTGCCACGTTGTGGCCTGCAAGGAGGGCGTCAGCCAGGGCAAGCGGCTCTCCGGACTCCGGATCAACAATCAGGAGTTCTTCTTCTACGCCGAATGTACGCATACGAACATTCTGCGGGCAGCAGCCGGGCATAGGAACTGTCACACGCGGTTCATGACGAACCGTGAATGCTTAGCCCTGGAAGTACTCCACCCTGGCGCCGATGGTGTTCAGCCTCTCCGCCAGGTCCTCGTAACCGCGCTCGATGACATAGATGTTCCGCAGCTCCGATACCCCCCGCGCGGCGAGCATGGCCAACAGCAGGCAGGCGGCCGGACGGAGCGCGGGCGGGCAGCCCACCTCGGCGGCACGCCACTTGGTGGGTCCATTGACGTAGATCCGGTGGGGGTCCAGCAGCTGCACCTGGGCACCGAGCCGGTTGAGTTCCGTCAGGTAGATCGCCCGGTTCTCATAGACCCAGTCGTGGATCATGGTCTGGCCGTGGGCGTTGGCGGCAATGACGGCAAAGAAGGGCAGGTTGTCGATGTTCAGCCCGGGGAAGGGCATGGGGTGGATCTTGTCCTCGGGGGCGCGCAGCTCGGAGGGCTTGGTGGTCACGTCCACCAGCCGG
Organism: Pseudarthrobacter sp. NPDC080039; assembly: GCF_040702335.1. Classification (NCBI taxonomy): domain Bacteria; kingdom Bacillati; phylum Actinomycetota; class Actinomycetes; order Micrococcales; family Micrococcaceae; genus Pseudarthrobacter; species Pseudarthrobacter sp. NPDC080039. The sequence continues at coordinate 78,453 of NZ_JBFBKY010000014.1, read as the reverse complement.
GTGCGGCCGTTGCGGGCCATGTACTCGCCGGAGATCTCCAGCTTCTGCCCCATCTGGCCCAGGGTAGCCAGCTCGATTTCCATGAACTCGATGGGGACCCGCCGCACGGTGACCTCGGAGTTGGTGACAATGCCGGCGGTGATGAGGCTCATGGCCTCAATGGGATCCTCAGAGGGGAAGTATTCGATCTCGGCATCGATTTCCGGCTTGCCCGTGATTTTCAGGGTGGTGGTGCCTACGCCTTCAATACTGACGCCCAGCATCTGGAGGTAGAAGCACAGGTCCTGGACCATGTAGTTGGGGCTGGCGTTGCGGATCACGGTTGTGCCCGGCCGGTGTGCGGCGGCCATGATGGCATTCTCGGTGACGGTGTCGCCGCGCTCGGTGAGGACGAAGGAGCGGTCGCGGGTATCGGCAGGGGGCGCCTGGACCGTGTAGAAACCGGCCGTGGCCTCCACGGACAGGCCGAACTCGCGCAGCGCCTGCATGTGGGGCTCCACGGTGCGGGTGCCAAGGTCGCAGCCTCCGGCGTAGGGCAGCCGGTACTCGCGCGACTCGTCCAGCATGGGGCCGAGCAGCATGATGACGCTTCGCGTCCTGCGTGCCGCGTCCACATCCATGGCTTCAAGGTCCAGGACAGCTGGGCGGCGCAGGCGCAGGTCCGTGTCGTTAAGCCAGGTGCACTCCACGCCGATGCTGGACAGCACCTCGACGATGCGGTTGACTTCCTCGATCCGCGCCAGGCGGCGGAGCACAGTGGTTCCGCGGTTGATGAGGCTGGCGCACAGCAGGGCCACACCGGCGTTCTTGCTGCTGTTCACGTCAACGGCACCGGACAGGGTGCGGCCGCCCTCCACCCGCAGGTGCGTCATCTGCGGCTTGCCCACGTTGACGATGCTGCGGTCGAAGATGTTCTCCAGCCGCTGGATCATCTTCAGGCTCAGGTTCTGCTTGCCCTGTTCCATCCGGGCAACAGCACTCTGGCTGGTGCCGAGTTCGGCGGCCAACTGGCCTTGCGTCCAGCCCTTTTCGCTCCGGGCATTCCTCAGCATGGCGGCAACGTGTTCGGCGGTTTCCTGCGTCATACCCGAAAATATATCATAAATGAGTTACTGCGCCGGTCTTGGGGGTGCTACGGGCTCCATATGGGGGCCGGCCCTCCACTCCTACCCAGCAGATGCGATAGGGGCTCGCACAGCACAAGTCAGCTGCCCAGCCACACCATGTTCCAGGTCCCCGCGGTGACCGCCGCAATCAGGGCGAGCGCGGCCACGAGGACACCGCCGGCCACCACCCAGAGGTCCAGCACGCTGAACGTGGATGTGCGTGCCCAGGTCCGCTTGCCGCCGCCAAAGCCCCGCGCTTCCATGGTCACGGCCAGCCGTGACGCGCGCCGGATTGCCTGCACCAGGAGCCCGAAGCTCTGTCCCAGTGTCGCCTTTACCCGCTGTGCCAGGTTGCCGCGCGAACCCACGCCCCGCGCCCGGCGCGCCATGCCGATGGTCTGCCACTCCTCGGCCATCAGGCCCACCAGGCGCATCGCGGCCAGGGTCCCCAGGACGAACCGGTGCGGCAGGCGTGCTTTCTGCGCCAGCGCGTCTGCCAGGTCCGTCGGGTCGGTGCAGCTCATCAGGAGCACTGCCGGCAGGGCGATGGCAAAGCCGCGCAGGAGGAAGCCGATGCCCAACTGGAGGGAGCCTTGGCTCATGGTCCAAATGCCGGCGTCGAGCAGGATCCTTCCACTGTCCGGCGCCAGGATGGACGTGCTCCAGCCTCCGATGGCGGCCGCAACAATCAGCGGCCAGCCGCGCTGCCACAGCAGTGACAGGGTGAGTCCAGCCAGGGGAAACAGGAAAAGTTCAAAGACCAGGGCCACTGATGCAGACACCCAGTCGATGGACAGCGCCAGGACCGCCGTGATCAGCAGCACTGCCACGAATTTGCTCAGCGGGTTGGCGCGGGCCAGGAGCGCATGGTTGCCGTGCAGCGTCAGTTCCTGCCTCATGGGGCCACCACTTCCGCCGCAGCCATCCGCAGCTCCACCCCGCCCAGGGCGGCCGTGAACTCGGCATCGTGGGTGACGGACACCACCGCTGTGCCTGCGTCCAGGAGCTCGGACAGGAACGAGGCCAGCTCAGCCCAGGTGTTGGCGTCCTGCCCGAACGTGGGCTCATCGAGGACCAGGACCTGCGGGCTGGCGGCAAGGACGGTGGCTACGGACAACCGCCTCTTTTCACCCCCGGAGAGCGTGTAGGGGTTGGCGTCCACCACGTGCGTGAGGCGCAGGCGCTCCAGCAGTTCGTCAACCCGTTCCTCGCCGTGGCCCAGGTGCCGCGGGCCGAACAGCAGCTCATCAAGCACCTTGCCGGTCACGAACTGGTGCTCCGGCTCCTGGAACACTGTCCCCACGCGGGAAATCAACTGCTCGGCCTTCCACTTGTACGGGTCGATACCCGCGCCCTGGCTGAGGTCCAGGCTCGCGGAAACCTTTCCGGATACGGGCTCCAGCAGCCCGGCGAGGGTCAGCGCGAAGGTGGATTTTCCTGCTCCATTGGGACCGGTAACAGCCAGGGCCTGCCCGGCGCGGACCTGGGCGGCCACCCCGTCCTGGACGGGGACCGGCGGTATCCTGCGGAAACCCTTGCGGCGGGGACGTTCGCGGGAAACTGCCAATTGTTCGGCGGCCAGCAGGAGGTTTCCCGTTCCGGGTGCCGGTACCAAATCCCTGGTCCGGGTGGCCGGCACATAGCCGGGGACCCACACCCCCGCGGCGGCGAGCATGGTCCGCGCCTCGCGGAGCACCCGGTCCGGCGGGCCGTCCAGGAGCACGGCAGATTCGCTGCTGCTGCCCGGCTGCAGGACGACGATCCGGTCCACCAGGTCCTTCCAGACAGACACCCGGTGTTCCACCACCACCAGCGTGGCCCCGGTCTTGTCCAGGCAGCGGGCAACGGCGTCCCGGACTTCCAGCACGCCGTCCGGGTCCAGGTTGGCGGTGGGTTCGTCCAGCAGGATCAGGCCGGGACGCATGGCAAGGATGCCGGCCAGCGCGAGGCGCTGCTTCTGGCCACCGGACAGGGCCGAGGTCGGGTGGTCCAGCGGGAGGTGGGCGAGCCCGACGTCGGCAAGCGCCTCGTGCACGCGCGCCCAGATGGCGTCGCGGGGTACGGCGAGGTTTTCGGCACCAAAGGCGACGTCGTCCCCAACGCGCGACAGCACCACCTGCGTTTCCGGGTCCTGCTGCATGAGCCCGGCCCGCCCGCGCTGGGCGCGGGGCACGGCGCCGTCAACCAGCAGCGAACCGGACTCGTCGGCGTCCCCGGACTCGCCGTCGTCGTTGATGTCCCCCAGCACGCCGGCGAGCGCATGCAGCAGCGTGGACTTCCCGGCGCCGGAAGGTCCGAGGAGGAGCACGCGCTCACCGGGAGCGATGTCCAGGTCGAGGGCATGGACGGCGGGCCTGGATCGGCCGGCATGCCGCCACCCCCATCCGCGGGCGCTGACGGCGGCGGGGCGGACCGCGCCGCCGGCGTCCTGGGAGGGGACCATCAGGAGAAGACTGGCTCCGTGGCGGCCTTGCGGGACGCGAAGGAGCTCAGCACCCCGGTGCGGGCCAGGCCGCGGGTGGCAAGCCAGCACAGGGCACCGGCCAGGATGGCCCCGGAGACCGTGGTGAGGACGATGTAGGCGAGCTTGTCCGCGCCCGAGTAGGCGATGTTCCAGCCCCAAGGGGCGAAGGAGTCATTCAGGCCGCAGAAGAACCCGGCCGCCGCGCCTGCCAGCAGGGAGACGGGCAGGTTGAACTTGCGGTAGACGAAGATGGCGAAGATGATTTCCGCGCCCAAGCCCTGGATCAAGCCGGAGAAGAGGACGGACGCGCCGTACTGCGAGCCCATGAGGAGTTCCCCGGTAGCGGCAACCGTTTCGCAGAAGATAGCGGCGCCGGGCTTTCGGATGATGAGCATGCCCAGCACGCCGGGAACCATCCAGCCGCCGGCCAGCAGCCCGGTGAGGGGTGGGTAGGCGGCGTTCATGGGGGCGGACAGCGCGGCGGCACCCTGGTCCCATGCCCAGAAGATGACGCCACCCGCGATGGCCACCAGGGCCGCCACGACGATGTCCACGACGCGCCAGGACTTGCCGGCGCTTTTCTTGATTGCTGCAGTGCTCATGTAATCCTCCTGGGAAACAGGAGGGGAAAGTGGACCCGGCCCACGGCCGTTGCCGTAGGGCCGCGACACCCCGAGAACTCGACTCCCTTGCGCCGGTACTAACCGGATCAGGTTCGAGGGTCTGCGGCTGTCCGCACTCTCAGCGCCCACCTGCGGTGCCCGGCTTCTGCCAGGATGCCCGACGGCGGCGCTCCCCTGTCGTTTTTAGTGATGCTTTTTGGGTTGGGTAAGGCTTCAATATCCGCCCAGCTGGGCGTGGTCAAGTTTACACCGGACAGGGGTAGATTGAGGGCCATGACCGCCAATACACCGGTTGTGACCGGGTTCGATCCCGATTCCGGCGACGCGCAGCCCGAAGGCTCCCTGGAAGCATTGATCCTCCGGGTCGAGGCTGAAGTCCGGGAACTCCAATTCCCCGGTTTCTCGCCGGATGACTCCTTGAATCTGGGCCTGCTGCTGGTGGAGCTTGGCAAGGAGCGGGCCCTGCCCGTTGCCATCGACATCACCAAGGGCGAGCAGGTCCTGTTCCACGTTGCGCTGCCGGGTGCCACTCCGGACAACGAATACTGGATCCGCGCCAAGCAACGCACTGCCGCCCGGTACGAGGTGCCGTCCCTATTGGTGGGCCTGCGGGGCCGGCTTGGCGGCGGCCGGATCGAGGACAACGCCTGGTTTGACCAATCCCGGTATGCGGCACACGGAGGTGCATTTCCAATCTATGTCACCGGAGTGGGCGCAGTGGCTACGGTCGCGGTCTCCGGGCTGCCGCAACTGCAGGACCATGACCTGGTGGTGGAGGCGCTGCGGGACATCCTGGGGTCGGCCCTGCGGGACTAGGAACCCGCATGCCTGGGCCGTGTCCCGGTCCATCAACCCGCCCCGGCTTGCCACGCCCTTGCCCTGACCGGGACACGCGTGCGGCTAGGCTGGAGGCAGTCCGTTTTCCGCCCGCAAGGAGTAATAGGAATGAACCTTCTCATCAAGCTGCTCGGGACCGGGGTGAGCCTGGGTGCAGGCCTGGCCGGCACCAAACTGGTCAACACCATCTGGGAAAAGACCACCGGGCAGAAAGCGCCCACGGGCAAACATGAGGACGTCCCCACCAGCCTGCGTTCGGCGCTGACCTTCGCGCTGATCTCGGCGTCCGTCAGTGCCATCATCCAGGTTCTGGCCAACCGGGGCACGCAGCGCGCCATTGCCCGGTTCGCCAAGACGCAGGACATCGTCTGAGCGCAGCGCTACCGGCCGCCGCCGGGGTCGTCCTTCAGGGCAGCCTCGGCGGCGGCTTTTTGCACTACGGCCTCCAGCTCATCCGCAGTGAGCACTTCCCGGTGCAGATGCTTGGTGCGGTAACCGGCACGGCCCACCATATGTGCGGACACGGGCACCGTGAGCAGCTGGAAGATCCACGCCACCGCCAGGACCGGCCACACCCACCACGTCCGCAGCTGGAGCCCAATGGCGGCCAGCAGCAGGAACAGGCCCAGGACCTGCGGCTTGGTGGCGGCGTGCATGCGGCTCAGCAGGTCCGGAAAGCGGAGCAGGCCGATCGCAGCGCCCAGGGACATGATCGCCCCCACCACCATGAACACTGCCGAGAGGGTGTCGATCCAGGCGTCCGGGCCGGAGAAGTCAGGATTCATTGGGCTTCACCCTCCGGTCCGCCACGAACCGGGCCACCGTCACGGAGCCGATGAACCCGATGATGGAGATGGACACCACCAGCATCAGGTTGTTCAGGTGCCGGTTCACGGCCATGTCGACGCAGAGCGCGCCGCCCAGGATTGCCAGCAGCACGTCGGCCGCGAGCACCCGGTCCAGCAGCGAAGGGCCGCGGGCAATCCTGATGATGGCTCCGGCCGCGGCCAGCGAGAAAATGACGGCTGTAACAGCCAGGACAACGTGCATCACGTGGCGGCCTCCAATCGGACGGCTTCAAGTTCTTCCGCGGTGCCCATGATGCGGATCAGGCCAGCCTCGATGGACCTCACCTCGTTCCGCAGGCCCTCCACGTCCCGCTTGGACGTGATGTTGAGCGCGTGCAGGTAGAGGGTGGAGGTGGAGCGGTCCACCTCCACCACCAATGACCCCGGGATCAGGGAAATGACGTGCCCGGTGGCGGTGACAATCAGGTCCTGGTGGCTGCGCAGCCGCACGGCGACGACGGCGTTGGTCACCTTGGGTCCGCGGACGGCGGCCAGGTACAGGACCTGGGCGCTGGCCACCACCACTTTCCACAGGAACGCCATGGCGAACGGGACGGCGCAGAGGATGTTGAAGCGCCCGCTGAGCTCGACGGGCGGAAGGTAGAAGAGCCGGGCGACGCCGACTGCCAGCAGCGCACCGAACAGGAGGTTGCCGGGGCTGAAGTCCTGCCACAGCGCGCCCCAGACGATCACCAGCCAGACCAGAAGCGGCAGCTCCTGACGCAGGGATATGCGCTTGCGGCTCATCGCGTTCCTCCCGCGGCAGTGGCCCCCGGAACGGCGGCGGCATCACCCAGCACCGCGTGGATGTAAGGGCCGCGGTCCAGCATGTCGCGGGCGGCCCGGTCCGACAGGCCGAACAGCGGCCCGGCGAAGACGGTCAGCGCAACCCCAACCATCACCAGGGCCGCCGTGGAGCCCACCATGGTGTGCGGCAGCAGCGTCACGGTGCTGTTGAGCTTGGCCCCCGGCCCGGCGACCCGCACCGGCTGCGGGGCAAGCAGCACCGGGTCGGGATGCTCCGCGTCCGTGGGCCGGCGCCAGAATGCGCGGTTCCATACCCTGGCGATGGCCAGGAGGGTCAGCAGGCTGGTCACCACCCCGCCGGTCACCAGCGCGTACGCCAGCGGCGTGCCGAGTTCAACGCCGGCCTGCAGGAGCCCCACCTTGCCCAGGAAACCGGAGAACGGCGGGATGCCGGCCACGTTCATCCCGGGGATGAAGAACAGCAGCGCCAGCATCGGCGAGAGTTTGGCCAGCCCGCCCAGCCGGTCCACCGAGGAACTGCCGCCGCGGCGTTCGATGAGGCCGGTCACCAGGAAGAGGCTGGTCTGGATGGTGATGTGGTGGGCCACGTAGAAGACCGCCGCCGCGAGCCCCGCCGCGGAGGACATGGCAAGACCGAACACCATGTAGCCGATGTGGCTGACCAGCGTGAACGAGAGCAGTCGCTTGATGTCGCTCTGGGCCAGCGCGCCAAGGATGCCCACCACCATGGTCAGCAGCGCAGCCACCATCAGGGGCGTGTTCAAAGTGTCGCCGGGAAAGAGCAGGGTCTCCGTCCGGACCATGGCGTACACGCCCACCTTGGTCAGCAGCCCGGCGAACACGGCCGTGACGGGCGCCGGGGCCGTGGGGTAGGAGTCGGGCAGCCAGAAGGACAACGGAAAGACGGCGGCCTTGATGCCGAACGCCACCAGCAGCATCACGTGCAGGAGGGTCCTGGTGCCCTGGTCCAGGTCACCGAGCTTGAGGGCCAGGTCCGCCATGTTGACGGTGCCGGTGGCCCCGTACACCATGGCGATGGCAATCAGGAACAGCACAGATGACACCACGGACACCACCACATAGGTGACACCGGCGCGGATGCGCGGGCCGGTGCCGCCCAGGGTCATCAGCACGTAGCTTGCGGTCAGCAGGATCTCAAAGCCCACATAAAGGTTGAAGAGGTCGCCGGACAGGAAGGCGTTGGAGACCCCCGCCACCAGGATCAGGTAGGTGGGGTGGAAGATCGAGACGGGGGCGTCGTGGTCGCCGTCGGCCATGCCCTGCCCCGTGGCATACACCAGCACTGCCAGGCTCACCGCGGAGGACACCACCAGCATCAGCGAGGAGAACTGGTCCACCACCATGACGATGCCGAAGGGCGGCAGCCAGCCGCCGATGGTTACCGCCGCGGTGCCGCCGTTCCAGGCAGACGCCAGCAGGAGGCATTCGAGCGCCAGGGTCAGCGACAGCAGGGCGATGCTCACCCCGCGCTGGGCACGGGTGTGCCGGATCAGCAGGAACGTGAGGGCGGCCCCCAGGATGGGAAGTACGACGGCGAGCGGTGCCAGGCTGGCGATGGTCACTTGCCGCCTCCTTCCGGGCTGGGGTCAATGTTGAGTGAGCCGGGCTTTTCTTCCGCGGCGGCATGTTCCGCGGGCATCTCCCGGCCGCCGGCCAGGACCGTGGCCGGCGGCTGGTCCGCTTGCTGGTCCGCATGCAGCCCGGCGTCGGCACCGGAAGCCCCGCGGTCGGAGACGTCCATGCCATCAGAGCCGAGCATGGTGAGCGGAAACTCGGAGGTTTCTGCCGGCACTTCGGCATCGTCCTCGGCGTCGAAGCTGGGGGTCGCTGCCACGCGGCGGTCTTCCGCGTCGTCCTGGATCTCATCCTGGCGGGCCAGTAGCCAGGTGCGGTAGATGATGCCCAGCATGAAAGCCGTGACCGCGAATGAAATCACGATCGACGTCAGGATCAGCGCCTGCGGCAGGGGGTCGTTGTAGTCCTTGGCGGCGATGTCCTTGGCGAACAACGGGGCCAGTCCTGCGTACCCCCCGGTCGCCAGGATCAGCAGGTTGGTTGCGTTGGCCAGTAGCATCAGGCCCAGCAGCACCCGGGTCAGGCTGCGCTCCAGGATCAGGTAGATGCCGCAGGCATACAGCGCGCCCATGACGATCAGCAGGGTCAGGTTGACGCTCATGCATGGCCCTTTGCGGTGGTCTCGGCAGGAACCCTGTCCGGTTCCTGATCCTGCTCCGGTTGGTCCTGGCCCGTCTCCCGGGCCTCGTCCAATTCCTGGCCCGCAGCCAGGGACCGCTCCTCCAGGTGCTCGTCAATCTCGGCGCCGAGGCTGCGCAGGACATCCAGCACCAGGCCCACCACCACGACGTACACGCCAATATCGAAGATGGTTGAGGTGACGAACTTGATGTCCCCGAACACAGGCAGCCATACCTGGATGATGGCGGACTGGAACACCTGGCCGCCCAGCAGCAGGGGCATCACGGCAGAGACGGCAGCCAGCGCCAGGCCGATGCCCAGCAGCGCGCCGGCGCTAAGCGGCGCCGCTTCCCGCAGTTCGAACCGGCCGCCGGCCAGGTAGCGGATGGTCAGCGCCAGGCCGGCGGTGAGGCCGCCCGCGAAACCGCCGCCGGGCAGGTTGTGCCCGGCCAGCAGCAGGTAGAGCGAGAAAATGATCATGGAGTGGAAGATCAGCCGGGTGACCACCTCGAAGATGATGGAGCGGCGCTCGGGGGCGAGCGTCCGGCCCGCCACGATCCAGGGGTCACGGGCAGCAGCGGCGAACTTCCGGCTGATGGCCAGGGCCGCACCGTCACGGGAGCCGGGATCCACACCGTGGTAGCGCCCCACCGTTCCCTCCGCCACCGACGCGGAGGCCTGCAGCCTGTGACCGCGGCCCCGGACGAAGATCAGGCTGGCCACGCCGGTGGCGGCGAGCGCCAGGACGCTGATCTCGCCGAACGTGTCCCAGGCGCGGATGTCCACCAGGGTCACATTGACCACGTTCAGGCCGCCGCCGCCTTCATAGGCAAGCTGCGGGAACTGCAGCGATACCGGAATGGCGGTCCGCGCCCCCATGGCGAAGATCGCGGCGAACACCATGGTCACGCCGAATCCCAGCCCGATGATGACCCTCAGCACGCGGTACTTGCCGCCGGTGCGGTCCCGCAGTTCCGGCGGCAGGCTGCGCATGGCCAGGACGAACGCCACCAGGATGATGGTCTCCACCAGCATCTGGGTCAGCGCCAGGTCCGGGGCACCCTGCAGCGCGAACACCAGCGCAATGCCGTACCCGGTCACGGAGACCATGAGCACCGCAAGGAACCGCTTGTTGGCCCTGACGGCGGCCAGGGCGCCGATCACGATGCCTGCACCTGCCACCAACTGCAGCGGGGAGTTGGGATCCACGAGGTAGATGCCCTGCGGCAGGGGGTTGCCGCCAAGCAGGATTGCCGCGAGCGGGAGGACGAAAGCCACGCTGAGGATCACGGCAAGGTAGAAGTACAGTGATCCGCGCTGGGTCCGGCCGGTGAGCCAGACCGCGGCGTCGTCGAGCGCACCGATGGTCAGCTGGTAGGCGCGGTCGCCGTCCACCCACGCAGGCACCAGTGTCTGGGCACGGGCCACGGCGTTGCGGCCAACGTACATCGCAAGGCCCAGCGCGAAGGTGACGGCCGTCAGCCCAAGCGCCGGCGTCAGGCCATGCCACAGCGCAAGGTGACCTGCCTGTTCGGCTGGGGTGCCGGCGTCGGGCGCCTTGGACGCGAACAACGCCGCGTACGGCTGGATCCAGGCGTCCACCGGGGCCGGCCAGAGACCGTAGGCGACGGTCAGGAGGCTCAGGACCGCAGGTGCAGCCAGGAACGAGGGCCTGATGGCCTTGAACGGAATTGGTTCCACGCCGGGCTTGGCCGCGAACGCGCCCCACATGAAGCGGGCACTGTAGGCGAACGTCAGGATGGACCCCACCACCAGTCCCACCAGGACCACCACATCCCACGCGCCGGAATGCGCGTCCCCGGCGTGGTGCACGAAGGCTTCAAGCACCGACTCCTTGGCGACGAAGCCGCCGAGCAGCGGAACACCGGCCATGGAGGCGGCGCCGATGGCGGCCACGATGCCCAACGCGCGCGAAGAGCGGAAAACGCCGGAGAGTTTGCGCACGTCACGGGTTCCCGATTGGTGGTCGATGATGCCCACCACCAGGAAGAGCGTTGCCTTGAACAGGCCGTGGGCCAGCAGCATGGCCAGGCCCGCCAGTGCGGCGTCGGGCGTGCCGAGGCCCACCACCATGGTGAGGAAGCCCAGTTGGCTGACGGTGCCGTAGGCGAGGATCAGCTTGATGTCCGTCTGCCGCAGCGCCCGGTAGCCGCCCACCAGCATGGTGGACAGGCCCAGCCCCAGGACCGCCGGCTGCCAGTAGGCGGTGTCCGAGAACCCAGGGGCAAGCCTCGCTACCAGGTAGATGCCGGCCTTCACCATCGCCGCGGCGTGCAGGTACGCGCTGACGGGGGTCGGCGCGGCCATGGCGCCGGGAAGCCAGAAGTGGAAGGGGACCAGCGCGGACTTGGTGATGGCACCCACCAGGATGAGGACGACGGCGGCGCTCACCGTGGGCGCCGTGGCTCCGCCTGCCAGTGCGGGGGCTTGCTCGAGGATGGCGGAGACGCGGTACGTCCCCGCCGAGTAGCCAAGCATGATCAGGCCCACCAGCATGGCCAGGCCGCCTGCGGTGGTGACCATCAGCGCCTGGAGGGCGGAGCGGCGCGCGGCAAGCCGGGTCCGCGCGAAGCCGATCAGCAGGTAGGACAGGATGGTGGTCAATTCCCAGAAAATGAACAGCAGCAGGAGGTCATCCGCCGTGACCAGGCCGAACATGGCGCCCGCGAACGCCAGCAGCTGGGCGCCGAACGCCCCGAGGTCCTGGTCTTTCCTCTTGAAGTACCGCGCACAGTAGACCAGCACCAGGGAACCAACGCCCAGCACCAGCAGGGACATCACCCAGGCCAGGGCGTCCATACGGAAAGCCAGTTCAAGATGGAGGCTGGGGATCCACTCGAAGGTTTCGGTGACTGCCCCGGGACCCGCATAAATGGGTGCATGCTGGAACATCAGCCAGGCGAAGGAACCCGCGGGGACTGCGGCCAGCGCGTAGAAGGCGTTGCGGCCCCATAGCCTGAAGAGGAAGGGCGCGAGGACAGCCACCGAAAAGTGCACGGCAAGGACTGTGATCACTGGATTCTCCGCAACGTCAGGAATTCGATTGTCAAAAGTTGGAGCAGGCGGCAAAAAAGTAAGGTCCGGGAGGGTTCAGTTTACCAAGGCGGCTCTGCCGCCTTCCCCGCCCTGCGGGCTCACGTGGGCGGAATCCCCGCGGGACAGGGGCCACGGTCCCGCGGGTGTTCGCCAGGGGCGGATACGATGCATCGTATGAACAGCGCCAGCGCGCCGGGAGCAATGCAGCCTGCCTCGGAACTTGAATCCGGAACCCGGTCCTCCAGCAAAGGCCGGGTACTGGCCTGGGCGTCCTGGGACTGGGGCTCGGCGGCCTTCAACGCGGTCATGACCACGTTCGTCTTCACCGTCTACCTGACGTCAAAGGCGTTCGGTGGTGAGGACAACGCCTCGGCAGTCCTGGGTGCGGCCCTGGCGGTCGGCGGGTTTGCCATCGCACTGCTGGCACCCGTGACGGGCCAGCGCTCGGACGCGGGCGGCAGGCGCAAGCTGTGGCTGGGAGTGAACTCGGCCGCCGTCGCCATCCTCACGGCCCTGTGCTTCTTTGTGTTCCCGCGCCCGGAATTCCTGCTCCTCGGTGTCTCCCTGATCGCACTGGGCAACGTCTTCTTCGAATTTGCCGGCGTCAACTACAACGCCATGCTGGCCCAGGTGTCCACGCCGCAGAATATCGGCAAGGTCAGCGGCTTCGGCTGGGGCGCCGGCTACCTTGGCGGGATCGTGGCTCTCCTGATCGTCCTGCAGCTGTTCGTCCAGCCTGCCTTCGACTGGTTCGGATCCTCCACGCAGGACAGCCTCAATATCCGGCTGGTGGCCGTCTTCTCCGCGGTGTGGTTCTTCGTCTTCGCCCTGCCCGTCCTGTTCGCCGTCCCGGAGCTTCCCCGGGACGCCCAATCCACGCGGCTCGGATTCCTTGCCAGCTACGGGCTGCTGTTCCGCCGGATCAAGGCCATCTACGCCACCAGCCCGCACACCATCTACTTCCTGCTCGCCAGCGCCGTATTCCGCGACGGCCTGGCGGCTGTCTTTACCTTTGGCGGCGTCATCGCCGCCGGTACCTTCGGGTTCGCTCTCCCCCAGGTGATCTTCTTCGCCATCTTTGGGAACGTGGTGGCTGCCGTGGGCGCGGTGATCGGCGGGTTCCTGGATGACAAGGTGGGTCCCAAGGCGATCATCACCGGCTCACTCGTTGGGCTCCTGGTTGCCGGGACCGCCATCCTGGTCCTAGGCAACGGAAACTATTCCTTCTTCGGCATGCGATGGGCCGGCACCACCACCTTCTGGGTCTTCGGCCTGTTCCTCTGCCTCTTCGTCGGGCCGGCCCAGTCCTCGTCCCGCGCCTACCTGGCCCGGCTCGCGCCGCACGGGGAATCCGGCGAGCTCTTCGGCCTCTACGCCACCACCGGCAGGGCCGTCAGCTTCCTGGCGCCCGCACTGTTCACGCTCTGCATCACCCTTGCCACGCCGTTGGTTCCCGCCGGCCAGGCCCAGCGGTGGGGCATCCTGGGCATCATGGTGGTCCTCCTCGCAGGGCTCCTGGTGCTGCTGCCGGTGAAGTCACCGGCCAAGGCTCCCATCGCCGTCGTACCCGCCACCTGAGCACCCCGTCGGAGCCCGCGCCGCCTCTCCGACCGGGTGTTGCCAGGCGGACTAGGCTGGATTCATGAACGTGGACGAAACCAACCTTCCGGGCCTTGGCCTCAGGAAGGATTTCATGACCGCCTCCGGACGCCGCATCGGCGTGGTGGAGCGGCGGGAAGGCCAAACGGAACTCATCGTTTCCACCTGGGACGATCCCGACACCTGCCAGGCCTCCATTCCGCTCACCAGCGACGAGGCGGCAACGCTCGGCAACCTGCTGGGCGGCACCCACCTGGCCATGAAGCTCGCGGAGGAGCACAAGGACGTTCCGGGCATCGTCACCCGGCAGTTCTCCATCGCCGCGGACTCCCCGTTCCAAAACCAGCCCATGGGCAAGGCCTGCATCCGCACCCGGTGCGGCGTCTCCATTGTTGCCATCATGCGCGAGGGTGAGGTGCTGCCTTCGCCCGGGCCCGACGTCGTCCTGCACGCCGGTGACCTGCTGGTGGCCGTCGGCACCCAGCAGGGCCTTGACTCAGCGGCCGATATCCTGCGCAACGGTTAGTCCACATGGACCCGCTGGCCCTGACCCTCATTGAACTGGGGGCCGTTGTGTTCTGCCTCGGCCTGCTGGCCAGGCTGGCGGGACGGATCGGGATGTCGCCCATCCCGCTTTACCTGCTGGGCGGCCTCGCTTTCGGAGCCGGCGGCATCATCAAGCTGGAAGGCATGCACGAGTTCGCCCACCTCTCGGGTGAGATCGGCGTCATCCTGCTGCTGCTTATGCTCGGACTGGAATATACAGCGGCCGAACTCTTCACGGGCCTCCGCCGCTCATGGCAGGCGGGCGTTCTGGACCTTGTCCTGAACTTCGTGCCCGGGGCTGCGCTTGCCCTCCTCCTCGGCTGGGGCGGCGTGGGCGCCATGGTCATGGGCGGGGTGACCTACATTTCCTCGTCCGGCATCGCCGCCAAAGTCATCACGGACCTCGGCCGGCTCGGAAACCGTGAAACGCCCGTGGTCCTGTCCATCCTGGTGTTCGAGGACCTCGCCATGGCCGTCTACCTGCCCATCCTGACAGCCACCCTGGCCGGCGTGGGTTTCCTTGGCGGCCTCACCACAGTAGGCATTGCCCTGGCCGTGGTCACCATGGTCCTCATGGTGGCCCTGCGGCACGGGCATCACGTCTCCAAGGCGGTCCACAGCGAGAACTCCGAGGTCTTCCTGCTCAACGTCCTCGGGGCTGCCCTGCTGGTGGCCGGCGCGGCGTCCGCCATGCAGGTCTCCGCCGCTGTGGGGGCCTTCATGCTGGGCATCGCCATCTCAGGCTCCACCGCCCACAACGCCACCCGCATCCTGGAGCCGCTGCGGGACCTGTTCGCCGCCATCTTCTTTGTGGCCTTCGGCCTCAATACGGATCCCACATCCATTCCGCCCGTGCTGGCATGGGCGCTGGTCCTGGCCGTGGCCACGGCAGCCACCAAGATGGCCACCGGGATCTGGGCAGCGAGACGGTCAGGGATAGCCCGGCCCGGCCGCTTCCGTGCCGGAGCCGCGCTGGTGGCCCGCGGTGAGTTCTCGATCGTCATTGCCGGCCTGGCCGTTGCCTCGGGCGCTGTTCCCCATGACCTCGCGGCACTGGCCACCGCCTACGTGCTGCTGATGGCCGTGATGGGCCCCCTGGCGGCGCGCTACGTGGAACCGCTGGCCAGGCCGTTCATCCGGCCTCGGGCGGTCGCACCGCAGGTCTAGGCGCAGGGGCAGCCGCCAGCCGCCCCCGATGCGGCTAGATCCGGGTTTTGTGGAAGTTCAAGTGGCTGCGGCTGGCAGTGGGCCCACGCTGGCCCTGGTACCGGTTGCCGTACTCCCCCTGCCCGTACGGGTACTCCGCAGCGGAGCTGAGCCGGAAGAAGCAGAGCTGGCCGATCTTCATCCCGGGCCACAGCTTGATGGGCAGGGTGGCCATGTTGGACAGCTCAAGGGTGACGTGGCCGGAAAACCCGGGGTCGATGAAGCCGGCAGTGGAGTGCGTCAGCAGGCCCAGCCGGCCCAGCGACGACTTACCTTCCAGGCGGGCCGCAATGTCGTCCGGCAGTGTCACGGTCTCATAGGTGGAACCCAGGACGAACTCCCCCGGGTGCAGGATGAAGGCCTCGTCCTGCTCGACTTCAACCAGCCGCGTCAGTTCGGGCTGCTCCTGCGCCGGATCGATGTGTGCGTACTTGTGGTTGTCGAACAACCGGAAGAACTTATCTATCCGGACATCCACGGACGACGGCTGGACCATCGCCGGATCGTACGGTTCCAGCACGATCCGTTCGGAATCAATTTCGGCACGAATGTCGCGGTCAGAGATCAGCACCGTCCCAAATTACCGTATCGGTTATCCACACCTGCATTTTCCCGTTGTTGCTGTGGCCCAGTGGGGCTAATGTTGCGAATGATAGCCGCCGGAATGGTCTCCCGGATGGCGTAACAGAGCTGGGGATGTTGTGAATAAATTAGTGGCACCGTCTGTCGTCGGCGTGCTCTGTGCGTTTGCGCTGGTCTCTTCGAACGCTGCTGCACCCCCTGCTGCGCTGCCCACCGGCGCGGCAGGACCGGCCAGCATCACGCTTGCCGCTCCCCTGGTGCGCAACAACGGGGGGTCCGCCGCCGTGTCCGGGCCCACCGGCGCCCTCACCCCTGCCGTGGACCCTGACATCCGTGCCGCTTCACCCCTGACGGGTGCCGCCCCCGTGCCGGCGCCCACCACTGCGGCGCCTGCTCCTGCAGGCAGCGGGGCAGCCTCCGCGGTAACGTCGCCGGCACCGGCTGCCGCCTCCACGGGGCCCACCCCGCAAACGGCTTCCATCCCGCCGCTGTGGGCGCCGGACCTGGAACTGGCGTCACCGCCTCCTGCGCAACCGGCCGTACCCGAGTCCGCTGCCGCCCTTCCGTCAACGGAGGCCCTCGTGCCGGACAGCAACTCCGCTGCCATCCTCACGGTGTTCACCAAGATCAACGAGTACCGGGTAGCCAACGGGCTGAACACGGTGAAGTACCACCCCACTGTGGCCGGGTTGGCCCAGGACTGGTCGGATAACATCGCCACGCGCGAGGTGATCGAGCACCGGGCCAGCTTCTGGACCGACCCCCGCGCCCTGAGCCCCAGCAGCGCCGGCGAGGTCATTGCCATCCGGACCGACCGCGACGCCGCACAGCTCGTCGAGTGGTGGAAGGGTTCGCCGGGGCACAACGCCATGCTCCTCGATCCACGGTTCAACGTGATGGGCATCGGCATTTCGTACACCAACTCCACGTACCAGATCTGGGGAGTGGTGGACTTCTTCGGTTACGCCACGCTTCCGGCCGGCACCATCGATTCCCCGGGCGGCTCAGGGTCCGCCAGCTCAGGGTCGGGCGGCGCCTTTCCGCCACCGCCGCCAAGCCTGTGCGACGCCCCCGTACGCCACATGCCGCCCACCCTGAACCTGGCAGCGGCAGCCATCAAGGGACCGGGTGACCTCGTTTCCGTCGACTCAGCCGGCCAACTGCTTGACCGGGCGTCCACCGGCCCCCGCACCTATGCGCCGGCCAGGGTGATCGGCTCGGGCTTCGGCGGGGCCAAGGAAGTCTTCGTCACCGACTGGGACCGCGACGGCACCTATGACGTCCTGGCCCAATGGACCAACGGCAACCTGACGCTGTACCGCGGCATTGCCGCCGGGGGGTTCCAGGCCCCCATCACTCTCGGCACGGGCGGCTGGGACACGCTGACCCTCGCGGTGGGAGGCTGGTGCGCCAACAACCGGATGCCCCAGATCCTGGCCCTGGACAGCGCCGGCAACCTCTACCTGTACGGCAACAAGGGGACCGGCGACATCGCGCAGCGGGTCACGGTCGCCACGGGCATCTACGCCTCCCGGCTCTCCATGGTGGACTACGACGGCGACGGCTTCCAGGATGTCCTGGCGCTGGGGGCGGATGGAAGCGTACAGCTCTACCGCGGGTGGGGCACCGCTTCGCTTCGCACGGAAACCCGGCCCACGGTAGCCACCGGATGGTCAGACGTCACGGGAATCCGGGCGCTGCGCAACGTGACCGGACTGAACTCCACGGGCGTCGCGCTCCGGCGCGCCAATGACACCGTCCAGTACTGGGACCTGAGCGCCGGAAGCCTCGCCTCGCCGTCGAACATTGCCGGACCCTGGACGGGGCAGCGACTGGCGCAGTGACTGGGCGGTGAAGCGGCCGCCTCAGACGGCCGGTTCGAGTTCCAGCACGTGCTTCAGCCGGGCCAGCTGGGCCACATCGGCGCTGACCCGCCGCTGCAGCATTCCGTCAAGGAACCCCAACTTGCTGAGGAATCCAAAGCGTCCCTGGCGTTTCGCTTCCATGGCGAAACGCACCCGCGTTCCGGCCCCTTCAGTGCTGAGGTAGTAACCGCCCCACCGGGTTGCCGGACCGGACACGATGTGGAACTCGATTTCGGCCCCGGGGCGCACATTGGTGATCTCAAGCTCCGCCGGGATGCTCAGGCCGGAGCGGCCGGCCACCATTTTGCGGTACACCGCTCCCTTGGCGTCCGCGGGGCCCTGCATGAGTTTCACGCTGCGCACATCGGTCCGCCATGACGGGAGGTTGGTCGCGTCAAGGAGGTATTGGTACACGGCCGTGGCGTCGCGTTCTATGAGGACCTCGTGCTCTGCGATTGCCATGAAAGAAATTCCTGTGGTTGACGTCGGCTGCCGCAATAGCAGCCTCCCCCAACTCGGCCGCTACCCGGATCAGGTTAGCCAGCGCCTGCGCCCGGACCTAGCGGGCACCGCGGACGTTATTGAAGAGTTACTGGATGACGCGGGGTGAAGGACACGGACCCGCCGCGCGCCGTGGTCACGGGGAGCCCCCGGATCTGCGCTAAGCTAAGTCCTGCCCCGCGCAGGCGGCGGCACTGCGGCTGTAGCTCAATGGTAGAGCGCTAGCTTCCCAAGCTTGATACGCGGGTTCGATTCCCGTCAGCCGCTCCAGTTTTCCCTGCCGGACCTAGGCAGCCGCCCGGCGGGCAATCCGCACCGGATGCCGGCGGTCCCGCCAGTCGACTTTCAGCCGCAGTGAGCCCTTCCGCGCCAGGATTGTGCCTACGGTCATCGCGGCAAGGGCCGGGACGCCGCCCGAGACCAGCAGGGCAGCATGCGGGTTGGCATGTTCGGCGATCGAGCCCAGCATGGGGCCGCCCAGTGCCTGGCCCCCGATCTGCACCATGATGTACAGGCTCATCACGCGGCCGCGGATGCCCAGGTTGGAACTGACCTGCACCAGCTGGTTGCAGCCGGTCAGGAACATGAGGCACCAGAATCCGGACAACACCATTACCGCTCCGAAGGACACCATGGATGGGGCAAGCGCGGCAAGGCAGAGCATCAGGCCGTACATGCCCGCGCAGAACACCACGGACCGAAGACGCAGTTGACGACGGCGGGTGGACGCCACTGCGCCGGACAGCGCGCCGAGTGCCACCAGCGCGTTGAGCACGCCGTAGCCGCCGGCACCCACCTGGAAGACGTGGTCCGCGAACGCAGCAAGGATGACGGGAAGGCTCATGGCGAAGACTGAAACAAAGCCGGCCATCAGCCACGGCCAGTAGATGGTGGGCTTGCTCAAGGCGTAGCGCAGCCCCTCCCGCAGCATCCCCTTGCTCTTGGGGGCAGGCGCGTTGACGTACAGCTGGTCCTTGCGCAGGATCAGGAGCATCGCCACCGTGGAGCAGCAGGCCACGGCATTGGCGGCAAAGGCCCAGCCCGCCCCCACAGCGGTCAGGAGCAGGCCGGCGATGGCGGGTCCGATCAGGCCGCCCAGCTGGAAGGTGGTGGAGTTGACGCTGATGGCATTGCGCAAATAGGTGGGACCCACCAGTTCGTTGACGAACACCTGACGGGCAGGCTGGTCGAGGACGGTCACCAGGCCAAGGACCAATGCGATGCCGTAGACATGCCACACCATGATGACACCGGTGAGCGCAAGGGTGGCCAGCGTTGCAGCCAGGACGGCGGCCACGCTCTGGCACAGGATGAGGATCTTCCGTTTGGCGAACCGGTCAGCGACCATGCCGCCCCAGGGGCCGAGCAGCAGGGAGGGCAGGAACTGCAGCGCTACGGTTACGCCGACGGCGGTCACGGAACCGGAGAGTTGCAGCACCAGCCAGTCCTGGGAGATCCGCTGCATCCAGACGGCAATGACCGCGATGAAGTGGCCGGCGGCGAAAATCCGGAAGTTGGGCACCTTGAGGGAGATGAAAGTGTGCTTCCAGGGGAGCCGCTCCGCAATGACGGGAATCGGCTGGGTTTGGTTTCCAGGAGGCGCTGAACCCGCCGCGTCGATGAAGGGTTGGGAGACGGAGGCCGACGAAGGCGGTGGGGGTGCCACAGGTATGTCCTCAAGATTGCGGGCGGTCTGGGATGCCCTTAACGCTAGGCTGGTAGAACAGATTATGGACACCTATGGTCCCTATAACTCCTATTGCAAAGCGCAATAGGTCGGCCGGGACCTTGGACCACGGGAGCCCCCATGTTTGAACCAGCCCAGTTGCGGTCCTTCCTTGCAGTGGCGGACACCCTCAGCTTCACCAAGGCCGCCGAACGCCTGGGACTGGCGCAGCCCACCATCAGCCAGCACATCCGCAAACTGGAGGCGGCCGCCAAGCGCACCCTGATCACCCGGGACACGCGGGACGTACGGCTGACCGACAACGGCGACGCCATGGCCGGTTTCGCACGGACCATCCTGTCCGCTCATGACGCCGCAGCCCGGTACTTCTCCGGTTCGGCGATGCGCGGGCGGTTGCGGTTCGGTACGGCCGATGACCTCGCCATCACCGGACTGCCGCGGATCCTGCGCGAGTTCCGGCAGATCTACCCCCAGATCAACCTGGAACTGACAGTGGGGCAAAGCGACCAGCTCTACCGCAAGCTCAACGCCGGCCAGCTGGATCTCGTCTTCGTGAAATGGGTGGCGGGGGCGAAGGACGGCACAGTGGTCCAGCACGACTCGTTTTCCTGGGTAGGCCTGGAGCAGACCCTGCTGGAACCCGGCACGCCCGTGCCGCTGATCGCCTACCCGGCCCCCAGCCTCAGCCGCAAACTGGCCATCGATGCGCTGGAAGCCCACGGCCGGACCTGGCGGATCACCTGCACCACCCGGCAGATCAGCGGGGTACTTGCGGCGGTCCGGGCCGGCATCGGTGTGGCTGTCATGCCAACATCGCTGGTGCCCGAAGACTTGAAGATCATCACCCGACGCTTCGACCTGCCCGCAGTGGGGGATGTGGACTTCACCCTGATCCGCAACCCGCTGGCCAACCCTGAGGTGATCGATGCCCTCACCCAGTCGATTGTCGGCCGGACCATTAACAGGCAAACCTAACTCTCTTCGGGCCCGATTTCCAGCATTTAGGGGAGATAGGGGGCCCGTGTCCATTGATAGGGGAACTGGCTTAACCTATGCTGGTTTTCCAAGGTCAAGCAGCAGGCCAGTTCACCGAAACAAGCGCGTATCCGCATGCCGGAAAAGCGCTGGGGACAGGCAGCCAATGACGACAGCCAGGAACATCCATCTCGATTCTGCGCACGCACGCCAGCACTCCACTGCACGGCCGACCACGCGCCAGAACACCCTCGGAACCGGACGCGCCTCCGTAGACTCCGGATACGTGGGAAAGCCCACCTGCGACAAATGCCGAACAGACGAGTTCGTCTATCTTGAGTCGTATATTCCGCCTACGTACCGACGTGACGGAAGTGTGGCCACGCTCGGCGAAGTGGCCTACACCTGCACCCGCTGCGAGGATTTCTCAGCCCACAACGTCCCGGTCACCTGGACGCCGCCCGGCTGGTATCTGGGCTAGCGGACACGCAAAAGGTCCGGTGGTTGAGCTTGTGGAAACAAGCCAACCACCGGACCTTTTTGTGTCTGCCGGTGCTAGATCAGCGCGTCCGAAAGATGGTTCGGGGTGCCGAAGCGGTGGGCGGTGATGCTGACCGCCTGCTCGTGCAGGAACGGCAGCAGTTCCACGCGGCCGGCCTCGGTGACGGGGTGGGCGTAGATGGCCACATCGGGGCGCCCGCCGGTCGCCTCAGCCAGCGCGGAGGCGTCGCCGCCGATCAGCCGGATCCGGGCGTTGGACAGCTTGCCTGCCGATGCGAGGCGTTCCGCCGAAGCCAGCCAGCCGGCGTCGGACTCCACCGTCACCTCGATGTCCTGCGCGGTGAGCACGGAGCGCAGCTGGGCGGGAAGTTCGACGGCGGTGGACACGGTCAGCGCCGAGCCCGCCAGCACGCCGGCGGCCACAGTCCGGACTAGGTGGGCCAGCGGCGCGCCTTCCGCAAGGCGGACGGTAACCGGCAGGCTGCGGTAGCGGAAGATGTTGCGTTCCGCACTCAGGCCGGAGACGTCCTTGGCGGTGCCGAATTCGTCAGTCCAGGCCTGGGCGTCGGACGCCAAGGCGCGCTGGACCGACTCAAGCTCGGCCGGGGCCAGGGCGGGGCCGGCTGCGTCGAGGATGCGGCGGACACCCCGGTGGCTGACGGCTGCCGTGGCGGTGCTGGTTGCGGGGATCCAGTCGCCCAGGCCGGCCAGGTAGTTGGGGCCACCGGCCTTGGTACCGGCGCCGACCGCTGACTTCTTCCAGCCACCGAACGGCTGGCGCTGCACGATTGCTCCCGTGATGCCGCGGTTGACGTAGAGGTTGCCGGCCTGGATGGAGTCCAGCCAGATACCGAGCTCCTCGGAGTTGAGGGAGTGCAGTCCGGCGGTGAGGCCGTACTCGATCTGGTTCTGGATGGCAATGGCTTCTTCGAGGGTCTCGGCTGTCATGACGCCCAGCACGGGGCCGAAGAACTCGGTCAGGTGGAAGTAGGAACCACGCTTGACGCCGTAGCGCACACCCGGGCTCCAAAGCCGCCCGGTCTCATCAAGCTTCTTCGGTTCCACGGCCCAGTCTTCCCCCTCGCCCAGCGTGGTGAGGGCGTTGAGGAGCTTGCCGTTGGCCGGCTCGATGATGGGACCCATCTGGCTGGTGGGATCCTGCGGGTAGCCCACCTTGAGGGAGGTCACTGCGTCGATCAGCTGGTTGTGGAACCGCTTGGACTTGGCCACGGAGCCCACCAGGATCACCAGTGAGGCAGCGGAGCACTTCTGGCCGGCGTGGCCGAACGCGGAGTAGGCAACGTCCTTGGCCGCGAGGTCCAGGTCGGCGCTGGGGGTGACGATGATGGCGTTCTTGCCGCTGGTCTCGGCCAGCAGCGGCAGGTCCTTCCGGAAGGAGCGGAACAGCTCGGCGGTCTCGTAGCCGCCGGTGAGGATGACGCGGTCCACGGACGGGTGGCTGATGAGCTGCGTTCCCAGCTCGCGCTCCCCCAGCTGGACCATGGTCAGCACGCCCTTGGGCACGCCGGCTTCCCAGAGTGCTTCCACCATGACGGCGCCGCTGCGGGCGGCCTGCTTGGCGGGCTTGATGACGACGGCGGAGCCGGCGGCGAGTGCCGCAAGGGTGGACCCTGCCGGGATGGCGACGGGGAAGTTCCACGGCGGGGTGACGACGGTGAGCTTGGCAGGGACGAACGTGGCGCCGTCGACCGTGTCCAGCCTGCGCGCCGACTCGGCGTAGTAGTGCGCGAAGTCCACGGCCTCACTGACCTCGGGGTCGCCTTGGTCGATGGTCTTGCCGGTCTCGCTGGCCATGACCTCGAGCAGGTCGGCGCGGCGCGCTTCCAGGATCTCGCCGGCGCGGTGCAGGATTTCGGCGCGCTCGTTGCCGGAGAGCCCGCCCCAGGCCTTGCCCTTGTCCAGCGCGTTGCCGATGGCGGCGTTGAGCTTGGTTTCGTCATCGATGAAGGCGGCCTTCACGGCGGCGCTGCCCAGGGTGGAGGACGGCACGCGCTCCAGGATGGCCCGGCCCCAGTCGCGGTTGGCGGGCAGGGACGGGTCGGTGTCCGGCGTGTTGTCGAAGCCCTCGTGCGGCCTCGGAACCGGCGGCAGGCTGCGGTCCTGGCGGCGGTTCGGCAGCGGGACCGTGTTGTCCAGGGCCTCCAGCGAAGCGAGGAAGCGCTGCTTTTCGCGTTCGAACAGGCCCTCGTTTTCGCTCAGCTCAAAGACGGCGGACATGAAGTTGTCCTGGCTGGCGCCCTCTTCGAGGCGGCGGATCAAGTAGGCAATGGCGACGTCGAACTCGGACGGGTGGACCACCGGCGTGTACAGCAGGAGGGAGCCCACGTCCTTCTTGACGGCCTCGGCCTGGCCCTGTGCCATGCCCAGCAGCATTTCGAACTCGATGCCGGACTCCACGCCGCGCTGCTTGGCCAGGAGCCAGGCGAAGGCGATGTCGAACAGGTTGTGGCCGGCGACGCCGATCCGGATGTTCCTGATCCGCTCCGGGTGCAGGGCGTAGTTGATGACGCTCTTGTAGCTGGTGTCGGAGTCCTGCTTGGAGCCCCAGGTGGCCAGCGGCCAGTCGTGCAGGGAGGCTTCCACCTGTTCCATGGGCAGGTTGGCGCCCTTGACCACGCGGACCTTGATGCCCGCGCCCCCGTTGGCGCGGCGGGCAGCGGCCCAGTCCTGCAGGCGGATCATGGCGGACAGGGCGTCCGGGAGGTAGGCCTGGAGGACGATGCCGGCTTCGAGGTTCTTGAACTCGGGCTTGTCCAGGATCCGGGTGAAGACCGCGATGGTCATGTCCAGGTCCTTGTACTCCTCCATGTCCAGGTTGATGAACTTGGCCTTCTTGCCGGGGCCGGCGAAGGAGGCCGCGCGCTGGAACAGCGGGGTGAGCTTGTCGACGACGTGCTCCACGGCCTCGTCGAAGGCCCAGGCCGAGTGCGGGGCCACGGTGGAGGAGACCTTGATGGAGACGTAGTCGACGTCGGGGCGGGCCAGCAGCGTGTGCGTGCCCTCGAGCCGGCGGGAGGCCTCGTGCTCGCCGAGGACAGCCTCGCCCAGGAGGTTGACGTTGAGCTTGATGCCGTCCTTCCTGATCTTGGCGATGGCAGGACCCAGCTTGGCGTCGGTGGCGTCAACGATCAGGTGGCCCACCATCTCGCGCAGGACCTTGCGGGCGACGGGGATGACCACCTGGGGCAGGACGGGGGCCATGGTGCCGCCCAGCGCCACGGCGCTGCGCATGTACCAGGGCAGGAAGGCCGGAACCTTCGGCGCCAGCTTGGCGAGGTTGCGCGCGGCAACATTCAGGTCTTCGGGGCGGACCACGCCGTCCACGAACCCAACGGTGAATTCCAGGCCGTTGGGGTCCTTCAGGACGCCGGCGAGCTGCTGCGCCGAGGCGTCAACGGGAACCTTTGAGGCCTCCGTCAGCCAGCGGCGGACAAGGGCGACCGCTTCATCGGCGAGGGCCTTTGCCTGGGGGACGTCGACGTCGACCGTCTGCGGGGTGGCCGCTTTGGCGACTGCCGGTTCCATTGCAACGTGGGTCATGGTTTTCCCGATCTTTCTTAGTGTGGGAGGGGTCTTTCCACCAGTATGAGCTTCTCCTCACATAAGATAAAGCGATCTTTTCCAACCTATACAGGTTAGAAAAACCAATGCTTTTCGCATCTTGAAACGCCCCACCACCTGATGCCCCCAAACCACCAATGCGCCACCACCTGATACCCCCAAACCACCAACGCCCCACCACCCTTTATGGAAAGCAGCGAACCCTCCCCCACGGAATGTGGGAGAGGGTTCGGCAGGACGCTTCACCTGATAACGCGTTGGGGGAAAACGCGCAGTAGGTGATGGGGCGTTGGAAGAGAACGCGCAGTAGGGGATGGCGCGTCGGGTGTGGGATTAGGTGAGCGGGCCGTGGAGGTCCGCGAGTTCCTGGTGGCGCGGGCTGTTGGGGTTCATCAGGGAGTGCTTCCGGCCATAGCCGAAGTAGATCACCAGGCCGATGATCAGCCACACCACGAACCGCAGCCACGTTTCCCAGTGCAGCTGGAGCATCAGGAAGGCCGAGGCCAGAACGCCGAAGGCAGGGATCACGGGCATCAGGGGCAGGCGGAACGTGCGGGGCGCATCCGGCCGCTTGTAACGGAAGATGATCACGGACAGGCAGACGACGACGAACGCGGCCAGGATGCCGATGTTGGTGAGATCCGCGACCGCCTTGATGGGGAAGACGCCGGCCAGGAAAGCGGAAGCGATGCCGGCGATCCAGGTAACGCGCTGCGGGGTGCCGTGGCGGTCAGTCTTGGCGAACCAGCCGGGGAGCAGGCCGTCGCGGCTCATGGAGAACCACACGCGGGTCACGCCGAGCAGGAAGGTGAGCATCACGGTGAGGATGGACAGCACCGCGAACACCGAAATGATGGTGGCAATGACGGGCAGGCCCACGGAAGTGAACGCGGAAGCGAAGCCGGCCTTGGGATCGATGTCCTTGTAGTTCTGCATGCCCGTGAGGACCAGGGTGGCGGCAACGTAGAGCAGCATGGCGATGATGAGCGAGAGCACGATGGCCTTGGGCATGTGCTTCTTGCCGTCCTTGGCTTCCTCTGCGGCGGTACTCATGGCGTCGTACCCAAAGACCGCGAAGAAGACGGTGGCGGATCCTGCCACGACCGGGCCGAAGCCGCTGGGCATGAACGGGTTGTAGTTGTCGGTGTTGATGTAGAAGACACCCAGCCCGATGATGAAGAGGATCAGCACCACCTTGATGGCCACGGCGACGAGCTCGAACCTGCCGAAGGCCTTGGTGCCGCGGGACAGGATCCAGGTGACCAGGAGGCAGACCAGGATGGCAGGAATATTGACGATGCCGCCCTTGCCTTCGTCAAACGTGGAGGTCATCCAGGCCGGCAGGTGGATGCCAATGCCGGCCAGGAAGGCGTCCAGGTAGCCGGAGATGCCGATGGCCACCACCGCCACAATGGCGATGTATTCCAGCAGCAGGTCCCAGCCAATGAACCAGCCGATCACCTCGCCGAGTGCCACGTAGCCATAGGTGTAGGCAGACCCTGCGCGTGGGATCATGCCCGCGAATTCCGCGTAGGACAGGGCCGCGGCCGCTGAGGCCAGGCCTGCGATCAGGAAGGAGATCAGTACCGCGGGCCCCACTCCCGGGTTGCCTTCGCTGCCGGCGGCCACCAATCCCGCAAGGGAAAAGATGCCGACGCCGATAATGCCGCCAACACCAATGGCGGTGAGCTGCCACAGCCCGAGGGACTTGAACAGCCCGCTGTGCTTGCTCTCTTCTTCGATGTCATCGATCGGCTTGCGCCGCATGATCGACTGGCTCAAATCTTTACTGCTCATCAGGAACTCCTGCTTTGGGGTCTACCCCGCCGCGGCACGCCAAGGAAACTGGCTGTGACGGGGGTAACTCGGTTCCAACAGTATGCGTGCGGGGTTGCGTTAGATAAAGTGACTACTTCTAACCTATATTCATTAGTTTCAGTTAGGAATCCATCATGCTTGACGTCCGCAGGCTCCGGCTGCTCCGCGAGTTAAGCATCCGCGGCACGCTTGCCGAGGTGGCCGAAGCACTGCAGTACAGCCCGTCGTCGGTCTCCCAGCAGCTGGCGCTCCTGGAAAAGGAAGTGGGCGTGGAGCTGCTCCGCAAAACCGGACGGCGGGTGCAGCTGACGCCCCAGGCGGAAGTTCTGGTGGCGCATACGGCGCAGCTGCTGGAAACCATGGAACAGGCCGAAGCGGACCTGGCTGCGTCCCTGACCACGGTGACCGGAACCGTGCGGATCGCCGTTTTCCAGTCCGCCGCCCTGGCGCTGATGCCCGATACCTTGACCAGGATGGCCGCCAGGTATCCGGAGGTGCGGATCGAGATGATCCAGCGTGAGCCGGAAACGGCACTGCATGAGACGTGGGCGCGGGACTTTGACCTGGTGATCGCCGAGCAGTATCCGGGCCACGCGGCCCCGCGCTACCCCGAACTGGACAAGGTGAAGCTGACCACCGATGCCATCCGCCTGGCTGTTCCCCCACCATCCCCGGGCAGGCCGGCCATCCGTTCCCTGGCGGACACGGCGGAGCTGTCCTGGGTCATGGAGCCGCGGGGGGCCGCGTCACGGCATTGGGCCGAACAGGCCTGCCGCAGCGAAGGGTTCGAGCCCGACGTCCGCTTTGAGACGGCCGACCTCCAGGCCCAGGCGCGGCTGATCGAGTCCGGAAACGCGGTGGCCCTGATGCCGGACCTCGTCTGGACCGGCCGCGGGACAACGGCGCAGCTGCTGGAGCTTCCTGGAAAGCCGCACCGCACCATCTTTACCTCGGTCCGCCGCTCCAGCGCCCAGCGGCCGGCGATCCTTGCGGCCCGGGAGACGCTTGCCGCAGCAGCCGCCGCCGTGGCGACGGACGACGCCGGGTGACCGGCCGCCGTCGTACCTGTCCCTGAGTGCGCTGCCAGACAGCACGTCGTTGAGCGCCAGCACCCCTGCGCAACGACGGCACACATCACTGCGCGCGAGCGTCATCCGGAGTCGCCGTGTTTCGTGCGTCACTGCGGTCAGGGGGCCGCAGGTCTAGACTTGAGCCGTTATGAATCGAACAATGTTCAAGTCCAAAATCCACCGGGCCACCGTCACGCACGCCGACCTGCACTACGTAGGATCGGTCACCGTCGACCTGGACCTGCTCGAGGCCGCCGACATCCTCCCCGGCGAACTGGTGTCCATCGTGGACGTCACCAACGGCGCGCGGCTTGAAACGTACACCATCGCCGGTGAACGCGGCTCCGGCGTGATCGGCATCAACGGTGCAGCGGCGCACCTGATGCACGAGAACGACATTGTCATCCTGATTACCTACGCCCAGATGACCACCGAAGAGGCCAAGTCCTTCGAGCCGCGCGTGGTCCACGTGGACGAAAACAACCGGGTCATCCAGCTGGGCAACGACCCCGCCGAGGGCATCACGCCCGGCATGATGCGCCCGCCCTTCGCGCTTAACAACGCCGCCCTGTAACCGGAGCGTGGACTCCGGCAGACACCTGACCCATGCCCGGGGAGGCATCCTTTGCTAGGGGTGCTGGCAGGGTTCTTCGTGGTCTGGTGCATCATCCTGGTGGGATGGTTCGTGGGCCGGCGGCGGATCCTCGGGGATAACGCGCGGCCTGTCCTGAGCGGCCTCACCTTCTTCGTGGCCAGCCCGGCCCTTCTCTTTGAGACGTTAAGCAAGGCCCACCTGCAGGAAGTATTCGCCGAGCCCCTGCTGGTCACCGCCGTCGCGGCCATCACCACGGCCACCATTTTCTTCACCATCGCGCGGTTTTGGCTGCGGCGGGCGCTTCCCGAGGCGCTGATGTCCGCCATGTCCGCTTCCCTTGCCAACTCGGCCAACCTGGGTATTCCGATCGCGGTATATGTCCTGGGCGACGCCAGCTATGTGGCGCCGCTGCTGATCTTCCAGCTGGCATTCTTCACCCCGATGTTCCTCATGATCCTGGACTCGAGCACCAGCACGCACCGCACCACGGTGGTGGGGTTCTTCCTGATGATCCTGCGCAATCCCATGATCGTGGGTTCCGGCCTGGGGTTGCTGGTGGCCGGCACCGGTTTCCAGGTCCCGGCGCTGGTGATGGAGCCGATCCACCTGATCGGCGGGGCGGCGATTCCTGCCATGCTCATCGCGTTCGGGATGAGCCTGAACGGCACCCGGCCGCTGCAGGCCGCTGCAGGCAGACGGGTGGACACCGTGCTGGCGAGCGGTTTCAAGCTCGCCGTCCAGCCGGCCCTTGCCTATGCTTTTGCCCGCTTCGCGCTGGGGATGGACGGCCATGCGCTGTTCGCCGTGGTGGTCACGTCGGCGCTCCCCACCGCGCAGAACGTCTTCGTGGCGGCAAGCCGGTACCAGACGGGACTCACCGTCGCCAAGGACACCGTCCTGATCACCACCGTGGTGGCAGTGCCGGCGATGATTGGCGTGGCACTGCTGCTGGCATAGGCACCGACCAAAGGCATGACCGCAGCTTGGAGGGCTGATGAATACTGTGTTGGACACCGTGGTGATCGGCGGCGGGGCCATGGGCTCTGCGGCTGCCTGGGCCCTGTCTCGACGGGGGCGGCAGGTGACGCTGGTGGAGCAGTTCGGCCCCGCGCACAAGATTGGCGCGTCCCACGGCGCCACCCGGAACCTCAACCCTGGCTACCACCAGCCCGACTACGTGGACATGCTGGCCGAGGGCCTGGCCCTGTGGGAGGAGCTGGAGCAGGAAAGCGGCGAGCAGCTGCTGGCGCGCACGGGCATTGTCACCCATGGCCCGGGCGGGGACCTGCCCAAAGTCTTTGACTCGCTGGCGGCTGCGGGCATCGAGGCCGAGTTCCTGGAGCCGGCGGAGGCCACCGAGCGGTGGCGCGGCATCCGGTTCGACCGGCAGGTCCTGCACATGCCCGACGGCGGCCAGCTGAACCCGGAAGCCGCCCTCCCGGCGTTCCAGCGGCTGGCCATTGCCCGGGGTGCCGAGATCAGGCACCACACCAAGGTAGTGGACTTCAAAGTGTTCGACGACGGCGTGCGGCTCACGCTCGAAGGGGCGGCGGGCACGGAGGTGGTCACCGCAGCCCAGGCCGTCGTGACGGCTGGCGGCTGGACGGAGAAGCTGCTGGCCAAGGTCAGGGGCAACGACGCAGCAGCCTTCCGGATTCCCAGGCTGAGGGTCACCCAGGAGCAGCCGGCGCACTTCCGTGTGGCGGATGCCGGCGCGGTGTGGCCTGGTTTCAACCACTACCCGGGCCCGGATTACCGGGGCTGGTACTCCCCTGTGTACGGGATGCTGACCCCGGGCGAGGGCGTCAAGGCCGGGTGGCACGGCGTGGGGCCCGAGGTGGACCCGGACCACCGCGACTTCCTGCCGGAACCCAGGCAGCTCGTGGCCCTGCAGGACTATGCGCGGCAGTGGCTTCCCGGCGTCGACGCGGATTCCTTCGAGGCCATCAGCTGCACCTACACCACCACCCCGGATGAGGACTTCGTCCTGGACCGCATAGGGCCGGTGGTGATCGGGGCAGGCTTTTCCGGCCACGGCTTCAAGTTCACCCCGGTGATCGGGCGGATCCTGGCAGACCTTGCCACCGGGACCCGGCCCGCACCAGAGATCTTCCGGGCCTCCCGCTAGGGGCACTGCGTCAACCGGCGCTACCCGACCTAGAGAAAGAGAACCAGTGATGACAATCCCAGAAGAAGTCGACACTCCAGAGATCCTGGTCGACCGGGATGTGCTCCAGCGGAATATCGACCGCATGGCCGCTGCCGTCCGCGCGAAAGGCTTGAGCCTCCGACCCCACGTTAAAACCCACAAGGTGCCCGAAATCGCGCAACTGCAGCTGGCGGCCGGTGCAGTCGGCATCACTGTAGCGACCCTCGGGGAGGCTGAAGTCTTTGCAGAACAAGGAGCTACCGACATCTTCATCGCCTACCCCATCTGGGTCGGTCCTCGTCAAGCCGAACGCCTGCGCCGACTTGCTGCCACCACAAAGATCTCAGTAGGACTGGATTCACGGGAGGCCGCCGAAGCTATGGGAGCGTCCTTGGATGACGCAGCCAGCGACTTTGACGTGCTGCTGGAAATCGACAGCGGCCATCACCGAAGCGGAATCGCCCCAGGTGCCGTCGTTGAAGTGGCCCACGCCGCGGCACGCGCCGGTCTGAAGGTCAGAGGCGTCTTCACCTTCCCAGGCCACAGCTACGCCCCCGGGATGCCCCTGAAAGCAACCGAAGAAGAACGGTTGGCCCTCAGACAGGCCTCGGACCTGCTCACACAAGCAGGATTTGAAATCCTGCACCGCAGCGGCGGTTCAACTCCCACCGCCACCCTCACCGGTGAATCCGTAGCCACCGAGGTCCGGCCTGGAGTTTATGTCTTCAATGACGCCCAGCAACTGGAACTGGAACGATGCACCCCTGAAGACATCGCGCTGACCGTCGCAGCAACAGTGGTAAGCCGCCATGAGGGCGACGACGTCATACCGCGAAGGATCGTCCTGGACTCTGGCAGCAAAATCCTGGGCGGCGACCGACCTGCGTGGGCCACCGGCTTTGGACGGCTGCTCGACTATCCCGAAGCACGCATCACCGCGCTCTCGGAACATCACGCGACCGTGGTCTGGCCAGCAGATGCAGAGCTCCCGCCTCTCGGAGAGCGGTTACGGGTCATACCGAACCACGTATGCGTGGCCGTGAATCTCGCTGACGACATCACTGTCGTCAACAGCGGCAAAATCGTGGACCGCTGGCGCGTAGCCGCACGCGGAAAAAACAAATAGCGCTGGGACGAAAACACACATTCGCCCTGAGGGCTTGTCTGTAGGAAACATCTCCGCCGGCGGCAGCCTAGCTGGAGCTGCCTTCCGCCTGGGTGGGAACTGGCTCCGCATCGGGATTGCCGCTGTCTTCGGCCTTGACCGCGGGCATCGCCAGCACGGCCGCGACCGTCAGCAGCCCGGCCACCAGCGCCGCCAGGAACACGGCGCCGGAGGCGCTGATCACCGTGGCGGAAGCGGCATTGCCCCCGTCGCTGCCGCCGTAGATGGCGTTGGCCACGGCGCCGAACACGGCCACGCCCAGGGCGCTGCCGATGGACCGGGCGAACATGTTGGTGCTGGTCACCACGCCGCGTTCATGCCAGGGCACGCTGGACTGGGCGGCGATCAGGGTGGGGGTTGCCAGCAGGCCCAGGCCGAGCCCGACGACGAAGCAGCTGACGGCGATCAGTGCCACGTTGGGCGAGGAGGCGGTCAGGGACAGGATCAGCAGGCCCGCCACCGAGATAGTGATGCCGATCAGGGCGGTGGATTTGAACCCGATCCGGAGGTAGAACTTTCCTGCCTGCGAGGCGCTGAGCGGCCATCCGAGGGTCAGGGCGGCGAGCGCCAGGCCGGCCACCAGCGGCGAGGATGAGAGGGCGCCCTCCAGGAAGGTGGGCACGTAGGAGGTCAGGCCGATCATCACCGTTCCGACGCCGAAGGAGACCAGCGCGGTGGTGGCCAGGAGCCGCCGGGACACTACCCAGGCGGGCAGGATGGGTTCCGCTGCACGCCGTTCCACCAGCAGGAACGCGCCGAGCAGGACTGCTCCCACCACAAACACGCCAATGCTGATGGGGGAGTTCCACGCCCACGCCTGGCCGCCCTGCAGGGCGCCCAGGATGAGCAGGCCGAGCGATCCGGCCAGCAGCACGGCTCCGGCGTAGTCCACCTTGTGGGTGGCGCGTTCCACGTTCTCGTGGAGGGTGCGGATCAGCATCCACCCGGCCAGGAGGCAGAGCGGGACGTTGACCAGGAAGATGCCGCGCCAGATGCCCAGCGCGGAGAAGATGCCGCCCAGGCTGGGGCCGACCACCGAGGAAACAGCCCAGACGCTGGCCAAATAGCCCTGGACCTTGGCCCGCTCCTGCAGGGTGTAGATGTCGCCGGCGATGGTGACGGAGACAGGCAGCACGGCGCCGGCACCCAGTCCCTGCAGGGCGCGGAACGCGATCAGCGAGGGCATGCTCCACGCCATCCCGCACAGCACCGAACCGAGCAGGAACAGGCCAATCCCGGTCAGGATAAGGGGCTTGCGGCCTGCCATGTCGGAGAGTTTGCCGTAGATGGGCACGGACACCGCCTGCGCAAGCAGGTAGGCGGAAAACAGCCAAGGGAAGGACGCGAACCCGCCCACGTCCCGGACGATGGAGGGGACCGCCGTGGCCACGATGGTGGAGTCGATGGCCACGAGGCCCGTGGAGAGCATCAGGGCGATGAGGATGGGCCCGCGTTCGGAGCGGAACCCGACGCCGTCTTTTGCGTTTGCCATGTCAGACCCGTACCAGTCCGGCGGCCTCGGCCAGCAGCTCGACGGAGCGCAGGCGCTCCCTGGTGCCGGGGCTCTGGTGGGCCACGATGAGTTCGTCGGCGTCGGCGTGCTTGCCGAAGCTGTCCAGGTACTCGATGACGGCGTCCGGCGTGCCCACTGCGGAGTAGGTCATCATCTGGGCCATGTGCCGCCCCTGGGGCGAGTCGAGGATCATGTCCGCCTCGTCGTCGGTGAATTCACGGGTACCGCCGCCAAAGAACAGCGAGACGCGGGCGCGCTTGGTGGCCTGCAGCATCTCCTGTGCCTCGGATGCGGAGTCGGCCGCGATCACGTTGACGCCGGCAATGACGTGCGGCGCATCGAGCTGTGCGGAGGGCTTGAATTCGCGGCGGTAGGTGGCCACCGCATCCTGCAGCGCGGCCGGGGCAAAGTGGGAGGCAAAGGCGTAGGGCAGGCCCAGCTGCGCGGCCAGGCGGGCGCCGAACAGGGACGAGCCCAGGATGTACAGCGGGACGTTGGTGCCCTTGCCCGGGGTGGCTTCGACGCCCTGGATCCGGGTGGGCCCGGTCAGGTAGCCCTGCAGCTCCAGCACGTCCTGCGGGAAGCTGTCCGCGGACATGGGGTCGCGGCGTAGGGCGCGCATGGTGTTCTGGTCGCTGCCCGGCGCGCGCCCAAGGCCCAGGTCGATCCGGCCTGGATGCAGGGTTTCCAGGGTGCCGAACTGTTCGGCGATGGTCAGCGGGGAGTGGTTGGGCAGCATGATTCCGCCGGCTCCCAGGCGGATGCTTTCCGTCTGTGCGGCCACGTGCGCGATCAGCACGCTGGTGGCGGAGGACGCGATGGAGGACATGTTGTGGTGCTCGGCGTACCAGATGCGCCGGTAGCCCAGCTTTTCGGCGCTTTGCGCCATGGCCACGCTGCCCGCGAAGCTCTCCGCCGCCGTCTGGCCTTTGCCGATGGTCGCCAGGTCAAGGATGGAAAGGGGAAGAGTCACGTCAGGTGCGGCCTTTCAGGAACGTTTCGTAAGAGTGGCCGGCCGGATCACGGCGGGCACTTGAGGCATAACCACGGCAGGGCCCGGCTTATTTCGTGATTTCCGGAATACTCAGCACACTGATGAGGTTGCCGCCCCTATGAGCCATGATTCAACGAACCAGCTGGAACTGTCCGCAACGATTGACCTCAAGGACCTGGGAACCGTGCACCGGCTCGGTTTCGGTGCCATGCGCATCGTGGGTGACGGCGTCTGGGGCGAGCCCGCAGACCGCCAGGCTGCCGTGGCCGTGGTGCGCCGCGCCGTCGAACTCGGCGTTGACTTCATCGACACCGCCGACTCCTACGGCCCCAACATCAGCGAGGAAATCATCGCCGAGGCCCTGCACCCGTATAAGGAGGGGCTGAAGATCGCCACCAAGGTGGGCTTCACGCGCACCGGGCCCAACAAGTGGATCCCGGTGGGCCGACCGGAATACCTGCGCCAGCAGACGGAGCTGAGCCTGCGCAAGCTGAAGGTGGACACTCTGGACCTGCTGCAGCTGCACCGGATCGATCCGAAAGTGGACGCCGAGGAGCAGTTCGGTGTGCTGCGCGAGCTCCAGGACGAGGGCAAGGTGCGAGCGCTGGGCCTGTCACAGGTGAGCGTGGCGGAGCTCGAAGCGGCCGGAAAGCACTTCACCGTGTCCACCGTGCAGAACCGCTACAACCTGACCGACCGCAGCTCCGAGGACGTGCTGCGCTACTCGGAGGAGAACGGCATCGGTTTCATCCCGTGGGCACCGATTTCCGCCGGTGAGCTCGCGCAGCCGGGTGGCCCGCTGGACGAGGCCGCGAAGCGTCTTGGCGCCACCACCTCCCAGGTGGCACTGGCCTGGCTGCTGCGCCGCTCCCCCGTCATGATGCCCATCCCGGGCACGGGATCCGTGCAGCACCTGGAAGAAAACATGGCCGCCGCCGGCATCACGCTCGACGACGACACGTACGCCGAGCTGGAAGCAGCCGGCAAGTAGCAAGCGGCTTCGGCCACTCACGTCAGCAACGACAGGAGAAACACCATGGCAAACATCCTGATGGTCGTATCGGCCGCAGATTCCCTCACCATGAAGGACGGCAGCGAACACCCCACGGGCTACTGGGCTGAGGAACTGGTGGTGTCGCATCAGTCCCTCACGGAGGCAGGAAACACTGTCCACATCGCCACCCCCGGCGGCAGGAAGCCCACCGTGGACCAGGTGAGCCTTGCCGCAGAGTCGGCCGGCGGCGAGGACCGTGCGCAGGGCTTTAAGGACTACCTGGCCAAGATCGACGCCGAGCTCGCCCACCCGCTGGTCCTGGCCGACGTCGACGTCGCCTCCTACGATGCCGTGGTGATGCCCGGTGGGCATGGCCCCATGGCGGACCTGTACAAGGACGCCGATCTGGGCCGCATCCTGGTGGCAGCCAACAAGGCCGGCAAGATCATTGCCCCGTTCTGCCACGGACCCGCCGGGCTGCTGAGCGCAACGGACGACGACGGCGCGTTCGCCTTCAAGGGCCGGCGCCTCACGGTCTTCACCAACGAGGAAGAGCTGGGCGGCGGCACCGGCGAGAACACGCCATGGCTGGTGGAGGACGCCCTCAAGGAGAAGGGCGCCGTGATCGAAAACGGCGCCGCCTGGTCCTCCAACGTGGTGCGGGACGGCAACCTGATCACCGGCCAGAACCCGCAGTCCAGCGGGGACGTGGCCAAGGAAGTCCTGGCGGCGCTGTCGTAGGCACCCGCGCCGACCCTGACGCGGCAAGAGGGGACCAGTTCAATGCGGACCGGTCCCCTCTTGCCGTCTCCCGGCCTTGTTGCCCTGCCGGGAATATGTCTCCGCCGGTCCTCCGGTGAACCGCCGTTACTCCCTGTATCTCCGGGTTTCGCGGGCCTTTGATTCCTTCGAAGGGGCTGCCGGATAGTTGCTGCAACGCGCACTCCCGCCGCATCTTTCGGCCCTTCCCAGGAGGAACCATGCCCATCACAACCAAGCCGGCCGCCGTCGCAGCCCTTGCCGTCTCAGCACTGCTGGGACTGGCCGCCTGCTCCGATCCCGGCGCCTCGGCGGCGACAGCGCCGTCGTCGTCCGCCACCAACTCGGCCGGCAAAACCTTCAACCTGTCCCCCGAACAGGACCGCTTCAAAGTCTCAACAGACCCTGCCGCGGCGGCCCTGGTGCCTGAGTCCATCAAGGCCGACGGCAAGCTCACTGTGGTGACCACGGGCGGAGCGGCGCCGCTCAGCCTGTTCGCCACGGACAACAAGACCCTGATCGGGAGCGAGGTGGATATCGCCTACGCCGTGGGTGAGTCCCTCGGCCTGCAGGTGGAGGTCCTGCCCGTCGCCTGGGCGGACTGGCCACTGGGCATTGAATCGTCCAAGTACGAGGCGGTGCTGTCCAACGTGACCGTCACCGAGGCGCGCAAGGAAAAGTTCGACTTCGCCACCTACCGCAACGACCTCCTGGGCTTCTACGCCAAGAGCGACTCCAGCATCGGGGAGATCAAGGAAGCCAAGGACGTGGCGGGCAAGAGGATCATCGTGGGCTCCGGCACCAACCAGGAAGCCATCCTGGTGCGCTGGGATGAGGAGAACAGGAAGAACGGCTTGGCGCCGGTCCAGTTCCAGTATTACGACGACGACTCCGCCTCAAGCCTGGCCCTCCAGTCAGGCCGCGCGGACCTGACGTTCGGCCCCAACGCCGCTGCCGCGTACAAGGCGGCGCAGGACGGAAAGACGAAGGAAGTGGGCACGCTGAACGGCGGCTGGCCGCTGACGGCACAGATCGCCTTCACCACCAAGAAGGGCAACGGCCTGGCGGTCGCGGCGCAGGCTGCGCTGAACCACCTGATTGACGACGGCACCTACGCCCGGATCCTGGACCGCTGGGGCCTCTCCT
The DNA here is from genome assembly GCF_040702335.1 of Pseudarthrobacter sp. NPDC080039. Lineage (NCBI taxonomy): Bacteria > Bacillati > Actinomycetota > Actinomycetes > Micrococcales > Micrococcaceae > Pseudarthrobacter > Pseudarthrobacter sp. NPDC080039. The sequence goes on along the minus strand of NZ_JBFBKY010000014.1, from coordinate 41,286 downwards.
CGGAGGCCATCCAGAAGTCCGAACTGAACCCGGCGGGCCTGCCGAAAACATAGGGGCCACCGACGAAGGAATCCCCGCCGGGCGCATTTCGTTGCCCGGGGGGATTTTTCCTTAGCTTTACCAGGACGGCAGTGCGGGCACCGGGCCTGCCGCTTCAAGCTCCGTGGCGTCGCCACGTGCGAGCCATTTCAGGAGGCCCTCCCGGTCCGACTCAACCCGGAGGGCGCCGTCGCCGATGACCCATTCATCGCGTTCCTCGGTAACCAGCGTCATCCCGGGCGCTCCCTTTGAACGCAGCGCCCGCACCACGGCCTCGATGGCGTTCAACAGCGAATCGGGGTCTGCCTCATCGATGGTCCAGGCGGTTTCCAGGTCGTGGTGGTGCACCACCACCTCGGCGATCCGCAGCGCCACGATGGACGTGGCCGGCAGCTCCCGGCCGGCCACCTTGACTTCCGGCGCCGCAAGCTCCCCGGTCAACCGCTGGGCTTCACCGGCAAAATTGGCGGCAGAGTCCCGAACTTCAGCCAGGAGCTCCTCCCGCGGCAGCGCAGCTATTGCGGCGATGGCCTCCGAGCGTGCTTCAGGGGAAGCGTACAACTGGCGTTCCTCCCCGGAGGTAGCCCAGTCGATCAGACCTACCAGGGCACGTCCGCTGGATGCGACGTGGGCGATGACGTGCGCACGGGTCCATCCTTCGCACAATGAAGGAGCAGCCAGCTCTTCATCGGACAAGGAGGAGACCGTGGCCAGGAACATGTCCGTCTCCCGGCCCAGGCGGGACAGGTCTGAGTGCAGCCGTGCTGGATTGATCATTCCGCCAGCCTAACCGCGGCACCATACCCCCGGCCACGGTTACGGTCCGCCCGGTCCACACCGTCCGCATATGGATGAGCCCCCTCCGTCCCATCGCCGCCGGAATTCCCCTTTAGCCGGGCGCATTAGGCCTGTTCCGGCGGGATCCATCGCAAAGACAGCCCCTTTGATATGCGGAAACGGCACAATGCACCCCCGGCGCGAAACCGGGCATTTCCCTCATATACCGCACGTCACATTGCCTGTCAGGCTGGATTTGCCACGGCACTGGCCAGCACAGCGTGGAACACGCCGGGACCGCGGCCGAGGAGCAGCTAGATTACGTCGGAAAAGTATCTCAGTGGGATCTTTTAGGGCTATTCTATGAATCAATGAGGCCGCATCGCGCCTCACCCGAAAAGTTGGAGAGGTGCGCCTGCAATGGAGATCCGGCAGCTGAACTACTTCATTGCGGTTGCGGAAGAGCGCCACTTTGGCAGGGCGGCCAAGCGCCTGCACATGGCGCAGCCGCCCCTGTCCCAGCAGATCCGCCAGCTGGAGGACCAGCTGGGCGTCCAGCTCCTCAACCGCACCACCCGTCGGGTGGACCTGACGGCGGCGGGCCAGCTCCTGCTGGACCGAGGCCGCCAGATCGTCAACGACGTTGAGACGCTCCGGGCGGATGTCTACCAAGTGGGCAAGGGCGCCACCGGCGTCCTCCGGGTGGGGTTCTCCGGGTCGGCCACCTACGGCGTGATGCCCCGGATCGCGCGGCTCACCAAACAGGTCATTCCCGGCCTGTCGCTGGCGCTGAACGGAGAGATGCTGACGCCGTCCATGGAAGCGGGACTGCGAAACGGGACCCTGGACGCGGCACTGCTGCGTCCCCCCGTTGCGTCCGAGGAGATCGACTACCGCGTCGTCACCCAGGAGCCACTCGTCGTCGCGCTTCCCTCCTTCAGCGCCCTGGCGGTGGACCGGCCCGTGGCCATGCACGAACTGCAGGACCAGGACTTCATCGCCTACGCCCCGGAGTCCGTGCTGAACCGTATTACCTCGGACCTCTGCCGCCAGGCAGGCTTCCAGCCGCGGATCACGCAGGTGGTTGGTGAGACCTCGACAATGCTGGCATTCGTGGCCGCGGGCGGCGGCATTGCCGTCATGCCGTCCGGCGTGCGCGCCTTCCAGCTCGATGGCGTCGCGTACCGGGAAATCGACAACGTTCCCCCGGTGGAACTCGCCGTCGCCTGGTTGCGCGGCCACCGCTCGGCCCTCCTGCAGAACTTCCTGGACGTCGTGGTCACCGCCACGGCCGGCGCGCCGGCGCCTGCCACACCCCCTGCTCCTGTTGATGAAAGGCACCTCCCATCATGAAGATCGCAGCCATCGAGGCGATCCCTTATTCGATCCCGTACCGCCACCCGCTCCATTTCGCGTCCGGCTCCGTGCACGAGGCCGACCACGTCCTGGTCCGCGTCCACACCGACGATGGCGTGGTGGGAACAGCAGATACTCCACCCCGCCCGTACACCTATGGCGAGACGCAGAAGTCCATCGTCGCGGTGGTGCAGGATGTCTTCGCCCCGCAGCTGGTGGGCACCGACGTCTTTGACCGGGAAAAGATCCAGGCCGTCCTGGCCCGGACCATCCATAACCAGACGGCCAAGGGCGCAGTGGACATTGCCGTATGGGACGTCATTGGCAAATCCCTGGGGCAGCCCGTGACCAAACTGCTGGGCGGCTACACCGACTCTCTGCGGGTGTCCCACATGCTCGGGTTCAAACCCGCCCAGGAACTCCTGGCGCTGGCCCTGGAGTTCCGGGAAACGTACGGCATCAACACGTTCAAGCTGAAGACCGGCCGCCGCCCGCTGAAGCTGGACATCGAAGCCGCCAGAGTGCTGCGGGAGGGCCTGGGTGAGGACGCCGAGCTGTACATGGACGCCAACCGCGGCTGGACAGCGAACGAGGCCGCCGAGGTGCTGCGCCGCACCTCCGGCCTCGGCCTGCAGTTCCTTGAGGAGCCGGACGACGCCCGCGAAGTCCTGGGCCGCCGCCGCCTGGTCACCAACTCCCCCATCCCCATTGCCGCCGACGAATCCGCTGCCAACCTGGGCGAAGCCGCCCGCGAAATCCTCACCGGCGGCGCCAACCTCCTGTCCGTCAAGACCGCCCGGTCCGGCTTCACCGAAGCTGCCAAGATCGTTGGCATGGCCGAGGGCATGGGCATTGACGTCTACATCGGCAACCAGATCGACACCCAGGTGGGCACGGTGGCCTCGGTGGTGTTCGGCGCAGCGTTCGCCCACACGGCCAGGCGCGCCGCGGAACTGTCCAACTACCTGGACATGTCCGATGACCTGCTGGCCCAGCCGCTGGCCATCGCGGACGGTCGGATTCGCGTTCCTGAAGGCCCTGGCGTGGGCACTGACGTGGACGACGACAAGCTCGCGCACTACCGCACCGACTGAAAAGCATCCCTTCCATCGAGAGGTCATCCATGAAGTACATGGTCCATATGGACGTCAAACTGCCCGCCGGCATGCCTGCCGCCGAAGCTGCCGAAATCAAGGCACGGGAGAAGGCTTATTCCCAGGAACTGCAGCGCTCCGGCAAGTGGCCCGAGATCTGGCGCGTGGTGGGCGAATACGCCAACTACTCCATTTTCGACGTCGAATCCAACGACGAACTGCACGGGATCCTGCAGGACCTTCCACTGTTCCCTTACATGGACATCACTGTTGTTCCGCTCGCCAAGCACCCCTCGGACGTGAAGTAGCAGCCGGTCGCCGGGTCAGTCCTTGGCCCGGAACGCGGCCGCGAGTTCACTGCGGGACCGGATTCCCATTTTCCGGTACAGCCGCGTCAGGTGGTACTGCACCGTCTTTTCGGCCAGGAACAGGGCCCGGGCCGCCTCCTTGTTGGTTGCCCCGGCAGCCACCAGCTCGGCCACGGCCTGTTCCTGGGCCGTGAGCTGTTGATGGTGGCCGCCCACCGAAGAAAGCACCGGGTCCGCCGGGTCCGGCAGGTACCCCACATCCAGGCCTGTTGCCTTCAGCTCGCGGTCGCACCGTTCCACATACGTGGCCGCGCCGAGGGTGTCATACAGGTCCCGCGCAGCACGCAGCACTGACGACGCCAGGCGTCGCTTTCCCGCCCGGCGCATGCTTTGCCCGAACGCGAAACTGATCCGTGCCCGCAGATAGGGGCGGTTGAGCCCGCCCAGGTGCCCCAGCGCCGCCTCGAAGTACTCCCTTGCCGTGTCCGGGTCCCCCTGCGCGGCCAGCAGCCGCCCCCGTGCCCACGCCATGCGGGCCAGGTCCGAAGGGACTTCCCGCTCGCGGTGCACTCCTTCGAACGCGGTAAGGAACGTCTCTGCGGCATCGAGCTTGTCGGTCATCACCAGCGCGTTGACGTAGGTGTCCTGCCACGGCCAGAAGGACACCCGTTGATCAGTCCAGGGGTCCAGTTCCGCCAGCGGCTGCAGGGCAGCAAGGGCACTTTCGTAGTCCGCCCGTGCCTCGTGGAAACGGGCGCGCGCCAGGCCGGCAGGGACCTGCATGGCGCGGTAGGTTCCCGGCTGCACCGCGGCCTGTGACACGTAGTAGCGTGCCCGGTCCCAGTCGCCCCGCATGGACCACAGCTCGGCGGCCGTCCAGTACAGCAGCGGCCGGATCAGCGGCATCCGCGAGGTCTCCAGCCGGACGCTTGCCCGGGAGATGGTGGCGGCGGCGGCATCCCAGTTGCCCAGCACAAGGTGGGTGCGGGCCAGCCAGGCCTCGGCCCACAGGGAGATCCGCAGCGATCCCCCGCGGTAATCGGTCGGAGCGGCCGACTCAAAATTCACCAGCGCGGACTCGGCGTTGTCCAGGCGCAGAGCCAGCCAGCCGGCGCCCATCTGCACCCGCTGCTTCTGGGCATTCTCGGCCGCCTGCTCGGAGGCCCGCTGGTAGGAGGCCTCGGCGTCCGATATGCGGCCCTGGGCATAGAGGCCCAGGCCGTAGATGGCTTCCGACTCGATGTGCGCCGGTGTTCCGGGCTCCGTGAGTGACATGGCGCGCTCAGCCCACCGCGTAATCATTGGACCGTCCCAGGAGGCCACCCCGTGGAGGACGAACCGCTGGGCCACCTGTGCTGCTGCGGCGGGGTCATGCTGCGGATTGCTGGTGCGCCAGGCCATCTCCAGCTGGCTTTGGGCGCTGTCATTCTGGCCAGACACGGTGGACAAATACCCCAGCACCGAGGAGCGCAGGGGCGACGGCTGCAGGGCATCCACGGCCCCGGCCCAAGCCTGCGCCTGGGCCACGTTGCCGGAGCCCACCAGGGCGTCGACGGCTTTCAGGAGCCGGAGGTTGCGGGCGCGGATATCCGGGGACAGCCGCGAAGCGGAGAACAGCGCGGTGGAGGCATCCTGCCACGCCCCAACCCTGGCCTGCCGCCGCGCGAACTCTTCCAGTTCCGCGGCCAGGGTTTCGTCTGCGGCCGGGGTGGCTGCAACGCGGTGGCCCAGCTGTTCACCCTCGGACTGAACAACCTCGGCGGCCTTCCGGTGCAGGGCAATGCGCCGGCTGGGGACGATCTGTTCGTAAACGGCTTCCGCGGAGCCGGGTTCTAGAAAGGCGACGGCGGAGCGTGACTGGTCCACGGACAGTCCCAGCAGCCCGGCGCGGTGTCCCTCATCGAGCGCCGGCATGACGGATTCCAGGCCGCCCACCCTGGCCACCTCAGCCAGGCCCGCGCCGGGACCGAGCACCGCTGCGGCTTCCGCTGCGGCGACTAGGGTGGGGGACGCGGCTGCCAGGACGCTGCGGACCCTAGCGCGCACCCGGGAGGTGGGCGGCAGGGAAGGGAACCACGACTGCCAGGTCTCCGGGGGCAGTTCACGGAGCAGCTCCACGATGGACTGGGCTATCCCGCCGGTGTGCGCCACCAGGCCGTGGGCCGCCGTCGCGCTGAGGTCCAGGCCGAACAGGCTCCGGGCCACATCCTGGACCTGCTGCGGCGAGAGGGGTTCCAGCGGAATCCGGGCCACCTGGTGGCCGGTGAGGAAGTCGAGCACGCCGGCGGGGACGCGGGGCGCGTCACCAGGGTCAAGGGTCAGCAGGAACAGGACCCGCTTGTCGTGCAGCCGGCGCATGACAAAGGTGAGGATGCGCAGGCTCTCCTCATCGAGCTTGTGGACGTCGTCGACGGCGACCACCACGCTGCCGTGCGTCTGCAGCCCTTCGAGATGGGTGCTGAGGGTGGCGGCGTAGTTGACCACCTGGCCGGGCGTCAGGGAGGCGACGGGCCCGGGCGCCAGGGCCTGGCCGCCGTCGTAATCCTTTGGCGTACGGAGCGGGAGGGTACGCATGAGCTGGGAGTAGCCCGCAAGGGCGAACTGTGCCTCCCAGTCGTCCCCCATGGCGGACAGCACGCGGACGCCGCGGGCCGCGGTCCGGCAGTGGTCCAGGAAGAGTTCCAGAAGCGCGGTTTTGCCGGACCCGGGCGGACCGGACAGGACAACGGTTCCCACCTTGCCCTTGCGCACCGTGCGGAGGATTTCCAGCAGCTGCTCGAACGCCGCGGCCCGGCCCGCCAGCGGGAAGTCCTCCGCCTTCTCGCCCTGGGTGGAGCCCGCTGTCATGGCCGCAATCCTACCGGAGCGGCCCGCACGCCCCTGGTGCCGCGCGTCCAGCACTGGCCCCTACCCCAGGTCACCGCCGGCCACCGGGAGGATGCTGCCGGTCAGGTAGGACGCCTCGTCCGAGGCAAGGAACACGATGGGCGCCGCCTGCTCGTCCAGGGTGCCGTATCGCTTCATGAACGAGGACTCCACCGTCTGGTCAACGATGACCTGGTACCAGTCCTTCTCGGTGGCGGACACGGCTTCCGGCCCGCGCTTGACCTTCCGCGGCGGGGCTTCAGTGCCGCCCGGGGCGGTGGCCACCACGCGGATGCCGTGCCCGGCTGCCTCCATGGCCAGCGACTGCGTGAGGGCGTTGACGCCGCCTTTCGCCGCGGCATAGGGCACCCGGTGCATTCCCCTGGTGGCTACCGAGGAGACGTTCACGATCGTGCCGGAGCCCTGTTCCATCATGGCCGGCAGGACTGCACGGCAGGTCCAAAGTGTGGGAAAGAGCGAGCGGCGGATTTCCTTCTCGATCTTGTCCTCGTCGTACTCCTGGTAGGGACGGGCCCAGATGGTGCCGCCGACGTTGTTGACCAGGACGTCCACGCGCCCGTGGGCCGCGAGCGCGGCCTTGACGGCCTGGGTGGCGCCGGCGAATGTCTCCAGGTCTGCGGTGACGGAGGTGGCCGAGCCGCCCGAGCCCGAGGCCTTGGCGGCCTCGTCGATGCCGCGGGCAACGTCGTGGACCAGGTCCGCGCGGTCCACCAGGACCACGGCGCCGCCTTCGGCGCCGATGCGCTCGGCCACCTTCCGGCCTATCCCCTGGGCGGCGCCGGTGACGACGGCGACCTTGCCGCCGAACCTGCCCGGGGTCACGTATTGCCCGGCGTACGGCGCAGCCATCAGAGCGCGGCCTTGGCGTCGATGGCACCGGCCATGGTGTCCTTCGCGTCCTGGGCATGGGCGGTGATGACGGCCCGGAGGTGGTCCTTGTCCCCGCGTTCGAAGGCGTTCACGATCTCAAGGTGGTCCTGGGTGACGCGCTCGAAGATCGGCGTGCCGGCTTGAAAGGCCGCGGCCATCTGGGCATGGACGTCTAGGCGCCGGTAGGACTCCAGGAGCATGGGGTTGTCGCAGACCGTGAAGAGGTACTCGTGGAATTCCTCGTTGGTGCGCGCGAACTCCTCGGGATCGGTGATGTTCCCTGCCTGCACCGAGCCGGTAGTAGCTTCGGCAAGCCGGCGGAACTGGCGCAGCTGTTTGTCGCTGAGCCTTCCCAGCAGCAGTTCGCTGACGGCAAGCTCCAGGCCCATGCGGGCATCGAGCTGGGCGAAGCTGTCCTCCTTGCGGAAGTCCAGCCGGCCGGTCTGCAGCGAGGACACGGCCTCACCGCGGCTCATGGTGTCGCCTTCGGCCTGGATCTTCGCGGCCGGTGCCGGGGCGCCCGTTTCCGCGTCGCCTCCGGTGGTCTCCTTCGGCGCGAAACGTTCGAAGTAGAAGTTGGCGGGCTTGATGCCTTCGGTGTCCAGCCACTTGGAGACGGCGTTAACCATAGGCGGCGGGCCGCAGAGGTAGATGTCCACGTCGCCGTCGTTCAGGTGCTTCGGTTCGATGATCTGCGTGACGTAGCCGGTGTGCGGGGCGGAGGTGCCGGGTTCGGAGGCGATGTAGTCCCAGGTGAAGCCCGGCAGCTTCGCCTCATAGGCGCGCAGCCAGTCCAGGCCAACGATGTCGGCCTCGCGGGTGAGCCCGTAAACCAGGTGGACCGGGCTGGACGGCGGGTTGTCGGAGAGCTTTTCCAGGATGGACAGCAGCGGGGCGAGTCCGGTGCCGCCGGCCAGGAGCAGCAGGGGCCGTTTGGGCTCGCGCAGGAAGAAGGATCCGTAGGGGCCGGTGAATTCGATGGTGTCGCCTACGGCGGCGCGGTCGCGCAGGTATTCGGACATGGCGCCCTGGGGAGTCACGCGCACCATGAAGGACGCGTCCTGGACCTCGGGACCGCTGCTGAAGGAGTAGGAGCGCTCGGCGTCGGTGCCCGGAACCTTGAGGTTGACGTACTGTCCGGGGAGGAAGGCCAGCGCATCCCGGTTGTCCACCTCCAGGGTGAAGGACACCGTGGTGTCCGTGTGCCGGTTGAGCTCTTTGATGGTGGAGCTGAAGGTAGCCGCCGCCGTCTTGGCCGACTCTGACGTGGCCGGGATCTGGATGGCCAGGTCGGATTCCGGAACGGCCTGGCATGTGAGCAGGTAGCCCTTTTCGAGTTCCTCCTCCGTCATGGCGTCGTCGATGTAATCACCCGGGTCGAAGGATCCGGAATCGCAGAACGCCTTGCACGTACCGCAGGCGCCGTCGCGGCAGTCCGACGGGATGTTGATGCGTGCCTTGTAGGCGGCATCCATGACGGTCTCATAGTCGCCGACCTTGATGACTTTGGTGACGCCGTCCTCGAAGCTGAGGGCTACTTTGTGGCCCATGGGGTCCTCCTGACTGGGCGGGCGCGCCATCGCGGCCCGGAAAAGTTGTGGCGTGCCCGGCGGGCACAGCGGTGGAAGCTGCCCTGCGGCGCCAGTACGTCCCGGGCGCCGGCTGCGGGCAGGTCAGATCATGTAGACATCCACCACGTGGTGGATGTAGTCGTTCTTCAGGACCACTTTCTTCTTCAGGACCACCGGCTGCGGACCGGAAAGGTCCAGCGTGTAGTAGCTGGTACCGAAGTAGGTGTCCGTCGTGTTGTAGCGGAAGTAGAGGGTGAACCAGTTGAAGCGCACCTCCACCTTGCCGCCGTCGTTCGCCAAAACCTCGACGTCCGTGATGTTGTGGCCCGTGCGCGGCTCCGGAAGGGAAGTGGCCGAAGACCTGTCGGTCTTGATCCGGAACACCCGGTCCTCGATGCCGCCGCGGTTGTCGTAGTAGATCAGGGAGATCTCGTTCTGGGGATCCTGGGTCAACTGGTCGTCCACGTCCCAGGCCGGCATCCAGAATTCGGAGTCCGGGTGGTAGCACTCCAGCCATTCATCGAACTGGCGGTCATCCAGCAGGCGGGCCTCCCGGTAGAGGAACGCCCGGACGGTTTCGAGGGTCGCAATGTCCTCTGCGGTCTTCAGGACCGGGGCGGTGTGGGTCAGGTTGGTCATGAGTTCTGCGCTCTCTGTGGTTCCGGTGGGCTCTGTCAGGCGGTGAGGGGGACGGATTCCAGCGCGGAACGCTCCTCTTCCTCCGCCAGGGCCCGGTCCATGACTTCTTTCCAGTACCCGTGCTGGATGGGGTAGAGCCCCTCGTCTTCGGTGCGCATGCCGGAGGCGATCACCCTGGTCATGCCCAGGGCCTGCGCCTGCCCGTCCGGGCCCGCGATCTCGTGCGCCGAGCCACGGGTCATGTCATTCCACGGGGCACTGGTGGCCCAGTAGGTCTTGTTGCAGGAGCGGAATTCCTCCAAGTCGTCCGGGGTGGCCATGCCCGTGGCGTTGAAGAAGTCCTCGTACTGGCGGATCCGCTTGGAACGGTTCTCCTGGGACTCCCCCTTGGGGGCGATGCAGTAGATCGTCACCTCGGTCTGGTCAGCGGAAATGGGCCGGAAGTGGCGGATCTGGGAGGAGAACTGGTCCATGATGTAGACGTTCGGATAGAGGCACAGGTTGCGCGAGATATTGATCATGAAGTTCGCCATCTCTTCGCCGTACTTAGCCACGAGTTCGTCGCGGCGGTCCCAGAGCGGGCGGTCCTGGGGATTGGTCCATTCCTGCCACAGCAGCAGGTGCCCGTGGTCGTACGAGTAGAAGCCACCCTTGACCTTGCCCCATTTGCCGGCATCCATGGCCTTGGTGGTGTTGGCGGAGTCACCGGCGCTGCGGCGGGCCGTGGTGGCGGCGTAGTTCCAGTGCACTGCCGTGACGTGGTAGCCGTCGGCCCCGTTCTCGGCCTGAACCTTCCAGTTGCCGTCATAGGTGTAGGTGGAGGACCCGCGCAGCACTTCCAGGCCTTCGGGCGACTGGTCAACGATCGAGTCGATGACCTTGGTGGCGTCGCCCAGGTGCTCCTCGAGCGGAAGCACGTCGGCCTTCAGCGAGCCGAACAGGAAGCCGCGGTAGGACTCGAAGCGGGCCACCTTGGTGAGGTCGTGTGAGCCTTCCTTGTTGAAGGTCTCGGGGTAGCCGGCGTTCCGGGAGTCCTTGACCTTCAGCAGCTCGCCGGAGTTCTTGAAGGTCCAGCCGTGGAACGGGCAGGTGAAGGTGGTGCGGTTGTCCGTCTTGCGCCGGCACAGCATGGCGCCGCGGTGCGAACAGGCATTGACGAGGCAGTTCAGCTGCCCGTCCTTGTCCCGGCTGATCATCACGGGGGTGCGGCCGATGTAGGTGGTGAAGTAGTCGCCCACGTTGGGGATCTGCGACTCGTGGGCGAGGTAGACCCAGTTGCCCTCGAAGATGTGCTTCATCTCGAGTTCAAAAATCTCCTGGTCGGTGAAGATCTCGCGCTTGGCCCGGATGACCCCGTTCTCACGGTCGTCGATCACGGCGTCGGCAAGGACCTCGCGGACATGGATCAGGTTCTCGGTCATGGCGTGCTCCTTCATTGGAGATTGCTGGACGAATGGGCGGGAGGTCCAGCCGGGAGGAAAACTCCGTCAGCGGACGTTGTCCTGCAATTCTTCCCGCTGGTGACTCTCCTCACATCAGGTAAATACCTAGCGTCAACCAAGGGTGTTTTTATGTACGCATAATGACAAAAAAGACGCCCAGTTGATATTTGTAGCGTCCTTATCAGCGTGCCTAGGATGAGACCGACATCACGCGGTGGTGTGCAGGGCAGGTCAAGCTGACCGCGTCGGGCGCAGGAGCCCTTCCTGTCCCATTCAACGAAGAGGTGGACATCGTCATGACCCAAACCCCAACCGACATCCGCACGGAGAACGAGGGCACCGCCGTCGAAGCGGGCTCCAAGGCAACCGAACGGTTCGCCGCGTCAGGCAAGCTCTCCCGGGTGGATGTATCCAAGGAACGAGTGAGCCTGCTGGCCGGCGCACTGATCAAGGCCGCCAACGACATCGTCGTCGAGCACCAGGTCACCTACGAGGAGTACAACGCCCTCAAAGCCTGGCTGATCAAGGTGGGCACGGACGGTGAATGGCCGCTGTTCCTCGACGTCTGGCTTGAACACACCGTTGAGGACGTGAACTCCCAGGACCGTCCCGGCACCGTCGGCACCATCGAGGGTCCCTACTACGTTCCCGGCTCCCCGGAACTCCAGACGCCCGCCACCGTGGAAATGCGCGACGGCGAAGAGGGCACCCCGCTGCGGTTCACCGGCCAGTTCACCGACACCGATGGCAACCCCATCCAGGGTGCCCAGGTGGAGATCTGGCACGCGGACGCCGCCGGTTTCTACTCCCAGTACGCGCCCGGCATGCCCGAGTGGCTCTTCCGGGCCACCGTCAAGGCCTCGGACGACGGCCGGTTCGAGATCAACACGATGCGTCCGGCGCCCTACCAAATCCCCACGGACGGCGCCTGCGGGCAGCTGATCAGCGCCGCCGGCTGGCACGCCTGGCGTCCGGCGCACATCCACATCAAGGTGTCCGCACCGGGCTACGAGCCGGTAACCCAGCAGCTGTACTTCCCGGGCGACCCCCACAACGCTGATGACATCGCCTCGGCAGTCAAGCCTGAACTGATGCTGGACCCCCGTCCGCGTACCGATGGAGCCGGCGAGGAAGTAGTTTATGACTACGTCCTGGCAAAGCAGGGCCAGAAGAAGTAGCACGCAAACCGGGAGACACCCCCGAACGGAGGCGCTCCGGAGCTATGCTTCGGAGCGCCTCCGGCTTTCCGCGCCAGCCAGGAGTTCCAATGAGCCACCCCCGCCCCGACCCGCCAGCCACATCCGTCGGGTCGGCCCCGCCCGCGCCCGCGCGGGAACCCCTGCTGGAACGCCCGGGGGTCAGGCCCGCGGGCCCGCGCACGATTCTTCGCGACCTGGGCCTCTCCTATGTTTCCAACGGGACAATCGGACTCATTTTCGCGGCCTCCGGACCCATAGCCGTCACCCTGGCCGTAGGGACGGCGGGCGGCCTGACCCAGGGCCAGCTGTCGTCCTGGGTTTTTGGCATTCTCTTTTCCGGCGGGGCGGCCACGCTCCTGATGTCGCTCCTTTACCGGCAGCCCCTGGGCTTCGCCTGGTCCATCCCCGGAACGGTTCTCCTGGGACCGTCCCTGCAGCACCTGTCCTTCCCCGAAGTCGTCGGGGCCTTCTTCACCTCCGGCGTGCTGATCCTCGCCCTGGGCGCCACCGGGGTGGTGCGCCGGGCTATGGCGTTAGTGCCCATGCCACTCGTGATGGCCATGGTGGCCGCGGTGTTCCTGAAGTTCGGCACAGACATCGTTGCCTCCACCCAGGACAACCCGGCCGTGGCTGCTCCGATGGTGGCCGCATTCCTGGTGCTCACCGCAGTCCCCAGGCTGGGCAGGTTCCTGCCGCCGGTCCTGGGCACCCTGGTGGCAGGCTGCATTGCCGTGGCGGCCAGCGGCCAGTTCAACCTCCCGGCAGGCGGCCCACTCCTGGCCACCCCGGTTTTCACCGCCCCTGAGTTCACTTGGGCCGCCCAGCTTGAGCTGGTGGTTCCCCTGGCCCTGACAGTGTTGTTCGTGCAAAACGGCCAGGGCATCGCCGTCCTCCGCGCCGCCGGCCATCGCCCGCCCGTGAATGCCTTCGCCATCGCCTCCGGGGCGTTTTCTGTGCTGAACGCCGGCTTCGGCGCCGTCTCGGCGTGCGTGACCGGTCCCACCAACGCCCTCTTGACGTCGTCGGGAAGCCGGCAGCGCCAATACACGGCTGCCGTGGCTTACGGCCTGCTGGCCCTGGTGTTCGCGCTGTTTGCCCCCACGCTGACCCGGCTGATGCTGGCCGCGCCCAAGGAGTTTGTGCTGGCACTGGGCGGCATAGCGATGTTGCGGGCCCTCCAGCAAGCCTTCGTCACTGCCTTCGCAACCAGCTTCACCCTTGGATCGCTGGTGACGTTCGTGGTGACCATTTCCGGCATGAACCTCTTCAATATCCATGCGGCCTTCTGGGGCCTGGTCATTGGGTACGCGGTGTCCCGCCTGCTTGAACGTGCGGACCACGCCCAGTCCTGACGGACCGGGCCCCCAACAGGGCCGTCGGAGCCCGGCAAAGTGCGCTCCGGGCTGGTTAGGCAATAGTGTGGCGGCATGGGGACCAGTGCCGTGAACTCCGGCGAACAATCCGACAGGCAATCCCGCATCCTCGAGGCGGCGATGGACCTGCTCTCCCGTCATGGCATTTCAGGGGTGAGCATGCGCTCCGTGGCGCGCGAGGCCGGCGTGGCTCTGGGCCTGGTCAACTACTACTACGACGACAAGGCCACGCTGATCAGGGCCGCCCTGGGCCGGGTTGATGAGCACGACCTCCGGCTCGTTGCCCCGGACCCGTCGCTGGCCCCGGATGAACAGCTGCGCAGGGCCCTCCGCCGGGTGGCGGCCGCTGACCTGCTGACCACCCGCTACCTGTCCCTGCGCCTGCACCTGTGGGCCCTCGCCCAGGCCGACGAGGACTACGCCCAGATCAACGCCGCCGCGTTCGACCGGTACATCGACGGTGTCGCAGCGCTGGTGTCCAGCGCCAAGCCGGAGCTGCCGTGGGAGGTGTGCAGGGAGCGGGCGTCGGACATTGTGGTGATCCAGAACGGCGTGTGGCTCACCGCGTTGCTCGGCGTCGACAAGGCGTCAATCGAGCGAAGCATCGAGCGGACGGAGCAGATCGCGTTCGCGCCGCTGGATGGCACAGCCGGCCAGGACCAGGAACCCGGCCAGCCCTAATCCTGCAGCAAGGAAACAACAGTCACCCTTGCGTAGCATTGAACAACTGTTCAAGAAAAGTATTGAACAGTTGTTCAATCTCCATTACTGTGCTCGGTATGACTTACGCCACACCCGACGGGGACGCCGCCGCACGCGCCCTCCCCGAGACGCCCCGCACCCTGTTCATCAACGGCCGCTGGGAACCGGCAGCCTCCGGCGCCGCCCGGGAGATCCGCAATCCCGCCGACGGCGAAGTAGTCGCCATGGTGTCCGAAGGCGGCCGTGAGGACGCCGAACGCGCCATTGCCGCGGCCCGGGCAGCCTTCGACTCCGGAGTCTGGTCTTCCGTCCCGGCCCCCGAGCGCGGCACGTTCCTGCTCAAGGTCGCCGCCGGCCTGCGGGAGCACCGGGAAAAGTTTGCCCGCGCCGAATCGCTGGACACTGGTAAGCGCATCGTGGAAAGCCGCATCGACATCGATGACATCGCCGCCTGCTTCGAGTACTTCGGCAGGCTCGCGGGCCAACAGCCGGGCCGTGTGGTGGACGCCGGGAATCCGGACGTCGTCAGCCGGATTGTCTATGAACCGGTCGGCGTCTGCGGCCTCATCACACCGTGGAACTACCCCCTCCTCCAGGCCGCCTGGAAGATCGCACCCGCCCTGGCAGCCGGCTGCACCTTCGTCCTCAAGCCGGCCGAATTAACCCCGTCCACCAGCATCCTGTGCATGCAGCTCATGCAGGACCTGGGCCTGCCCGACGGCGTCGCGAACCTTCTCACCGGGCCTGGCACCAAGGTTGGGGCACCGCTGTCCGAACACCCCGACGTCGACCTCATCTCGTTCACCGGCGGGCTGGAAACCGGCAAGCGCATCGCGGCCACCGCTGCCGCCACCGTCAAGAAAATTGCGCTTGAACTGGGCGGCAAGAATCCGAACGTCATCTTCGCGGACGCCGACTTCGATGCCGCAGTGGACAACGCGCTCAACGGTGCCTTCGTCCACTCCGGCCAGGTCTGCTCCGCGGGCGCCCGACTGGTGGTCGAGGAATCCATCGCCGAACGCTTCGTGGATGAACTGGTGCGCCGCGCTGAAGGCATCCGCCTGGGCGGCCCCTTCGACGACGACGCCGAGACCGGCCCGCTGATCTCGGCAGGACACCGCGACAGTGTCCACGAGTACGTCCAGCGCGGCATCGCCGAAGGCGCCCGGCTGAGGACTGGCGGCTCGGCGCCTTCCGGGGAGAAGTACGACGCCGGGTTCTACTACCTGCCCACCATCCTGGACCAGGTGCAGCGCGGCATGTCCGTGGTCACCGACGAGGCGTTCGGCCCGGTGGTCACGGTGGAAACTTTCCGCACCGAGGACGAGGCCGTGGCGATCGCCAACGACACCATCTACGGGCTGGCCGGGGCCGTCTGGACGCAGGACGCCGGGAAGGCCCAGCGGGTGGCGGGCAGGCTTCGGCACGGCACCATCTGGATCAACGACTACCACCCCTACCTCCCGCAGGCCGAGTGGGGCGGCTTTGGCCAGTCCGGCGTCGGCCGCGAGCTGGGCCCCACCGGCCTGGCCGAATACCAGGAAGCCAAGCACATCTACCAGAACACCAGGCCGCAGGTCACCGGCTGGTTCGCTGACCACAGCAAGGAGAACTAGATGCACTACGACAACATTGAGGACGTGAGCGACCGCGGGTTCGACTACGTCGTGATCGGCGGCGGGTCCGCCGGCGCCGCCGTGGCCGCACGGCTCAGCGAGGACCCGGAGGTCACCGTCGCCCTCGTCGAAGCGGGCCCGGACGACCGCAACATCCCTGAAATCCTGCAGCTGGACCGCTGGATGGAACTGCTGGAATCCGGCTACGACTGGGACTACCCCATCGAGCCGCAGGAGAACGGCAACTCCTTCATGCGGCACGCCCGCGCCAAGGTGATGGGCGGCTGCTCCAGCCACAATTCCTGCATCGCCTTCTGGGCTCCGCGCGAGGACCTGGACGAGTGGGAGTCCAAGTACGGCGCCACCGGCTGGAACGCGGACGCCGCGTGGCCGCTGTACAAGCGCCTGGAAACCAACGAGGACGCCGGACCTGACGCACCCCACCACGGGGGCTCAGGCCCCGTGCACCTGATGAACGTGCCCCCGGCGGACCCTGCCGGCGTCGCCCTCCTCGATGCCTGCGAGCAGGCAGGCATCCCACGCGCCAGGTTCAACACCGGCACCACCGTGGTCAACGGCGCCAACTTCTTCCAGATCAACCGGCAGGCGGACGGCACCCGCGCCTCCAGCTCGGTCTCCTACATCCACCCCATCGTGGACCGCCCCAACTTCACCCTGCTGACCGGGCTGCGTGCCCGCCAGCTGGTGTTCGACGCGGACAAGCGCTGCACCGGCGTGGACGTGGTGGACGGAGCCTTCGGCCGCACCCACCGGCTCACCGCCCACCGGGAAGTCATCGTGTCCACCGGCGCCATCGACTCCCCCAAGCTGCTCATGCTCTCCGGCATCGGCCCGGCTGAACACCTCGCCGCGCACGGCATCGAGGTGCTGGTGGACTCCCCCGGCGTGGGCGAGCATCTGCAGGACCACCCCGAAGGCGTGGTGCAGTTCGAGGCGAAGCAGCCCATGGTGCAGACCTCCACGCAGTGGTGGGAAATCGGCATCTTCACCCCCACCGAGGACGGCCTGGACCGCCCCGACCTGATGATGCACTACGGGTCCGTCCCGTTCGACATGAACACGCTGCGGCACGGCTACCCCACCACCGAGAACGGCTTCAGCCTGACCCCGAACGTCACCCACGCCCGCTCCCGCGGCACCGTCCGGCTGCGCAGCCGCGACTTCCGCGACAAGCCCATGGTGGACCCGCGCTACTTCACCGATCCGGAGGGCCATGACATGCGCGTCATGGTGGCCGGCATCCGCAAGGCCCGCGAGATCGCCACCCAGCCCGCCATGGCGGAATGGACCGGCCGCGAACTCTCGCCCGGCATCGAGGCGCAGACGGATGAGGAACTGCAGGACTACATCTGCAAGACCCACAACACCGTGTACCACCCCGTCGGGACCGTCCGCCTGGGCCCGGCCGACGACGACATGTCGCCGCTGGACCCCGAGCTGCGGGTCAAGGGCGTCACCGGGCTCCGGGTGGCGGATGCGTCCGTCATGCCCGAACACGTCACCGTGAACCCCAACATCACCGTCATGATGATCGGCGAGCGCTGTGCCGACCTGATCCGAGCCGGACGCACCGGCGTCGATGGAACGAACGAGTTGGAGCTGACGTCAGCCCTCGCCTGAGCGGCAGGCCTTAGGGCCCGCATTCCCGACAGCCACGGCCCCAAGCGTTAATCCGCCGCACCCCAGGGCGGCCTGTCCCATCGTGCTTTCTGATCCAGGAGTCCAATTTGGAACCCAGCAAGAGTATTGATTCAAGCGGCATGGACGAATTCGGCTACACCCAGACCTTGGACCGAAGCATCGGCAAGTTTGCCAGCTTCGCCGCAGGTGTCAGCTACATATCCATCCTCACCGGTGTTTTCCAACTGTTTTACTTTGGCTTTTCCATGGCCGGTCCGGCGTATGCCTGGTCCTGGCCCATCGTGTTCGTCGGCCAGCTGATGGTGGCCCTGTGCTTCGCCGAACTGGCCGGCCGCTACCCGGTAGCCGGCTCCGTCTACAACTGGGCCAAGCGGCTGGCGTCCGGGACCTCGTCCTGGCTCGCCGGCTGGCTGCTGCTGCTGTCCTCCATCATGGCGCTGGGCTCCGTGGCCCTGGCGCTGCAGATCACCCTGCCGCAGCTCTGGTCCGGCTTCCAGTTCATCGGTGACGGCACCGGCCCCTACGACTTCGCCATGAACGGGGTGGTGCTGGCCACCATCATGATCACCATCTCCACCCTCATCAACGCGTTCGGCGTGAAGCTGATGACCAGGATCAACAGCATCGGCGTCTTCGTTGAACTCATCGCTGCCGTGCTGCTGATCCTCGCCCTGGGCTGGCACGTGGTCCGCGGGCCGGAGGTGTTCTTCCAGACCAACGGCTTCGGCGAGGGCAAGGACCTGGGCTTCTTCGGCGTCTTCCTGATCGGCGCCATGGCCTCCGGCTACGTCATGTACGGCTTCGACACGGCCAGCTCCCTGGGCGAGGAAACCAAGGACCCCAAGCGCACGGCGCCCAAGGCCATCCTCCGCGCCGTCACGGCGTCGTTCCTGCTGGGCGGGGGAATCCTGCTGTTCGGCATCCTGGCGGCACCGGACCTCACGGACCCGCAGATCGGCTCCCCCGACGGCGGCCTGCAGCACATTGTGCTCTCCGTCCTGGGCGGACCCTTCGGCAAGGCCTTCCTGGCCTGCATCGTGGTGGCCGTGGTGGTCTGCACCCTGGCTGTCCACGCCGCCGCGATCCGGATGATGTTCGCCATGGCCCGGGACAACAACCTGCCCTTCAGCCGGCAGCTCAGCAAGGTGGATCCCGTCCGCCGCACCCCCACGGTGGCCGCCATCGTGATCGGCGTCCTGGCCATCCTGCCGCTGCTGGTCAACGTCACCCAGCCGGCCATCTTCACCATCCTCTCCAGCATCAGCATTGTGCTGATCTACCTCTCCTACCTCCTGGTCACGGTTCCCCTGCTCCGCAAACGGCTGGCCAGGAAGTGGCCCCTCGTCGGGGACGGTTCCGAGCCCGGATTCCGCATGGGCAAGTGGGGACTTCCGGTGAACATCCTCGCGGTCCTTTGGGGCGCCGCCATGACCATCAACCTCGTTTGGCCCCGCCCCGAGATCTACAACTCGGTGCCGCCCTTTGAGTGGTACCTGCAGTGGGGCGGCGTGATGTTCGTGGCCGCAGTGATCATTGGCGGGACGCTGCTCTACCGGCTCAAGATCCGGCACCAGACCGGAGTGCTGGCCGAGCACGCGGCAGCAGTGGCAGCCCACCCGTCGTCCCACGCCGGCCAGGGGGAACGGCTCGGGTCGGCCCACGAGGCGGTGCCGGTCAACGCCGCCATGGCAACCGAAAGCTAGGAAAGCAAGGCCAACGGGGCCGACGGCGGCACTTGCCAAAAAGTGCCGCCGTCGGCCCTTTTTGGTGCCACCAGCCCGGCGGATGTGGAGCGGGAACGTCATACAAGGAGACCGCCTCTGGATCCTCGCGCACAACGCCCTACCCTTGACACGTGACTTTGACTAAAACCCGCACCGCCGCCGCGAGTTCCCTCGCCGCCGCAGGCCTCCTGCTTACCCTCGCCGCCTGCTCCACGCCGGCCGCCAACCAGCCCAGCTCCTCCGCTCCCGCCTCAACAGCATCCGCCTCAGCCAGCGCCTCCGGGTCCTGCAGCAACGGCGTGCAGGTCGTGGTCGATTCCGGTGCCCTGAAGCAGGCCGCGGCCGACACGTCCGTATGCGTGCCCGTGACTGGACCCACCGCAGCCACCAAGGTGCTGGAAGAGGCAAAGGTGAAGACCGAGGGCACCACGCAGTACCCCAACGAAGTGGTGTGCCGGGTGAACGGCGTGCCCGCCGCCGATTTCGACATCAAGCACAAGGACGGCACCTACCGCGAGGACTGCAGCAAGATGCCTGCGGCTTTTGCCTACTGGGGCCTTTGGGTCAAGCCGGTCTCCGGTGACTGGGCCTTCGCGCAGGAGGGCCTGGCCACCCTGCAGCTGAAGCCGGGAGAAAGCTTCGAGCTGCTCTTCACGGTGGACGACCAGCCGGCCTCACCCGCGGCATGATTTTCCGGCCCGCGCCGTTACGCGCAGCGGCGGCCCTCGCCGCCGTGTTCGTTGCGGCGCGGGTCCTCTACCGCGCCCTCTTCAATGGAGCGGGCACCGGCACCCCGGTCCTGCTCAACCTGCCGCCGCTGCGGCTTCCCGCCCCGTACGCCCACGTGGTGTTCCTCGGCCCGGTGTCAGCTCCCGGGCTCTGGGAGGCGGTGCTGTCCGCCCTCCCGATCGCCGGATTGATCCTCGCGTTCGGCCTGCTCAACGCCTGGGTGGACGTGTCCCGCGGCTTCGTGAAGCTGGCCCGAGGCGGCCCCCTGCAGGGCATCGCCCGCATGCTCGTGGTGGCGTGGGCGGCGCTCCCCGCACTGTCCGACGCCGCGGCCTCCGTGCGCCTGGCGTTCCGGCTCCGGGGCGAGCGGTTCGGACCCCGCGCCCTGGTCCCGATCCTGGAGCGCACCCTCGAACATGCCGCCCGGGTGGCTGCTGCCCTGGAGCTGCGCGGCTTCGGCGGCCGGGGCGGCGACGGAAAGGGGCCCGACGGCGGCACCCCACTTGTGGTCCGCGGCGCAGAGTTCCGCGTGGCGGACACGTGCATCAGGGTTGACGGCTTTGCGCCGCCCCGTGGCTCGGTCGCGGTGGTGACCGGCTCCACAGGCTCCGGCAAGTCCACCGTCCTGCGCGGCCTCGCCGGGCTTCTGTCGCACGTTGACGGCGGGGACATCTCCGGCACCGTGCAGGTCGGTGGGCTGGACCGTGCCGCCGCCCCGCCGCGGGAGACCGCCCGGCTGGTCGGCGTCGTCCTGCAGAACCCGCGGGCCGGTTTCGCCACCAGCCGGGTCCGGGACGAGATCGCCCTGGCACTCGAGCTGCGCGGCATGGCGCCCGCCGGCGCCAAGGACCGGGTGCTGGACGTCGCGGAACGTATCGGGGTCACGGCACTGCTGGACCGGGCCGTGACTACCCTCTCGGCGGGTGAGGCCACGCTCGTGGCCATCGCGGCCGCCGTCGTGGATCATCCGCAGCTGCTCCTGGTGGATGAGCCCCTGGCCGACCTCGACGCAACCGCACGCACCCGCGTCGTCGGCGTCCTGGATGCTCTCGCCCATGCGGAGGGCGTCTGCGTGGTCGTGGCCGAACACCGGGCGCACACGCTGGTACCCGTGGCTGATTCCTGGTGGACCATCGATGGCGCCTTCCTGGTGCCGGGTGCTGCGCCGTCCGCTCCCGCCCACGAGGCTGTGGGAGCGGCGGCCCTTGCCGTCCCCGACCATCCGGCCGTCCTGACCGCAACGAACCTTTCTGTGCACCGCGACGGCAAACCGCTGGTGCGTGACGCTTCCCTGGCCCTGCACCGCGGGGAGATCGTTGCCCTGGTGGGGCCGAACGGAGCCGGGAAGTCGTCCCTCCTGGTGGCCCTCGCCCTGGGCACAGAGCGCGGGCGCAGTGCAGGCACCGACGGCGGCACGGTCGACGGCGGCCGGGTCACCCTGGTGCCGGATGCCTCGGACGACCTCTTTACCCGGGACACGGTGGCAGGAGAACTGCAGGCGGCGGAACGGCGGCTGCAGCGCCGCAGGAACGGTGCGCGGTTCGAGTCCGGTTCCGCAGCGGCACGCCTGACCCGGCTGCGCGGGGCCGCCGGGATGCCCATCGGCCACGAGCATCCCCGGGACATGTCCGCCGGGGAGCGCAGGATCCTTGCCATCGCCCTGCAGACCATGGACGCCCCTGACGTTCTCCTGATTGATGAGCCCACGCGGGGGCTGGATCCTTCGGCCCGGGCGGCGGTCTCGTCAGCCCTGTGCGCGGCGGCGGAGGATGGCGCGGCCGTCCTGATCGCCACGCACGACCTTGATTTCGTCCATGGCCTGGGCGCCCGGATCCTCCCCATGCGGGATGGTGTGGCGCCTTCAACGGAGGCGCCTCCTGTCCCCGAGCCGTTCGTCCCGTTCCCCCGCGCTGCTTCAGCCCCTCCCTCACCTGTTGTCAGGGAACCGTCCGGGACTGGGGGTGGGCAGAAGCAGCGCCGGCCCCGGATGCACCGGGCCGCGGAGCTCACGGTGCTGGCAGCGGCCAACCTGATCGCCCTGGCCGCGTTCTGCTGGCCGCTGCTCGCCGCGGCCCTCCCCCAGGACGCCACCGCTGCCCTCCCGTACGCGGCGCTGGCCATCGCGCCCGTGGCCGCGGTCGCCGTCGTGGTGTCCCTTGACGGCTCCGTCCGCTCCGCGCACACCGTGGCGTTGCTCGGCGTGCTTGCTGCCGTCGGTTCCGCCGTCCGGGTGGCGAGCACCGGCGTCGGCGGCGTGGAGGCCGTTTTCATCCTGCTGATCCTGGCCGGCCGCGCATTCGGTCCCCGGTTCGGCCTGCTCCTGGGCGCCGCCACCATCGCCCTCTCCAGCACGCTGTGGGGCGGCATCGGCCCGTGGACGCCGTTCCAGATCTTCGCCTGCGGGTGGGTGGGCGCGGGGGCCGGACTGCTCCCCCGCCGGGTGCACGGCAGGGCGGAGCTGTGGATGCTGGCGGGCTACGGCATCGTCTCGTCGTACCTGTTCGGGCTGCTGCTGAACTTGTGGTTCTGGCCCTTCGCGGTGGGCGCCGGCACGGGCATCTCGTACGTTCCGGGCGCGCCGCTGGGCACCAACCTCAGCAGCTTCCTGCTGTATTCACTGCTGACGTCGACGGCGGGCTGGGACACGCTGCGGGCCGTCACCACGGTGATCGGCATCGCCGTGGTGGGGCGCGCCGTCCTGGCCTCGCTGCGGCGGGTGAAGCCGGTGTCCGGCAGCGTTCCGGGACCTGGCGGCCAGGCCGGACACTCCGTTTGGGCCCATGCCCCCTCCGCGTCGGCCAGGAAGCGGCGCCAGCTCACACCTTGAAGTACTTGGCCTCCGGGTGGTGGAACACGAACGCGTCGGTGGACTGCTCGGGGTGCAGCATGAGCTCATCGCTCAGGACCACGCCCATGCGCTCGGGCTTGAGCAGTTCGGTGACCTTGCGGCGGTCCTCCATGTCCGGGCAGGCGGGGTAGCCGAGCGAGAAGCGGGCACCGCGGTAGTCCAGCTTGAACAGGCCGGCCTTGTCCTTGGGCTCCTCGGCCGCGAAGCCGAGCTCCTTGCGGATCCGGGAGTGCCAGAACTCGGCGAGCGCCTCGGTGAGCTGCATGACCAGGCCGTTGAGCTCGTAGTAGTCGCGGTACTGGTTGGCCGCGAACATCTTGGAGGTGAACTCTTCGATCTTGGAACCGGCGGTGACCAGCTGCACGGGGAGCACGTCGATCTGCCCTGACTCGCGGGACTTTACGAAGTCGGCCAGGCAGAGGTGCCGGTCGCGGCGCTGGCGCGGGAAATCGAACCGGAGGCGGTCGGTGCCGATGGGGCCGCCTGAACCACCGTCGGGGGCGAGCAGGCCCGCCTTGCCCAGGACGCCGTCGGGATCCTCGCCGTGGTGCAGCACCACCACCTGTTCGCCTTCGGAGACCACGGGGAAGTAGCCGTAGGCCACGGAGGCGTCCAGCATCCCTTCGCCCAGGATGCGGTCCAGCCAGTAGCGCAGGCGCGGGCGGCCTTCGCGTTCCACAAGTTCCTCGTAGGAGGCCCCGTCTTCTCCGCGGCCGGGCTTGAGGCCCCATTGCCCCATGAAGGTGGCGCGTTCGTCGAGGAAGGCGGAGTAGTCGTGGAGCGAGACGCCGCGGACGATGCGGGTGCCCCAGAACGGCGGCACGGGGACAGGGTTGTCGGTGGCGACGTCGGACCGGCCGGGCATCGCTTCGGGTTCGGTCACCGTGAACTTTGCGCCACCCTTGTGGATGCGCTTCTTCAGCGGCGGCAGACCGACGTCGTCCGGCGATTCGCCGCGGGCAACGCGCACCAGCGGCTCCATGAGGGACAGGCCCTCGAAGGCGTCCTTGGCGTAGCGGACCACGCCGTCAAACTGCTCGGCCAGGTCCTGCTCCACGTAGGCGCGGGTGAGGGCTGCGCCGCCCAGGATGACCGGCCACTTCTTGGCCAGGCCGCGGGACTGCAGCTCGGCGAGGTTTTCCTTCATCACCACGGTGGACTTCACCAGCAGCCCGGACATGCCGATCACGTCGGCGTTGTGCTCCTCCGCCGCGGCGATGATCTCGGCGATGCCCTGCTTGATGCCGATGTTGACCACTTTGTAGCCGTTGTTGGTGAGGATGATGTCCACCAGGTTCTTACCGATATCGTGCACGTCGCCGCGCACGGTGGCGATCACCATGGTGCCCTTGCCGGAGGAGTCCGACTTTTCCATGTGCGGCTCCAGCAGGGCCACGGCGTTCTTCATGACCTCGGCGGACTGCAGCACGAAGGGCAGTTGCATTTCGCCGGCGCCGAAGCGTTCGCCCACCACCTTCATGCCTTCGAGCAGGTGGTCGTTGATGATGCCGAGCGGGGTCATGCCCTCGCTGCGGGCCAGGTCCAGGTCCTCCTCGAGGCCCTTGCCTTCGCCGTCGATGATGCGGCGTTCCAGACGGGCGCCGGTGGGCAGGGCCGCGAGTTCGGCGGCGCGCTGGTCCTTGAGCGCCGCGGTGTCGACGCCGGCGAACATGTCCAGCATGCTGGCCAGGGGGTCGTAGGTGGTGTTGCCGTCGGCGTCGTATTCGCGGCGGTCCCAGACCAGGTCCAGGGCCACCTTGCGCTGCTCCTCGGGGAGGGAGGCGAGCGGGACGATCTTGGCGGCGTCGATGATGCCGCTGGTCAGGCCGGCCTGGACGGCTTCGTGCAGGAATACGGAGTTCAGCACGATGCGGGCGGCCGGGTTGAGGCCGAAGGAGACGTTGGAGACGCCGAGGGTGGTGTTGATGCCCGGGTATTTCGCGGTGATCTGGCGGATGGCCTCGATGGTTTCGATGCCGTCGCGGCGGGTTTCCTCCTGGCCGGTGGCGACGGGGAAGGTGAGGCAGTCCACGATGATGTCCTCGACCCGCATGCCCCATTCGCCCACCAGGGCGTCGACGAGGCGGGAGGCGATGGCCACCTTGCCGTCGGTGGTGCGGGCCTGGCCCTGTTCGTCGATGGTCAGGGCGATGACGGCCGTGCCGTGTTCCTTGACCAGCGGCATGATGCGGGCGAAGCGGCTGTCCGGGCCGTCCCCGTCCTCATAGTTGACGGAGTTGACCACGGGGCGGCCGCCGATGAGTTCCAGGCCGGCCCGCAGCACGGGCGGTTCGGTGGAGTCGATGACCAGCGGGAGGGTGGAGGCGGAGGCGAAGCGGCTCACCACCTCCTTGATGTCGGCGACGCCGTCGCGGCCCACGTAGTCGATGCAGACGTCCAGCAGGTGGGCGCCGACGCGGATCTGTTCGCGGGCGATGTCCACGCAGTCGTCCCAGCGCTCTTCGAGCATGGCCAGGCGGAAGGCTTTGGAGCCGTTGGCGTTGGTGCGCTCACCGATGGCCAGGTAGGCGGACTCCTGGTCGAAGTTCACGTGCTGGTAGAGGGAGGCGACGCCGGCCTCGCGCTCTTCGGGGATTCTTGCCGGCTTTCCGCTGTCGGTGGCCACGGCTTTGGCACGGAAGGGCGCAAGACGTTCGACGACGGCGGCCATGTGTTCCGGCGTCGTACCGCAGCAGCCACCCACCAGGCCCAGGCCGAATTCGCGGACGAACTGTTCGTGCGCGGTGGCGAGTTCGGCGGGGGTGAGCGGGTAGTGCGCTCCGTTGGCGCCGAGGACGGGCAGGCCGGCGTTGGGCATGCAGGCGATGGCGACGGAGGACTGCTTTGAGAGGTGGCGGAGGTGCTCGCTCATCTCATCCGGACCCGTGGCGCAGTTGAGGCCGATGGCGTCGACGCCGAGCGGTTCCAGGGCGGTGAGTGCGGCGCCGATTTCCGAGCCCATGAGCATGGTGCCGGTGGTCTCCACCGTGACCTCGACGAAGATGGGGAGGCGGATGCCCTTGGAGACGATGGCCTGCTTGCAGCCGTTGACGGCGGCCTTGGTCTGCAGGAGGTCCTGGCTGGTTTCGATGAGGAACGCATCCGCGCCGCCGTCGATGAGGCCTTCCGCCTGGAGGGCGAAGG
Organism: Pseudarthrobacter sp. NPDC080039; assembly: GCF_040702335.1. Lineage (NCBI taxonomy): Bacteria > Bacillati > Actinomycetota > Actinomycetes > Micrococcales > Micrococcaceae > Pseudarthrobacter > Pseudarthrobacter sp. NPDC080039. The sequence goes on along the minus strand of NZ_JBFBKY010000014.1, from coordinate 15,307 downwards.
TCTGCTTGAGCCAGTCGTAGCTGGTGTGGCCGAGGCTGGGGAGCTTGGTGCCCGGGCCCATGGAGCCGAGGACCCAGCGCATGCGCCCGTCTGTTTCTTCTGCCGCTTCGGCGCGTTCGCGGGCGATCTTTGCGCCCTTGAGCGCGAGCTCTTCGATGCGGTCATCGATGCCGTAGTCGGAGAGGTTGGACCAGTTGGCACCGAAGGTGTTGGTTTCCACGGCGTCGATGCCGGTGGCGAAGTAGGCGTCGTGGATGTCGGCGATGACATCCGGCCGGGTGTCGTTGAGGATCTCGTTGCAGCCCTCGAGGTTCTGGAAGTCCGTGTCGAGCTGCAGGTCACGGCCCTGGAGCATGGTGCCCATGGCGCCGTCGGCGATGACCACCCGGTGGTTCACGGCGTCCAGGAGTTCCTGCGAACGGGCGGGACGGGGGACGGACTCGATGTCCAGTGCGAAACGAGGCATTTAAACAGGTTACGGGCGGGGGCGCCTGCGTTGCGCTGTGTGTCTGGATGCTACGAACGGCAGCCTCCCATCTCCCGGCGCCTTCTCCCGTCCCTCGAGTCAGTCTTCGAGGACGGCGCGAGCGGCTGCCACGTCGTGGAGATCCGGCGAGTGCCTTTCCTCTTCTTCGATCTTACGGCGGTAAAAATCCTGGGCTGCTTGCTTTGTGATCCCCAACGCCTCACCGATCTGTTCCCACGTGGCGCCTCCCTCACGGGCAGACTTCATGACGTACCAGCGTCTGGCAGTGAGCAGCCCGACTGCCCTGGCATTTGCCCGCAGCGCCTCCAGCGCGGCGACTTCCGATACCTCTGACAAAAAATGTGCTGCAGCTTCCAGCGCACGATCGTTGCCGGCGGGGGAAATGCCAGGCGATGCCTCGCCCCGGTTGAAGTCTTCCCACACTTTGAGCAACTCGTGGACGTCACCGCTGTTGAGTGCCTGCTCCACTGACGCGTGATCCATGGCGTCAAGTTAGTTTGACGCCATGCGCAGGTCAAGACGAAATACCCTCTTGACCGAGGTCCATCTTCGGAGCGGCAGATAATGCCCCGTTGATTTGGGGGCCAAGAGCGGCACTGGCAAGAACTGCCTCCGCGACGTTGGATCTTAGGCCCGATTTGGATAACTGAGATGTCAATATCCCTCGTCTCTGCGCAAGTCCCGCGACGGAACGCCGATAACGGATCTTATGTAAAGCTGCGGCTGAGAGGGGCTTCCCGAAGGCCTTCTGGCGTCCATCGTGGCGTGCGGTACAAGGACTGAACTAACCGCGGCAGCTTTCATCTCGTGGCGCGGCTGCAGCCTTTGCCGGCGCCGGCAATTGGCGAAGCTCCAGTCAAATAGCGGTTGACCGGAGCTTCGGTTCATTATGTGCGCCCGCAGCTGGGAATTCCCTGCGAAACCGGGCAAGCCGGGACTGATAGCCGACGTTACGTCAACCTGGTCGTGAGAAGAGGGCCGGAAAGCCCTCCCCCGATCCTCATGAAAGGTTGTGCAGTGCCCCGGCCCCAGCGCGGACCGGAGTCCGCCCTGCGGACCGCCCGGGCGCGGGTGTGGAAGTCGATCTTCGGACCCCTTAGGGATTCGGCGGATTGACCCGCAGGCCCGTCGTGGGTCCGCGGTTGTGTTGCAGTGACGGCCGTGCAGGAGTCGGTAATCAGGCCCATACCGGCGTACTCGCGGACGGCGGTGATCCCTTGCACGGCGTCGGTCTTGGTGGTGAAGGGCCTGGACACTGCCATTACGGTGCCGTCCGGTGCTGTCAGGCGGAACCTGAAGGCTGATTCTGCGTCGATGAACAGTTCGAACATTCCTGCCATTGCGATCCTTTCGGTCTGCGGGATCCCTGGGATGGCGCCGTCGCCGCCCGTGCGTGGCATCGTTGCCTGCGCTTTCGTGGTGTTCCCGCTCCAAATTTCCATCAATTCAGCGCGCGTTCCCCGAGTCTTTCGCAGGAACTCCTGCCGGCGCAATGGTTCGCCGGGCAAACGGGTGAAGTGATGCCCTCCTCTCGTTCCGCCGAGCTGCGCAGAAAGAATAGTAGCCGGGCACGTGCGGGTGTGCCGGACTGGAATGCGGCATTACATCCGTGGGTGGGATCGAAGCAAGAGTCTTGCATTTGACGCTCGCATCTGTCACTGCAGTCCGGCTGGAGCAGGATGCTGAACGAACCCTTGCGACCAAGAGCCTCTCGGGCCGTTAGTTTTCAGGCGGCCGTACTTAAGGTCTTCCGGACATGTTGAAAGACCCCCGCGTCCTTGTCTCGATCCGCGAGGGTCTCTCCTTCAGCTGCTCCACACGTTGGGGGAAACGTGCGCTTTGGCCAACAATAAAAGTAGTACGCGGAATGCTGGTTTTCCAAATTCGTGCCCTTCGGGGCTATCCATCGGGGTTAAAAGCATGGGAAGGGGCCGATCTTCACCGGGGCCCGTGACAGGCAACGCCGGCTTTGTCACGGCGGTAGAAATCCGTAGTCCAATCTTGAGGGAATCTTGACTGGCAACAAGCGCCCGCTTGATCCTCTTCCGGAAAAGTGTCCTTGTCAGGTCAAGCAGAGCGCCTGTCCCTTGACGGTTTGGGGTCCGTTGGCAGCGCTCATCATTCACGAGGATTCCTTTGAGGACCACCGTCAACATATCTTGCGCAGAACGACCCGCAGCTGCGGAGGCGCTGGAACCGGCAGGGGCTCAATGGGCCCCTTCAACCCCTTCCTCGTCGGGCGTCAGCGGGGATAATCCACTGCTCGAACTGCAAAGCCTGCTGGACATCGCCGACGACACCGGGGGCCATGCTTTGGCCCTCCAGTTCCTTAACGACTTCTTCAGCTTGCAGCAGGTTCGGCTGTCCCGGCTCCTCGCGGCTCTGGCTGACGAGGAGCCGGCGGCGTCGGTTGATGCCGTACTAAGCCTGCAGACAGCGTCCTCCATGGCAGGGGCAACGGACATCGCCCAGCACTGCGCCACAATCCTTCCGCTTGTCGTGGCCCGGAACTTTGCGCTTGCGCGGCTACAGGCCGCGGCCCTGCAACATAGCGTCGACGTCCTGACTGCCGCCTCACCCATCCTGCTCGAGCACGCCGAGGCCCAACTTCGCGCGAGGACGGCTCGTTATGTCGGCCACGGGAGGTGCCCGGGAAGGGGGTGAATCCCGCTGGGCACTTCAGCCGCAGGCATTGGCTGCTGATCCCTGGCTCCTGATTCAGGGTTGAATGATGAGCCGCACCCAGAAGCATCCCTGTCCAGCTACGAGGGCGGGGTCCGATAGGCCCAGCACTGGTGTCGCGTTCACTGACCGGTCACCGTGCCGTTCCGCATCTGGGAGTCGCAGTCTTCGGAGCTCTAATCGCCGATCGAGCCGACTTCGTCCAAGGAATGCAGCTCATTTTCACCATCGCGGCGTCCCTGCTCACCCTCACCGCCGTTGCAGCATTCCTCATCCTTCGACCGGAACCTAAACTCAATACCCCGTGACCCTGTGCAGGCCTCCGATCACGGTTGGAGTGACATATTTGTCGTCCAGATACTCGGCAGAGGAGCTTCATGGCGGTTGAACTGCACCCAACCCGAAACCGCCGCAGTCAGTGTCTTGACTTCCTTGTAGGACGAGCCTAGAACTCAATCTCACAGGCACGCGGGTTGGAGGTTACGGTGGGCGGACAGCGGATTGGGTACGTGCGGGTAAGCACGCTGGAGCAAAATGAGAAGCGTCAGCTCGACGGCCAGGTTCTTGACCGGGTCTTCACGGACAAGGCCTCTGGCAGGGACACCGCCAGACCACAGCTCGCCGAACTGCTGCGTTTCGCCCGCGATGGAGACACCGTGGTGGTGCGCAGCATGGACCGGCTCGCCCGGAACCTTGATGACCTGCGTGCTCTCGTCCAGGGCCTCACGCGCAAAGGGGCCCGCGTCGAGTTCGTAAAGGAAAGCCTGGTCTTCACCGGCGAGGACTCCCCCATGGCCAATCTGATGCTCTCAGTTATGGGTGCCTTCGCCGAGTTCGAGCGTTCCCTGATCAGGGAACGGCAGCGCGAAGGCATTGCCCTGGCGAAGCAGCGCGGAGCCTACAAGGGGCGGAAGAAGACCCTGACCCCCGAACGGGCAGCCGAACTCGTCCATCGTGCGGAGAACGGTGTTCCGAAAGCCGTGCTGGCCAACGACTACGGCATCAGCCGTGAAACGGTTTATCAGTACCTTCGCCAGGCCAAGGCCATCTAGAACTCCAGGCAGGCAGGCCCACACACGCTCCTAAGGCTGTGCCAATACAGCCCGCTTCCGCGCCTCGGCGGGCTGACAGAGTCTTCATTATCGGCTTGTTGTTTTGCCAGGCTACATGCGCGGGAAGAACAGGCTTTCAGAGCCTTGAGCAAACCCTGTGCTCGTCATCGGCTGCCGTTTAGGAACCGGTCCTGCTGTCGACGACATGGACCCCGCCGCTGGGGCGGGGTTTTAAGAATGGGACCGAGGCTGGCGGTAAGGCATCCAGGAGACCGTGGATGCCGCTCCCAAACCGCCGCCAGCCCAACCCCAGCTACCCCTCTCCGCAGGCGGGAACCGCCACAGCAGACTTCCCGAGAGCAGAAATCGGGCCGAACTAGGGGGCGACTCTGAACGCGAGCCTTTTGGCGGTGTTACCGGTTGCCCTGCTGCGGGGTCTGGTCATGGATGCGCGCCAGTGTTCGTGGAGCAGGGGGTGCCCGGGCCTGCGGCTTGGGCGGCAGGCCCGGGGGTTTTAGGGGTTGAGGCGGACAGGTTCGGGCAGGTAAACCTTGCCACCGGCTTCGCGGAACTCTGCGCTCTTGGCGTTCATGCCCGCGATTACTTCCTGCTCGGACGCTCCACCGAACTGGTCCCGGATGTCCTGACTGATCCGCATGGAACAGAACTTCGGCCCGCACATTGAACAGAAATGCGCCGTCTTGGCCGGCTCCGCGGGCAGCGTCTCGTCGTGGAACTCCTCCGCCGTGACCGGGTCCAGGGACAGCGCGAATTGGTCGCGCCAGCGGAATTCGAACCGGGCCTTCGAGAGGGCGTTGTCGCGTTCGTGGGCGCCGGGGTGGCCTTTGGCGAGGTCCGCGGCGTGGGCTGCGATCTTATAGGTGATCACTCCGGTCTTCACGTCATCCTTGTTCGGCAACCCGAGGTGCTCCTTGGGCGTGACGTAGCACAGCATGGCGGTGCCGTACCGGGCGATCTCCGTCGCTCCGATGGCTGAGGTGATGTGGTCATACCCCGGTGCAACGTCCGTGACCAACGGCCCCAGGGTGTAAAAGGGTGCGCCGTCGCAGAGTTCCTGCTGGCGTTCGACGTTTTCACGGACCAGGTGGAACGGGATGTGACCGGGTCCTTCGACCATGACCTGCACATCGTACGTCCAGGCGCGCTTTGTCAGTTCGGCCAGGGTGTCCAGTTCGGCGAACTGGGCCGCGTCGTTGGCATCCGCCGTGGAACCCGGGCGCAGACCGTCACCGAGGGAGAACGCGACGTCGTACTTCGCGAAAATCTCGCAGAGCTCGTCGAAGTGCGTGTACAGGAAGTTCTCCTGATGGTGGGCCAGGCACCAACCCGCCATGATTGACCCGCCACGGGACACGATCCCCGTCACCCGGTTTGCGGTCAGGGGTACGTAGCGCAGCAGCACGCCGGCGTGGACGGTCATGTAGTCCACGCCCTGCTCGCACTGTTCGATCACGGTGTCGCGGTAGATCTCCCACGTCAACTCGTTGGCTTGCCCATTGACTTTTTCCAGCGCTTGGTAGATCGGCACGGTGCCGATCGGGACGGGTGAGTTGCGGATGATCCATTCACGGGTGGTGTGGATGTCATCCCCGGTTGAGAGGTCCATCACGGTGTCGGCGCCCCATTGGGCCGCCCACTGCAGTTTGTCTACCTCCTCGGCAATGGAGGACGTCACGGCGGAGTTGCCGATGTTGGCGTTGATCTTCACCAGGAACGCTTTGCCGATGATCATCGGCTCGGACTCGGGGTGGTTGATGTTGTTCGGGATGATCGCCCGGCCGGCGGCGACTTCGGAGCGGACCAGTTCAACGTCGCAGTTCTCCCGTACCGCCACGAAGCGCATCTCCGGGGTGATGATGCCCTGGCGGGCGTAGTGCATCTGGGTGACGGTCCGGCCGTCTACGGCACGCCGGGGAACAGGCTGGGCACCCTTCCACTCGGCCGAAGCAGCACCGCGCCGCACCGCGGACTTGCCGTCATCAAGCAGGTTCCGTTCCCGGCCACCGTAAGGCTCGGTATCGGCCCGCAGTTCGATCCATTCGGACCGGAACGGCTCCAGGCCGATCACCGGATCACTGCCCGGCCCAGCTGTCCGGTAGACCGTGAAGGGGGGATTCTTCATCCCGTTCGGCGAATCCTCCAAGGCGATCTCCGTGACAGGGACGCTAATGCCGTGCTCCGGGTCGTGGGCATAGGCGAGCGAATGCGAATTCATGGCGTTCATGAGTGATTTCCTACTTCCTTCGCCGGCATGACCCGGACAGGTTCAACGGTCACGGACTGCATCAGCCCGATCTCAGCCCCTGCACCAGGGCCCCCGTGTGGATGTGACCAAGCTTACAGAGACCGTGGGCTGGGGGAAAATATGTCGGAGTAGCCGCGAGTACCGCGCCGCGCTCCGCCGGGGCCGGATTGGATACGGGCGCGTGAGCACGCGGGCCCAGAATGGTAAATGCCAGCTCGAAGGCCAGGTCCTGGATAGGATCTTCACGGACAAGGCCTCCGGCAGGGACACAGCCGGCCGCAACTCACGGAACTGCTGCAGTTCGCCCGCGACGGCACCGTGGTGGTGCACAGCATGGGCCGGCTCGCCCGGAGCTTGGACGATCTGCGGGCTCTGGTCCAAGGCCTTACCCGCAAAGGCGTGCGCGTGAAGTTCGTCGAAGAGAGCCTTCTTCACCGGTGAGGACTCCTCCATGCCCATCTCATGCTCTCCGTTATGGATGCCATCGCCGAATTCGAACGCTCCCTCATTAGGCAACGCCAAAAGGAAGGCATCCCCCTGGCTAATCAGTGCCGCGCCTACAAAGGACGGGAAAATACCCGCACACCGGAACGCGCAGCCGAACTGGTCCAGCGCGCCGGCAGCGGTGTACCAAAAGCCTTACTTGCCCGTGACTACGGGATCTGCCGCGAGACCCGTCTACCAGTACCTGCGCCACGCCAAGCTCGAGTAAACCGCTCCCTTGCCGGCGCCGCCGATGTGCCGAATCCTCCGCATCCTTAGCTCGACGGAATCTTCATTTTCGGCTTTTTACGTCTCGCAGGGGAGTAGCCATCGCGATTCGCAGCCGCACGGTACGGTCGGGGGCCATCGATGTTGCTGATTTTCTCGGCCGGGGTCTCGCGCCTTGCCGTTTCGTCATAAAAGGTAGGTAGCCGTTAGAGAAGAAATCTGCGACGACAAGCGAGTAAATCTGACAGTCTTTCGGAACTTCGTCTTGCGGGGACGAAGGGTTTGGCGGTCAGCCGAACAAGGGGATAGCAGAATTTACTGAGCTCGGCCGCTTCTGAGCCGACTGGAGCTATCAGCCTCAAACAGGGCAGCCTTCAGTCCTGCCATCCTTTTAGGTGAAAGCGTTTGAAGGACGTTGTCTTGAGTTCGGAGGGTCAAGCGCATGATGAGCTCGCTCAGCGTATCCAGGATTGTTTGACTGTTCCATAGGTCGGTCTCATCCCGGATTTTTAGAAGTTCTTGGCGGCATTGGTCTGCCAGGCGGCGTTCCCTGTCTTCTGAGATCTCTCCGTTGATCTGGGCGATCCGGATGAGCGCGGCCAAGAGGGCGGCGGCTTCGTTCGGAGTGAAGGACTCTTTTGAATCATCCGATAGCGACATCTTCGAAGACCCCGGGGGTTCTAACAGGCGGAGTGTCGTCTTGTTAATCCAGCCGGTACAACCTTGCGTAGCGGCGATGACTCGACGCCTCATCCCAAACGGGGTGTGGAAAGTATCCATATGAGCAAGTCGCATTTCATTCCATCCTTCGACTGATTCGAAGCTTGGCGGCCCGTATCTTGCTGACCTCTGGCCGGTAAGCAGCGAATTTACGCGTGTGGACTTTTTGGGTTCACCCGCACCTTCACTGCCCGGCAACGAGTTACTGAGCAGTGATGACTTGCGGGGATTCGGCTGCCTAGACAAAGACAATCGGATCCTCGCAGCATCGCGTGATGGACATCATACTGCGGGAGCCCGTGTTTGCACAAGAAAGCGCTGAATACTCACATATGTGCGCTTGGTTCTATTGGAGTGAGAGGAGGGCGGCTGCGAGAGCTGAGTCGATAATGAGGACATCGATAAACCCTCCGAGGATGGCGCCCCGCACGCCCGAAGCCTTGTTCGCCCCCGTCGCGACGCCCACAACCCGTTTGATGTTGCGCAGCGCGTGTAGGTCAATGCTGACCACCCGACCATCGGCCGGAGAGTCGACGGGCGCTCCGTGCTCGTCAAAGAACCTGGTGCAACAGTCGCCGACTGCCCCTGATGCGAGGAACTGCTCCAGCTCGGCCGGGGTGAATTGCATCGCGTCAATGATGGATGCAGACGCACCGCTCCCGACCGACCCTATGCCCACCAAGGCGAACTCTGCCTTACAGGCGGCGTCCAGGACGTTGCGGATTGAGGGTTCTCGGAGGAAGGTGTCTCGGCTCTCTTGCGAACCAACGACGGCGGGCGCATGCAACCGTGCGTCATCGGCACCAAGCTTAAGGGCAAGGGAGCGGACCAGGACATTACCGTCCGCGGCGGCATCAACGATTGAGAGGCCGCCGATCAGCGGAAGAACTTGCAGTCCAGTGTGGATGGGCTCCGCTTCAACACTGTCAACGACAGCCTGCACCGACGACCCCCACGATAGGGCTATGGAGCCGGCGTCGGGGAGGTTCTCCTTGACCCACGAGGCTCCCAGGCCGCCGACCTGCAGCAGCGGCGATTGGAAATCATTCCGCGAAGCTACACGGCATTCCAGCAGCCCGAAGGCCCTCTGCAATTCCTGTTCAAGCTGTGGATCGCGGTCAAAGGAGTCATTGATTCGGATTTCGACTATCCCCTGTTCACGCGCCGCGGCGAGAACTCGGGAGACGTTGGACCGGGACACCCCGATCGCAGTTGCAACTTCAGCCTGCGACCGACCCTCTACGTAGTAGAGACGCGCTGCGCGGGCGAGGAGTGCAGGTTCCCGGGGGGAGGGCATCAGTTGTGCCCGGGTGACAGGGGGGCCGTCTCCGGCATCACCGAAGCGCGGGCCTCCAGGGTCGGCAGGCAATCAATGGGCAGATCCATCAGTCCTTCTCTCCCGGATGGTGATTCCCGCCACAATAGCAACGCCAAGGGACTTGTGCATGCCACGTGTGTCGGCTTCAATTAGTCTACACGTGGTTGAGCATGGTTTGCACAAATATGCACACGGTTAATGGGAACACCTTTCCTTCAGCTTAGAGACAGATAGGAGGATTGCCGATGGGCGTGAGTGTCCGTTTCCTTCAAATCAGCGACCTCCACACTATGAACCCAAACGCACTCCTTCACGCCAAGGGAAACATCAGCCTCCGGTTGGCCACGGTCATGGACATGATGATGACGGTGGAGCCAGCTCCGGACATTATCCTTTTGACCGGCGACCTCGTCGACAGAACTTCCGGCTGGGACTACGACGAGGTATTGCAGTTCAGTGAACTCCTTGAGGAGGCCCTCCGCCGTCCGGTGGTAGCAATGATGGGTAATCATGACGACCGGGAAAAGTTCGAAGCCCTATTTGGAGTCATTCCGTCAAGTGCTGTGAGGCGCCCGGGAGACACCCATGACCACATGAGGATGGTTGGCGGCGCCAGGCTCCTGATAGTCGATTCTTCCGTCCCCGGTCGATCATACGGAGAGCTGAGTGCCGAACAGCTGAACTGGATCGCTTCCATGTCCTCCGAATCTGCGCCCCTGGGCACTGTCCTAAGCATGCATCATCCTCCCATTTCCTCCCCCATGCCTCAGCTGCGGTTTGCCGGACTACGCAATTCTGCCGATCTAGCCAAGGCGCTAGAAGGCAGTGACGTAAGGGGCATCGTGGCTGGCCACTACCATCACCCCTGCTCAGCGGTGTGGCACGGGATGCTGGTTTGGTGTGGCCCTTCCCTTGCCTACAGCCAGGATGTTTTGGCCGAGAACGCCCACATCCGAGGGTGGAACCATGGTGCTTTTTCCCTTATTGACATTCGTGCGGACGGAATGACTGCCTCGGTCGTTGACATCCCGGGAGAACTTGAAGCCCCGCTCCTTGACTTCGAATTGGACGTGGATACCAAGGAACTCCAGTGGCAGGAAGTAGTGCAGAAAAAGTCGGCGACTTCATACGTTGGAGTGAACACGGACGAGCAAATTATGCGTCAGGGCAAGCGGCGAAAGAGAGGGGCAGGATGACAGACGTCGCCGCCGTTATTTTCGATTACGGAGGAGTTCTGGCGGATGTTCAGAAACCTCGTGACGGGTTTACAGTGATGGGACATCTTGTCCACCAGCTGATTCCTGACTCCGCTCTCAGTGCCGCCGCAATCGGCGAAGACATTGAAGGTGCATGGGCTGCGTATGACGGGTGGAAGCGTCTCCAGAACCGGCAGCGGATACCCCTCGAGATGCCCCAGGGCATGTTCTGGGAACTGGTGACTTATAGGTGGCCCGACTCCACTAGGGATGTGGTTATTGCCCATGCCGCCCGCCTTACCCGTGAGCTCGAACTACAAGTAATTTCTCGGCCGGCTAATGCGGGAGTGGCTGAGGTCCTGCAGTCTCTCAGAAGGGCCGGCAAGAAACTCATACTGGCCAGTAATTGCCTCTCGGGAGAAGCAGCGCGTGCTCAGCTTCATCACGACGGTTTACTGGAATTGTTTGATGCCACGTTATTTTCCAACGAGGTCGGCTACAGGAAGCCCGGACGTCAGCTCCTCGACGCGGCCCTTGCCGCAGTCCAGGTTCCAGCGCGGGAAGCCTGCTTTGTTGGCGACCGGATCGACCGCGACGTCTTCGCAGGCCGCAGGGCTGGCCTTGGCCTTTGTGTGCTTAGGGAAGCCCCTTCCGGACCTGGGCGTCCCGTCCAGGGAGTTGTACCGGACTACATAGTCAGAGATCTTGCGGAACTTTTGCTGTTACCAGGCATGGGCTGCAAAGCCGCCTCTGAATGAGCTTCCTCCCGGACAGAAAGTGACCCGGCGAGATAACCACTTGAGCAACAACCCACTATCCGGTCGCGTCTGCGGCCAAAGCGGAAAGGAAAACCATGATTGAACGCACAGCTACCATAGCCAGCAGGGTCGGCTTGCACGCACGACCGGCAGCGATCTTCGCAGCAGCGGTGTCGGAGCTTGACCTGGATGTGACAATCGCCCACAACGGCGAACCCGCCAGCGATGCCATGGATGCTGCCAGTATCCTCTCCTTGATGAGTCTTGGTGCCTCACACGGTGACGTAGTGGTGCTTCGCGCTGAAGATGACGGCGCAGCGGATGCACTTGACCGACTGGTTCAGGTTCTGGAAACAGACCACGATGAATAGGAGTTGTCAGTCCCTGTCATGTCGGCGGGACCGGGTATAGCTGGCTGCCGGAAACAGAAGAATCGATGGGGTGTATCGGCGCGGTCTGTGCCAATACACCCCATCTGGGCGTGATCTGTTATACCTCCATCTCCCCCAGCTTGGACCAGCCGTCCACCTTTACGTTCACTATGTCCAGGGTCCTCGAAAGGTAAGCGCGGTTGACTATGGCAGTTTGATTCAGGACCGGTGTGACGGTTTGAATCAGGACCACCCACGACTCGCCGGTTGCTTGTGACGGTTTGAGTCAGGACCACCCCAGTGTTGCTTTCATCTGTTGAAAGCGAACATTTGGAGGTTCCGGATGAGGGTGCGCATGGAGCTGTTTGCCGAGATCCGCCGAGACGCCCGTGTGGAGGGCACGTCGATCCGCGGGCTGGCAAAGCGTTATCAGATCGGCAGAGATACCGTCCGCCAGGCCTTGTCGGATCCTTTCCCGCCGACCAGAAAGACACCGGTGAGGTCATCCCCGAGGCTGGATCCGTTCAAACCTGCCATCGACGCCATGCTGACTACAGATACGACCGCGCCGAGGAAGCAGCGCCATACCGCGCGGAGGGTCTTGGCCCGGTTGATCGAAGAGCACGGAGCGGAAGAACTGTCGTATTCAACGGTGCGCGATTACGTGCGGGTCCGCCGGGCGCAGATCGACGTGGAAGCGGGCCGCCGGGTTGAAGTGTTCGTGCCCCAGGAACATGAGCCAGGCGCCGAGGCTGAGGTGGATTTTGGAGAGCTCTGGGTGGTGCTCAATGGTGTCAAGACGAAGTGCCACATGTTTGTGCTCCGGCTCTCCCATTCCGGCAAGGCCATCCACCGTGTCTATCCCACCCAGGCGCAGGAGGCTTTCCTAGAAGGCCATATTGAGGCATTCAACGAGATCGAGGGCGTGCCGGTCCGGCACATCCGCTACGACAATCTCACCAGCGCGGTCACCGCCGTGGTGTTCGGGCAAGGCCGGCAGCGGCAGGAGAACGACCGGTGGGTGTTGTTCCGGTCGTTCTACGGCTTTGATGCCTTCTACTGCCAGCCCGGTATCGGCGGGGCGCACGAAAAGGGCGGGGTTGAGGGCGAGGTGGGCTGGTTCCGCCGCAACCGGCTCTCCCCGATGCTGGTAGTTGAGTCGCTGAAAGAACTCAACGACCGCATCCGTGTGTGGGAAGTCGGGGACGAGCGCCGGCGGATCATGGACAGAATCCACACGATCGGCCAGGACTTCGCCAACGAACAGGCCTCCTTGGCACCGTTGCCAACGGAGGAATTCGATCCCGGCCTGGTGCTCAACCCAACCGTGGACAGGTCTTCGCTGGTCACAGTGCGGATGGTGAAGTATTCCGTTCCGGCGCGGTTCATCGGCCGGAAAGTCCGAGTGTCCTTGCGGGCATCCGAGGTTGTGGTGTTCGACGGCCGCGCCGTGGTCGCGCGACATCAGCGTATGGCGGCCCGGTCAGGGCAATCGGTCCAGCTGGACCACTACCTTGAGGTCCTCAAAACCAAACCCGGGGCCCTGCCAGGTTCCACCGCGCTGGCCCGGGCCCGGCAGTCCGGGGCGTTCACCAGTGCCCACGAGGCCTTCTGGGCAGCCTCCCGTCGCGTCAATGGCGACGCTGAGGGGACCCGGGAACTCATCGACGTCCTGCTGCTCCACCGTTCCATGGACGACGGAGACATCCAGGCGGGAATCACCGCAGCGCTGGGCGTGGGAGCTGTCAGTGCCGATGTTGTCGCAGTGGAGGCCCGCAGACACGCAGGGGCATCTACCTGCGGTGGGTCCGGTTCAGACCGTCATCCGGGTGCTCTTGCTGAAGTGAATGTGCAACGGGTTGTCAGCCTTACTCAGCGCCGGCTCATGGACCCGGCAGCGGTCATCGCGGGGCTCCCGCTCGACACGCGCCCGCTTCCGTCGATCGGCGCCTACGACGAGCTGCTGTTCAAACGCACCGAGCACTCTGCAGGAACACCGTCGAAGGAGAACATCTCATGAGCCCCACCGCGCCGGCCACCACCATCACTCCAACCCTGCGCCGACGCCGCGGCCTGACCGAACAAGCGGCGGTCGCAGCCGTGGACCAGGCCTGCCGTCGACTGCGGCTGCCCACCGTCCGGGCGGTCCTGGACGAAGCACTAAGCGTCGCCGGGAAAGAGCAACTGTCCTATCAGGGGTTCCTGGCCGAGCTGCTGCTGGCCGAATGCGACGACCGTGACCGGCGCTCCTCGATCCGTCGTGTGAAGGCTGCCAACTTTCCCCGGGACAAGTGGATCGGGGACTTCGATTTCGATGCGAACCCGAACATCAACCCCGCGACCATCCACACCCTGGCCACCGGTGACTGGATCCGCAAAGGCGCACCTCTGTGCCTCATCGGAGACTCAGGCACCGGTAAGTCCCACCTGCTCATCGGTCTCGGCACAACCGCCGCGGAGAAAGGGTTCAGGGTCAAATACACCCTCGCCACCCGGCTCGTGAACGAACTCGTCGAGGCGGCCGACGAAAAAATGCTGGCCAAGACCATCGCCCGTTATGGCCGCGTCGACCTGCTGTACATTGATGAGCTTGGCTACATGGAACTGGACCGGCGCGGCGCCGAACTCCTCTTTCAGGTCCTGACCGAGCGGGAGGAGAAAAACTCCATCGCGATCGCCTCCAACGAATCCTTCTCCGGCTGGACCAAGACCTTCACCGACCCACGCCTGTGCGCCGCGATTGTGGACCGCCTCACCTTCAACGGCACCATTATCGAAACCGGTACAGACTCCTACCGCCTCGCACACACCATCGCCCAACGAAACGCTTAGGCTAAACGGCGGCGAGGCGTCCCAGCCGGCAGCTCGCCGAACAGCCACCGCCAGCGCACGGGGTCACTCGGCGGCATTAGGGGAGATCCTGAAAGTACTCTGCCACGTCATAGTTGCCGATCAGTCTGGCCAGTCCTACAGGGGTCTGACCTGACATGTTTGCCAGAAGCGGATCGGCACCACGCGAACGCAGCAGATTGATCATCGCCGGTCGTCCGCGGGAGTTAAAGACGGCGACGAACAGCGGTGTATTACCGTATGAGTTCATTGCGTCGACCGCAGCACCGGCCTTGATCAGCGCGGCAGCGGCGTTCAGGGCATACTCCTGAGACGCAAGGTGAAGTGGGGTAAACCCCTGACTATCCGCGGAGTCGGGTGACTCGCCTGCAGCAATCAGCCGAGTCACCTCTGCTGCAGCATCGGTAAGTGCTGCGTAGTGCAGCGGCGAACGACCGGCGGGATCCACGGATACCTCAACTTCTGGACGGTAGGGGCAAACTGCCACGATAGACGATCCGTCACTAGGCGGGTGCGCCTTCCTTGCGATGAGCAGCCTCGACGGACTACCAACCAATCAACGCTTCGTGCGCCGCCTCCACAATCTTGTTGCAAATATCCTCCCGGCTTTGCGGCATGTCGTCCCAGTCGTCCCTGAGGACAACCAAATAATTCAACTCCGTGGGCTGACCTAGTTCGTGCCAAGCATGGCCCAGAATGAGATTTGTCCCAATGTACGGGTCGAGGACGCCGTCAACGATTTGTTGGAGCCAGTGCCGAACCAACGCGCGCCGAGCGTCGCCGTCGTCCTCATAGTGCCTGTGGTTGGGCCCCCGTTAGCAGTCCAGTGTCTATGCGATAGCTAATTGGTTTTGCTCGGTCCAGTTGTCCCAGTAGCGTTTCGGCGTCATGCCGTC
>NZ_JBFBKY010000013.1:0-106143 GCF_040702335.1 Pseudarthrobacter sp. NPDC080039 | reverse complement strand
ACCCACAACACACCCACATTCATCCCGCCACCCCACATCGACCCCACCCAAACACCCCAACAAAACCACTACTTCAAACCACCCCCACCACCCCACCCACAAGAAGGACATGGGAGCGCAAAGCTGCCTTGAATCAACAGCCCGCTGTCACAACCCGGACAGACACAAGGCTGTTCAGGTTAGTGATCTAGTGCTGCGGGTTCCTTCCGGCGCACGTCCTACCACCACAGTCCCATCCAGTTCCTCCGAATGAACCGTCTCCACGGCGAACCCGGCTGCGGCAAGAAGTGCGGAGGTTCCGGCCGCCTGCCGTTGGCTGGTTTCGATCAGCAGATGACCACCAGGCGAGAGCCATGCCCCAGCTTCTGTGGAAACCCGGCGGTGGAAATCCAGCCCGTCCGGGCCGCCGTCGAGCGACGCAACAGGTTCGTACAGGCGTGCCTCCGGCGGCATGGTGCAAATTGCTTGGGTAGGGACATATGGAGCGTTGAGGGCGAGGACTGCCACATGGCCGTGGAGCGCGGGCGGAAGTGCTTCGAACAAGTCACCCTCGTGGACGTGGCCGCCCAGGGGTTCGAGGTTCCGGCGGGCACACCGCACTGCTGCTGGTTCCACATCAGCCGCATGCAGTTCCAGCTGCGGGACGCATTGAAGGATTGCCGCTCCCACGGCCCCGGATCCGCAGCAGAGGTCAACCACCACCGGGGCTTCTGGCAGTAAGTGGTTCTGCAACAAGGCAAGAGCGCCGTTGACCAGCAGCTCCGTTCGGCGCCTGGGCACGAAGACGCCGGGCTCAACCAGGACACGCAGCCCCGCAAATTCTGCCCAGCCCAGGATGTGCTCCAAGGGGACGCCCTCCATCCGACGCTGGACATTGCGGGAAAGTTCCGCAGGACTGGCCGCTTCCGCCAGCAGGAGCCGGGCTTCCTCTTCGGCGAAAACACAACCCACAGACCTCAACAGGGGGACGATCCGGTCGAAGTCCGCGGGCGGGTACGGGCCATGAATACCCCGTACTCGAAAAGGATCCGGAGCAGCGCCTCCCGGGTAGCGGATGGGCACCTCCATGCCGGCTAGGCCCGGATCTCCGAAGGGCGGAGGGAGGGGTAAGCCAAAACTGGTGCAGCAATAATCGCACCCACCTCCTTCAGCTTTGGCCGGAATTTTATGCTAATCGGTGGCCTGATGCACGGGAATAGGATCAGGGTGTTGGCAGGATGGGACCATGACCACCGGCGCAGCCCACGACAATGCAGCCAACAACAATGCGGCCAGCAGCATCATTTGGATCGGCACCTATACTGCGGACGGCGGCGGCCTCGCAGACGGCATCGGCGCTGTCCGCGAGCGCCAGGACGGCAGTCTCGAATGGCTGGGTACGGCGGTCCAGGCACCTTCGCCGTCGTTCCTGGCCGCCCACCCGCGACTGCCCGTGGTGTACGCGGCAGCAGAGCAAAGAAAGACGGTCCAGGCATACCGGCGCTTGGGTGACTTTGTCCTTGAACAGTCCGGTGCACCGCAGCCGGCCGGCGAAGCCACCTGCCATGTTGCCGTCGACCCACGCGGCCGCTTTGTTACCGCCGCTTGTTGGGGTGACGGGCAGGTCCTCCTTTACGAGTTGGATGCCGACGGCGGCATGACAAGGTGGTACCCCGCTGCGCCGTCGGTTGATCCCCACGCCGGCGTTTCTCCCGGCAGCCCGAGGCAAAGCCGCGCCCACGCCAGCCTGATGCTGCAGGATGGCCGCATCATGACCACCGATCTGGGCCACGACACCCTCCGGATTTGGAAGTACGAGCCGGGCACCGGACTGGCGGCTGACCACGAGGTGGTTCTCCCCTGCGGCAGCGGTCCGCGGCACATGGTGGAGCACCCGAACGGAAATGTCTTCATCGTGTCGGAGTACTCCGTGGAAGTCTTCGTGGTCCGCCCCGAGGCCGGCATATACGAGCTGGTATTCCGCGGACCTGCCACTGCGGGCGGCAGCCAGGAAGGCGACTCCGCCGCTGAGATCTGCCTGGACCTGCAGGGACACTTCGCCTACGCCGGTGTCCGCGGCTCCAACCTCATCAGTGTCCTTGAAGTTGCAGCGGACGGCGCCGAACTGATCCCCGTCAAGGACTTTGACAGCGGCGGGAACTGGCCGCGGCACCACCTGGTCCGGGGAAGATGGCTGCACGTGGCCCATGAACGGTCACACACCATTGCCACCTTCGAACTGGACCCCGCCACCGGCCTTCCCGGCCCGGTGCTGCACATGCTGTCCACCCGGTCTCCGACCGCCCTCGTCGCCGCCAGTTGATCACTGCCGGCCAGGTTAGCCGCCTGACAAGCATCGTGGCCCCGCCGCTTCCAGAGCGGCGGGGCCACGGCGCTTAAGCCGTTACTCAAGACCCGTGCAGGGATCCCTCCACCGCCGCGAGCAGCGCGTTGAACCGCTTGTTGCCGGGAAGGTCATCCAGATAGACGGGTTTGCCGTCCGGTCCGCCCAGCGGAACCTGCCAATTGGGATACAACGCCTCGGTGGTACCTGGCTGGTTTTGCACCCGCCGCTCCCCCACGGCGTCCACCAGGGCCACACCAAGCAGCACGGACGGCGCCTGGGCCAGGAGCAGGTGCAGCGCCTCGATGGTGTGCTCCTCGGCCGCCGCCTGGGCCGACCCGGCGCCGGCAGTCCCCTCGGAGAGGTAACCGCGCTCGCGCAGCAGGGCAAACATCTTTTCAAGGGATGCGTTGTGCTCAGCGCGTTCCTCCTGCTCGGACCGCTCCAGCAGGCCCAACCTGCTTCGCAGCGCCACGTGGTCCCCTGCCAGGTAGCCGGCCGTGGGCGGAAGGTCATGGGTGTTCACGCTGGCGAGCGCCTGCATCCGGTACTTTTCCGGCGCAAGGGGCGAATCGCCGTCGTACTCAAACCACAGGATGGACGTCCCCAGGATGCCGCGCGCCGCAAGGTAGTCGCGCACCCACGGCTCGAAGGTGCCCAGGTCCTCCCCGATCACCACTGCCCCGGCACGGTGCGCCTCGAGGGCGAGGATGCCGATGAGTGCCTCGTGGTCGTAGCGGACGTAGGCGCCGTCCCCCGGGGCGTTCCCCATGGGGATCCACCACAGCCGGAAGAGGCCCAGGATGTGGTCCACGCGGATGCCGCCGGCGTGGCGGAGGACGTTGGCCAGCATTTTGCGGAACGGCTCGTAACCCGCCTCTGCCAGCCGGCCGGGGTGCCATGGCGGCTGGCCCCAGTCCTGGCCCTGCTGGTTGTACATGTCCGGCGGCGCGCCCACGCTGGTGTTCGGGGCCAGGACTCCCCGCAGTGTCCAGGCGTCGGCGCTGCTGTGATCCACGCCGACGGCGAGGTCGTGCACCACTCCGAGCCGCATCCCGGACCGCAGGGCAGCCCGCTGGGCGTTCTCCAGTTGCTCGTCGCAGATCCACTGCAGCCAGCGGTGGAAGCCAATCCGGTCAGCCAGCTTTTCCCGGAGCGCCTCCACCTCCGGCGTCCCAATGGCATAGGCCGGGTCCTTCCACAAGGGATCGCCGGGGGCCAGGTCCTCGCGGATGGCGGACCAGAGCGAAAAATCCTCCAGCCCCTTGCCGGAGATGCGGCAGAACTCGTCGAAGGCGGCCTGCCGGGCGGGCGACCGGCGCGTGTGGTACAGCATTTCCAGGGCCTGCAGCTTGGCGGCATACACGGCGTCCCGGTCCAGGTGTCCGCCTTCCTTGTTAAGGCCCGCAACTTCCTCGTGCAGCTTTTCCAGCGCCGCGCGTTTGCGCGGCCGGAGGTAGGCCAGTTCCGGGATGGCCTCGATGCGGATGTACAGCGGGTTGAAGAACCGGCGGGTGGACGGCGAGTACGGCGAGGGCTGGACCGGCGGAACAGGCTCCGCGGCGTGCAGCGGGTTCACCAGCACGTAATCGGCGCCGCGGGCTCCGCTGATGGCCGCCAGGTCTGCCAGGTCGGCAAAGTCGCCGATGCCCCATGACCTCTTTGACCGGACCGAATACAGCTGCGTGGCCAGTCCCCAGCCGCGACGCTCCTCCAGCGGCTTGGCGGTGGCCAGCCGCGCCGGCGTCACCACCAGCGTGGCAGTGGCCGTGCGGCCCTCCGACTCTGCATGAAGGGTATGCCAGCCCAACGGCAGGTCGGCGGGAAGGGAGAACGTGGCACGGCCGGTGGAGACGCCGTCCACGTCCCTGGGCTGGACCCAGACATCCTGCTGGACGGCCTCCCGGGATCCAACTCCCCCCTCAAGGGCAATGGTCAGGCGTGCGGTGGCACCATCCCGGACATGGACCGGCACTTGGGCGGGCTCACCCTGTTTGATGACGACGGCGGGCGGCAGCACCTGCCGCCAGGGCGCCAGGTCTGCCTCCGCCAATGCAGCTTCAATGTCCCGGTTGGTGCGTGCATCCACGCCCAGGGCGGCCAGCACCTTGACCAGGGTCTCCTGGGAAACGGAGTGTGGCAGCCCGTCCCAGCCCTGGAAGGATGTCCCGACGCCGTGCGCGTCGGCAAGCTGGTGCAGGAGGTGGGGATTCACCGGCTCAGGGGCAGCGGCGGGAGGGTCTGCGGGCAAAGCTGGCCGTGGTGCGTGCTGCTGGTCTGAAGCCGTCATGGGTATCCGCCTCGTCTGTGATGG
Organism: Pseudarthrobacter sp. NPDC080039; assembly: GCF_040702335.1. Classification (NCBI taxonomy): domain Bacteria; kingdom Bacillati; phylum Actinomycetota; class Actinomycetes; order Micrococcales; family Micrococcaceae; genus Pseudarthrobacter; species Pseudarthrobacter sp. NPDC080039. Next base: position 101,506 of record NZ_JBFBKY010000013.1, on the reverse strand, counting down.
TCCCGGAACTTACAGTGCTGCTGTTGTACCCGGGCGCTGACACCCCCGTGCACATCCGTTGGTTCAGATTATTGCAGGGCGGCGTGGTGGCGAAACCGGCGCGGTATATGTCCGGGGCAGGACCGGAATGGAGGCGGCGGCCGTTTCTAGGGATCGAAGTGCGTGGTCACCGTTCCGTCACTGACCCGGCCGATGACCTCCCCCGCGAGGTCCCGCAGCTTCTGGTTCCGGTGGCTGGACGCCTTGGTGAGCATGGCCATTGCCTCATCCTGGGTACACCGGTTCTGCGCCATGATCACCCCGCAGGCCAGGTCGATTGCGGTGCGGTTGGCCATGGCAGACTTCAGGTCCTCCGCCAGGGTTTGGGCGTCGGCGATCCGGAGCGCCAGCCTGAGCGCCCGTCCGGCCAGGTCCGCGAACCCCTCCGCACGGCCGATGACGTTGGGGGCAAAGACGTTGGGTTCTGAGGCGAAGAAATTCAGTGCCGCCGCCTGGTTCTCGTCCAGGGCGAGGGGAACACCCAGCACGCTGCGGCAGCCGTTTTCGGCCAGCACCTTCTGGTAGTCGGGCCACCGGGTGTCGGTTTTCACGTCAGGAAGGACCACCGGCTTCATGGCTTCCAGCGATGCTATGCAGGGACCGTCCCCCAGGGCCTGCTCCAGCTTGTCGAGGAGCGCCGCACGTTCGCTGCTGCCGGCGATCGTGGTGCTGCGTTTGCGGCGGCGGAGCGTGACGCCGCATTCGATCAAGACGCCAGCCGCATCGCTGAGGTTTGCAGCGGCCACCGCGGAAAGCTCAGCAACGAGGTCAGCCACGTTGCTGCTGCCGATGACGAGGTCGTGCAGCTGGACGAACTGATCATCGCTCTTAGGGTTGCCCATGCCTCAATATAGGCGCTCTTGCCTGCTGTGTGCGCGCCACAAAACGTCATTCGGACGGCCCCGGTTACTCCGCGCGACGAAAAGAGAAGGACTAAGGCGGAAGTCTGGGGCGGCCCTTCAAATCTGTGTAGCCTCATGACGATCCAGGGCACGGCGATTACATGGAGGAGACCGGAAATGAGCCTTAGCGAACTGCGGTTGTTCGGACGGTCGGGGACGCCTATCAGTCCGCTCACCCTTGGCACCATGAATTTCGGCGAGGGTGCCGGCGGCCCGCACAGCGCCCCGACGGGAGCGGATGAGAGCATCCGCATCATCCACGCGGCACTGGATGCCGGCATCACCGCGATCGATACGGCGGATGTCTACTCCCAGGGAGAATCCGAGCAGGTGGTAGGCCGTGCGCTGCGCGGCCGCCGGGACGACGTCTTCCTGGCCACCAAGTTCCACGGCCAGATGAGCCTCAACCCGGCACACTCCGGAAACTCCAGGCGCTGGATCACGCAGGCCGTGGAGGGCAGCCTCCGGCGGCTGCAGACGGACCGCATCGACCTGTACCAGGCCCACCGGCCGGACTACAACACCGACCTCCTGGAAACCATCACCACCCTCAACGACCTGATCCGCCAGGGAAAGATCCTGTATTACGGAACCTCAGTGTTCACTCCGGCGCAGCTGGTGGAAGCGCAGTGGCTGGCCACCACCAACCACCTCATCCCGCCGGTGGGCAACCAGGTCCCGTACTCCATGCTGGTCCGCGGCAACGAGCGCGATGTCCTGCCCATCGCCCAGCAGTATGGCCTGGGCGTCCTGGCATACGGACCCCTGGCAGGTGGCTGGCTGTCCGGCAGCTTCGTCCTTGAGTCCGGCAGGCCGCCCACACGGGTCCACACCCTGCCCGGCCGGTACGACATCTCCGGGCCTTCGAGTGAGCGGAAGCTGCTGGCCGCTGACTCCTTGGCGCGCCTTGCGGACAAACTGGAGATGCCCCTGGTGGACCTGGCCGTCGGCTTTGCCCTCACCCACCCAGCCATCAGCAGCGTGATCATCGGGCCCCGCAGCGGCGAACACCTCCAGGCCTACCTCCGAGCGGCAGACGTCCAGCTTGGCGAGACGGTCCTCGACGCGATTGACGACCTGGTGCCGCCGGGCACCAACTTCGTGGAGCGGGACGCGGGCGCCATCGTGCCCTCCATCGAGTTCGCGGAATTACGACGGCGGTAGCAGGCATCCGCCCGCCACGCCCCAAGGTGCCGTACCCCGGGAAGGCCAGTGCCGCCGTCGTACGTTCTGATGCCCGCCGGCAGAGCTGCACGGTCCGATGCCTATGATGGCTTCGATGAAGGCCCTGTTCACCGTAGGTCACGGCACCGCGTCCCAGGAGGATTTCACCAGCCTGCTCAGCAGCGCAGGGGTGGCGTCGCTGGTGGACGTCCGGATTGGGCCGGGCAGCCGCAAGTATCCCCATTTCGGCAAGGACCGCATGGCCGAATGGCTGCCCGCCGCCGGCATCAGCTACCGCTGGGAGCGGCGGCTGGGCGGCTTCCGGAAGCTGCCTTCGGACTCCCCTGATACGGCCCTGCGCAATGACTCCTTCCGCGCCTATGCCGCGTACATGCGCAGCGAAGACTTTACGGCGGCCGTTGCCGAACTGGTTGCCGGATCCCAAGCGGCCCGGACGGCCATCATGTGCAGCGAAACCCTCTGGTGGCGCTGCCACCGCAGGCTGATCTCCGACCACTGCGTCCTGCTGGCCGGCCTGCCGGTTGAACACCTGATGCCGCCAAACAAAGCGGTTCCGCACGTTCCCACCAAGGGGGTGCGGGTGCTGGGCACCCAACTGCGCTACGACGTTCCGGAGTGACCGGCGGTTGGCGGCGCTATTGACTAACCGGTAGAAGACTCCTACGGTCGATACCGAATACCGCCTCCCAGGGGAAACAGGGGCCCGCCATGCCGATGTCCGATGAGGAGCGACGCCTGCTCAAGGAGCTGGAACTGGGGCTGATTGCAGACGATCCCCACCTGGCCATGGAACTGCTGTCCGGCTATCCCACGCGCCGCTTCCCCGCCGGCCTGTTCCCGGGGATTGCGGCCGCGCTGATCGGCCTGGTGCTGGTCCTTGCAGGGGCAGGTATCCCCGCCCCTGGCGCGGTGGTCTTAGGGATTCTGCTGCTGGGGCTGGGCGCCTGCTTGTTGCTGGGCTCCACCGTCCTGGCCCGAAGCGCGGGACGGCAGCCCACCGGCTGACCGCTGTCGTCCCCTGCCTCGTCCTGGCACTTCGCGCGGCCGGCGCGGCCCCGGCGTCAGGATGAAAAGGCTGGCCAGTACGACGGCGGCGCCAAGCCAGCCGAGTGCAGGGAGCCTCTCGCCCACCACCAACACGGCCAGAACGGCAGCAACCACTGTCTCCAGCAGGGAGATGCCCGTGGCCGTACTCGCTCCCACCCGGACCAGGCCCCAGCCGAATAGGAGATAACCGGCAAACATGGGCACCGCAGCCATGTACACGCCCACGGCGGCATTGCCCCAGGACTCCATCAGCGGGGCGCCGGTAACGGCCAGGACCGGCAGGAGGAGGAGCCCGCCCGTTCCGAAGACGGCGCCCATGGCAGCCCTGGAAGACAGGCCCTGCCCGGTCAGGCGGTGAGCGGCCCAGGAATACAAGGCATAGGTGGTGCCCGCCAGCAACCCAAGGAGGATTCCCGCCGTCGAACTCCGACCATCGGGGGGCAGACCTGCGCCCGGCAAGCCTCCGGTTTGCATCGCCGCTGCCGGAGCGTGCCCGGCGAAGGACAGCAGGGCGGCCCCGCCTACTCCCAGGAGCGCCCCGAGGATCCATTGGCGGCCCAGGGGTTTCCTGTCCGCGAACCGTTCGATGAGGGCAGCCGCCACGGGGGCGGAGCCGATGGAGACTACGGTTCCCACGGCCACGCCGGAGAGGTGCATTGAGCTGTAGAAGGCCAGTGGGTATACGGCGACGGCCATGGCGCCGAGCAAGACCAGGCGCCACTGTTCGAGCAGGCTGCCCTTTTGGATGGCGATGTGGCGCGCAGCGTACAGCGCCTGGAACAACCCGCCCAGGCCCATCGCAGCGGCGCCGATGGCCAGCGGGCTCACGCCGGCGGCGAAGGTGGCGGCGGTTCCGGTGGTCCCCCAGAGGACGGACGCAGCCACAACCGCCAGCGCTCCCCGCAGTTGGGCCTTCCGGTGGGTTGGGGCAGGGTTCACAAGGCATCCAGGATTTCAGCGGCGATGACCCTGGCCTCCTTGAGCGGGGCGTCGTGTCCTTCCAAGCCTGCCCTGGCTATGGCACCCTCGACAGGGGATTTGCCGCACCCGGAAACGCCCATCACCACCAGTGGTGGCAGCTGCCCGCTCACTGGCCTTCCCCCGGTGCGCCGAAGCTGAGGAGGACCTTGCCGGAGGCTGTGGAGTCCTTCGCTACTTCGAAGGCGTGCAGTGCGTCGGCCAGCGGGAACTGGTGCGTGATGACGGGCTCGATGTGCAGGGAGCCGTCTGTGAGGGCGGCGATGACCTGGTCGATTTCGTCGTTGAAGCGGAACGAGCCCTTGAGGTCCAGTTCGCGGGTGATCGCCAGCGAGATGGGGACCGGTTGCATGCCGGTGGGCAGCAGCCCGACCATGACCACGGTCCCGCCGCGCACCGCACCCTGGATGGCGGAGGCAAGGCCGTGGTGGTTTCCGGATGATTCGATCACGACGTCGGCCTCCACGGCCGCGATCGCCGTGGTGTCCGCGGCGTTGATCACCTCATCCGCGCCGACCGCCGTGGCGATCTCCAGGGGCTTAGGATGCAGGTCGACGGCGGTGATGCGGGCGGCGCCGGCACGCTTCAAGACGGCGACGGCGAGGGCCCCGATGGGCCCGGAGCCGACGACCAGCGCGGTCTTTCCCCGGACATCCCCCGCCCTGGACACGGCATGCCAGGCGACGGACGCCGGTTCGATCAGCGCCGCGGTGCGCAGGCTCATGCCCAGTGGGAGGGGCCGGAGCATCCGCACCGGCAGGGTGACGTACCGGCTGAAGGCGCCGTCGGTGTGCGGGTAGCGGGCCGCGCTGCCCAGGTAAGTGCAGCCCGGGGACAGGTTCGGCCGGTCCGCCGGGTACTTCGCGGCACCAGGGCCCGGTGTTGCGGGATGCACGGCGACGGCGGTCCCGGCCTTCGGGCCGGTACCGTTGGCCGCCGGGCGCACCACCACGCCGGAGATTTCGTGGCCCAGGACCAGCGGGGCCTTCAGGATGGACTCCCCCGCGGCCCCGTCCAGCCAGTAGTGCAGGTCCGAGCCGCAGATGCCGCCGAACGCGACCTCCACCACGGCTTCGTCCGGTGCGGGCTGGGGCAGCGGGACCTCGTCGATGCGCAGGTCCCCGGCGGCATGGGCCACCAGGGCCGGCCCGAAGGCAGGGAGGCTCTCAGTATTCAGCGTCATCAGACCACCACCGTCATTCCGCCATCGATGAAGATGGTCTGTCCGTTCACGAAGTTGGAGCCGTCCGAGGCCAGCCACACCACAGGACCGGCGAGGTCCTGGACGGTGCCCCAGCGGTGCGCGGGCGTCCGGCCCAGGATCCAGGCGTTGAACTCCTCATCGTCCACCAGGTTCTGCGTCATTTCGGTGTGGATGTAGCCGGGAGCGACAGCGTTGATCTGCAGCCCGGAGGCGGCCCATTCGGCGGTCATGGCGCGGGTGAGGTTCCGCAGCCCGCCCTTCGCCGCGATGTAGGGGGCGATGGTGGGACGGGCCAGGTCAGCCTGCACGGAACAGATGTTGATGATCTTGCCCCGGCCACGGCCGATCATGTGCCGGGCGGCCTCCCGGCCCACCAGGAATGCGCTGGTCAGGTCCGTGGAGAGCACCCGTTCCCAGTCCGCCACATCCAAATCCAGCATGGGCACCCGGTGCTGGATCCCGGCGTTGTTCACCAGGATCTCCAGCGGACCCACGTTCTCCTCGATCCACTGAATGCTCCGGGCGGCGGCGACGTCGTCGGTCACATCGAACGCTGCGCTGTGGATCCGGCCCGGCGGAAAATCAGCCGCCATGGCCGCGGCGGCAGCCTTCAGCCGTTCCTCGTTGACGCCGTTGAGCACCACCGTTGCTCCGGCGTCCGCCAACGCCCGCGCAAGGGCCGAACCGATACCCCTGCTGGAACCCGTCACCAGGGCAACACGGCCCGTCAGGTCAAACAGCGCGCTCATGCGAAGGGTCCCTGCTGGACAAGGTTGACGGGGGTTTGGCCGGCGGCCAGGGCCTCGAGCTGGCGCTTCAGGAGCTTGAGGATCCGTGGTTCGAAAGCGGAGGCATTACCGCCAATGTGAGGGGTAATGAGTGCGTTTTCCGCTGACCACAGCGGGTGGCCGGCGGGCAGCGGTTCGGGATCGACGACGTCGATGGCGCACTGCAGGCGCCCCGAGACCACTTCCCGGGTCAGGGCGTCGGTGTCCACCACGGCGCCGCGGCCCACGTTCACCACCAGCGCACCACCGGGCAGGGCAGCCAGGACATCCCGGCCCACCAGGTGGTGGGTCTTGTCGTTCAGGGGCAGGACGGAGACGAGGATGTCGTGGTCCGCGGCGAGCTCCACAAGTTCGTCCGGGCCGTGGACCTGCCCGCCAGCGTCCGTGCGGGCCGCGCTTCCCACCCGGGTCACGGTGACTTCAAAGGGTTCCAGCCGGCGGGCGAGTTCCTTGCCGATCCCGCCGATACCCAGCAGCAGGACCTTGCGGTCGGCCAGGGACTGGCGGCGCTGGGGCTTCCAGCTTTCAATCTGCTGGTCCTTGACGGCCTGGTCGATGCCCCGCAGTTTCGCGAGGATGAGCCCCACTGCCAGCTCGGCCGTGGCAGCTGCATGGACGCCCGAGGCGTTTGCCACCGCGGCGCCCCGCCCGGCAGCCTCGCACACGCCGTCATACCCCGTTGACTGTGTCTGCACGAACTTCAGGCCCGGGACCCTGCCAAGGTTCCCCAGCACTTCCCCGGCGTTTATGTAGGGCAGGATGACGCCGTCGATGCCACCCAGCTCCTCCCCCGGAACGTCCTTCATGTCCCACACCACGCCCCGCAGCCCTTCGGGGAGTGGCGACAGGTCAGCCAAGAGCTGGGGATCCGGGAAACTAACGGTGTGCACGTGCTGCATGGGCGGGCCTATCGGTTGATGGTTGACGTACGGGAGTCACGGGGCTGGCCCGCGACGGCTGAAGGTCAGGCCGCCCGGAACCTGGAACGTGGGCTTGGGTCCAAGCATGCCAACATTTACGTGCGGCGGCGTCTCAATCGCGTCATCGGGGCGTTGACGATGTCATGGATGGTCACCAGCCCGGAGTGCCACCCGTTTGCGGGAGGGCTGCCCCGGCCCATTGCCGACTACGGCATGGCGGGCGCGGGACCCGGTATGTGTATGGGGTCCGCCGGCCCTGGTCCAGGCGGCGCTCGCCATGCGCGGAAACAACCCTGGCCGTCGCGGGAATTTGTTGTCCCCGTCCGGCGTTGTCGATCTGTCCGGAACAATCCGGACACCAGCAGCTGGACAGGAGAACACACCACATGTCAGTTGACTACGACGCTCCGCGGGTGACTCCCGAGGAAGAGCCGAACGTCGCTTTGGAGGAGCTGAAGTCCGACAAGTCCGGCCGGCGGGAGGCCGCCCCGGACCTGGACGAGACGGACCTCGCGGACAGCTTTGAGCTGCCCGGCGCCGACCTCTCCAACGAGGAGCTCCTCATCCAGGTGGTCCCGGTACAGGCAGACGAATTCACCTGTATGTCCTGCTTCCTGGTCCATCACCGCAGCCAGTTGGCCCGCGAGAAAGACGGTAAGAAGTACTGCAAGGAATGTGAGGGATAGCAGGGGGCGAAGGCCGGCCACGGTCGGGTTTCAACTATTGGAATCCATACTCGTGGCCGGAGCGATCAACAAGGTTGGAGATACCCCTAACTGACCAGGACCTGGGTGGCTGACTCCTTCAACTTGCCGTTTGCCCACTTCATCTGGCGGATTGTCTGCGGATGGCATCTCTCGGCCAGGGCCAGCAGGTTCTTGTCCTTCATGCCCTGCGCGGCCTGAGCCAGCAGTTCCCAGTCGGCAGAGACTCCGCAGGCCTTCAGGTAGAGTTCGCGCAGGTCCCGGAGCAGCAGCATGCCGGTTTCGGGGCGCCGTCCCACCATCTCGCTGCCTTTCTCCCGGACAGTTTCCATCAGCCCCATTTCGCCCCGGGGCTCCGGGTCCAGGTCCTGTCCGTAGTTCCCGGCGATGTCCGCGATCTCCCGCACGTGCTGCTGGGACCAGCGGGCCAGGTCCCGGGCCAGGTGGTAGATCTCGTGGTCCACCTTGTGCCGCTCCGAGATGACCAGCAGGTGGTGCGCCAGGTCGTTTTCGGAGCGGTGCATCTCCTCCAGTACCAGCCCGAATTTCATCGTTCCCCTCCTGCCGTTTCAGTGGCTTCATCGGCCAAGGCTGTGGCTATTCCCCTGGTCCTCGCGTCGTCCGGGAAGTCGCCGGCCGGCGCCGACGCTGTGGTGGTGGGCGCCGGGGACGGGCCGTCACCACCGGCAACCCTGGTAATCCTTGCCGCCGCCGTCTTGAAGATGGGCTGCTTGGACGCGGCATCCCAATCGGTGATGGTCAGTTCGTTCGCCGCCCTGCCTGCACCGTCCGGCTGGTGTCCGCCGTCAGTGTCCCAGTAGCCGTAATGGAACGGCAGGAACAGCACGCCGTTCCGGATGCCGCTGATCCGCACCTTGGCACGGACCGAACCGCGGGGTGTCTCCACCTCCGCAAGGTCGCCCTCGGCAATCCCGTACGCGCCGGCGTCGTCCGCCGACAACTCAACCCAGACGTCAGGCGCCGCTGCCTGCAGCTCCGGCGCCCGGCCGGTCTTGGTGCGCGTGTGGAACTGGTAAAGCGTGCGCCCTGTGATGAGCTGGAGTGGGAAGTCCTGGCTGGGCAGCTCGTGCGGCGGCATGTATTCGGCGGCCTTGATGATGGCTTTACCCTCGGGGTTCAGGGCCTTGTACTCCTTCGGCTCCACGGGCGCGCCGGTGATGAGGTCACGGCCATAGGTTTCGCAGTACTCCGGGTGCGCCCAGAACTTCCCGTCCGCGTAGATCCGCTCGGTGCCGTCCGGGTTCTCCTCGTTGCACGGCCACTGGATGCCGGAACCGCCGCGCAGTTTGTCATAGGTGATGCCGGTGTAGTCGCAAGGGCGTCCCCGGGTGCATTCCTTCCAGGCTTCGAAGGCGGACTCGGGATCGTGCCACTTGATCAGGGGCTGCCCGTCCTTGTCCTGGAGGCCCATCCGGTGCGCGTAATCGATGAAGATCTCCAGGTCCGGCTTGGCCTCGCCGGGCGGGTCCACGGCCTTCTCCGAAAGATGGACGGTGCGGTCCACGTTGGTGAAGGTGCCCGTCTTTTCGCCCCAGGTTGCGCGGGAAGGACGACGTCGGCCAGCTGGGCGGTCTCGGACAGGAAGATGTCCTGCACCACCAGGAACAGGCGGTCCTGCTCCAGGATGCTGCGGATGCGTGCCAGTTCGGGGAGCGAGACGGCGGGATTCGTTCCGCTGACCCACAGCATTCGGATGGAGCCGTCCTCCGCGTACCGCATCATCTGCATCACATGCGTGGGCGGGGAGTAGTGCGGGATGGCCATGGGGTCGATGTTCCAGACCTTCGCCAGGTCCTGGATGTGTGCGTCGTTGGACCAGTTCCGGAAGGCGGCCAGGTCGCCGTCGGCCCCGCATTCGCGGGTGTTTTCCGCCGTGGGCTGGCCGTTCATCTGCAGGATGCCGCAGCCGGGCTTGCCCAGCATGCCGCGGATGATGTTGACGTTGTTGACCTGCACGGCGGCAGCGGTGGCCTGGTTGGACTGGTAGAAGCCCTGCAGCACCGTGGACAGCAGCCGCTCGGCGTGGCCGATAATGCTGGCGGCCTCCTGGATCTGCTCCGCCGGGACGCCGCAGATCTGCGCCACCAGGGCCGGCGGATAGTTCTTGACTTCTTTTTCCAGCTCGGAGAACCCCACGGTGTGGGCCTGGATGTACTCCTGGTCCACCCAGCCGTTGGTGATGATCTCGTGCAGGATGCCGTTCATCAGGGCCACGTTGGTGCCTGGCCGCGGAGCGAGGTGCACGGTGGCTGCCTTGGCCACCGGCGTCATGCGTGGGTCCACGCAGATGATTTTGGGCGGGTTGGGACCGGCCAGCCGGTCCAGCATCCTGGTCCAGAGGACCGTCTGGGTTTCCGCCACATTGTGCCCGTACAAGGCGATCACATCGGCATGGTCCACGTCCGTGTAGGAGCCGGGCTGGCCGTCGCAGCCGAACGATTCCTTCAGCGCCTCGCCTGCCGTTGCCGTACACAGCCGGGTGTTGCCATCCACGTGGTTGGTGCCGATGCCGCCGTGCGCCAGCGTGCCCAGGGTGTAGTACTCCTCGGAGAAGAGCTGGCCGGTGGTGTAGAAGCCGAGGGCGCTGGGGCCCTGCTCCGCGAGCAGCGCCTTGGACCTGTCCACGATGCGCTGCATGGCGGTGTCCCAGTCGGTTTCCACCAGCTTCCCGCCCTCGCGGATGAGGGGTTTGGTGAGCCGGTCCGGGGAGGCGTTCGCCTGCCAGCCGAAGAGGTCCTTGGGGCCCAGGCGGCCGTGGTTGACGCGGTCCACCGCCCGTCCACGCACGCCAACGATCCTGTTGTCCTTGACTGCAATGTCCATGGCGTCACCGTTGGAATGCAGGAGTGACGCCGTCTGGACCCAACGGTCCACGTCCTCCTCGGCGACCCCCTCGGCCAGGCGGGTGTCCACCCTGACCGGCCACTGGGCGCCGCTGCCATACGGCGTCCGTGTCCCCCATGGTTCAGCTATTCGGTCAATCCGAGCCATCCGTCCATCTCCTTACAGGAACCGGCGGGCAGCGTCGACGGCGCTGTCCCTACAGGAACCTTTACCCTGAATGGAGGGCTGGAAACGGGAGCTTAGGCCTGTTTGTCCTCCAGCGGGCGCCGCGCCAGCCAGGCGGCCACGATGGCGCCGGAGATGTTGTGCCACAGGGAGAAGACGGCGGACGGCAGTGCGGCCAGCGGCGTGAAGTGGGCGATGGCCAGTGTCGATGCCAGGCCGGAGTTCTGCATGCCCACTTCGAATGCGAGGGCGCGGCGGGCCTTGTCGTCCAGGCGGCCCAGTTTGCCGGCGAGGTAGCCGAGGCCCAGGCCGAAGCCGTTGTGCAGCACCACGGCGAGGAACACGATGGCGCCGGCGTCGATGATCTTGCCGGCGCTGCCGGCCACCACGATGGCCACGATCAGGGAAATCACGACGGCGGACGCCCACGGCAGCGCCGGCAGCACCTTGGCCACGAGCTTCTTGAGGAACAACCGGGCGAGCAGGCCCGCGACCACCGGCAGCAGCACGGTCTTGACGATGTCCTGGACCATGCCGGCGGCGTCGATCTGCAGGTACGAACCGGCAAGGAACAGGACCAGCAGCGGGGTGACGATCGGGGCGATCAGGGTGGAGACGGAGGCCACCGCCACGGACAGGGCAACGTCGCCCTTGGCGAGGAAGGCCATCACGTTCGAAGCCGTGCCGGAGGGAGCGCAGCCCACCAGGATCACGCCGACGGCCAATTCAGGCGGGAGGTTGAGGGCGCCGGCGATGAGCCAGCCGGCGCCGGGCATGATGACATAGTGGGCAACGATGCCCAGCGCCACGGCCCACGGGCGCTTGGCCACGGCGGCGAAGTCGGGCGGGGTCAGGGTCAGGCCCATGCAGAACATGATGATGCCGAGCAGGTAGGGCACGCCCGGCCCCATGGGCTTGAAGGCTCCGGGGAGCAGGAAGCCGAGGATACCTGCGACGACCACCAGGATGGGAAACACCGTCACCGCGATGCGGGCAATCCTGCTTTCTACTTCGAGAGCGGGGTTGACGGGCGTTGTTCCGTCCGGGGACTTCTGGGGTTTAGTTGCCTCAAGCATCCAATAATGGTGGCACCCGCCTATAGGATTCTGCCAATCGATGACCGTGACGGGTCATAAGCGGCCTCACCTGCAGCCCTGCGCCTTTGAGGCCGACGTTTTGCCCGTCTGGGAGCAGCGCGAGCGCCCGCTCACGACGGCGATGCGCCAGCCGTATCGATTCAGCCAGTAGGCCAGGGCCGGCCCTGCGATGCTCGCACTTGCGATCAGGGCAGACCGGGAAGCCATGTTCCGGGCGTAGTCCTTGACTGACAACGGCAGCGCCACGGACCGGAGTTGGTGCGTGGCGCTGCCATTGAGGCGGGTTCGACGGAGTTAGGGCGAGAGTTCCTCAAGGACCCGGCCTTTAGTTTCGATGGCGAAGAAGATAGTCACCAGGCCACCGATGAGGGCGACGGCTGCGAAGACGGTGAATACGAGGCTGATTCCGTAGTTGTCCACGATCCAGCCGACCAGGATGGGGCCGATGGCGGAGCCTGCCCGGAGCCAGGCGCTGCCGAAGCCGGTGCCGATGGCGCGGAGCCGGGTTGGGTACAGCTCGGCGGAGTAGAGGTAGAGCGAGAAGGAGATGGTCTGCAGGATGGCGTAGGCGATGCTGGCGAACACGACCACCTGGGTTGCTGAGACGGCGCCGAGGGCGGTGAGAATGACGAGCGGGACGGTCGCGGCCAGGAAGGCGACGGTGTACCAGCGTTTACGGCCTACGCGGTCGATGAGCAGCGCGCAGAGGACGGAGGCCACAACGCCGACGGCGGACGTGACCCAGCCGTAGGCGAGGCTGGTTTGCAGGGGCAGGTTGAAGGTTTGCTTGTAGAGTGTCGGCAGCCAGGTGACCAGGCCGTTGTTGACCATGTAGACGCAGATCCAGAGCATCCAGATCATGAAGGTGCGCTTTTTGTATATCCCGGAGAACAGTTCGCGCCAGTCGGTGCGGGCCGTGGCCTTGGGGTCAACGGGCCGCACCACGGGTTCGGAGAGTGTATGTCCTGCCTTGACTGCTTCCTTTTCGAGCATGGCGACGACCGTCTCGGCCTTGTGGACGTGACCCCTGGATGCGAGCCAGCGCGGTGATTCAGGCATCAGCCAACGCATGGGGATTGTGAGCAGGGCCGGCACGATGCCGACGATGAACATGGCTTTCCAGCCCACGACAGGGACCAGGAAGTAGCCGGCGATGCCGGCAAACATCAGCCCGACCGGGAAGATCACCTCGTAGAGGAGGAAGAACCTGCCGCGCTTCCTCGCCCCGACGAATTCGTTGATGTAGGCGCTGGCGACCGGTACTTCGCCGCCGGTGCCGATGCCTTGGATGAAGCGGAAGATGATCATGGACGTGGCGCCCCAGGCGAACAGGCAGGCGATGTCCATGGAGACGAAGAGCAGGATCGTAAAGAGCAGGACGGGCAGTCGCCCGATTCTTTCGGCGAGGTGCCCGAAGAAGAGGGACCCGAAGATCTGGCCGACGTACCCGGCGGAAAGGATCATTCCGATTTCCCCGGCATTCAGGTGCCATTCCGAGGACAGTTGGGGCATCGCGAAGGCGATTGCCAGGACGGTGTAGGCGTCGAAGAATGTGGCTGACCCGATGACCACGCGGATCAGGGTCAGGCGGCGGGTGAGCGGGAGCCGTTCGAGTCGGGCTACAAGCTCGGCATTGATCCTGGCGGCATTGGGGCCGCCGGCCATGGTTTTGGTGTTGTTCGGCTCGCGCATGGCGAGTCCTCCTTCTCCAGCAGCGATGCTGGGGTCCTCATTGACCAAGAGTGGAGATGGCTAAAGCTTAGGGGAGGATGGCGGGAGTTGCTCCCGCCATCCTCAGGATCCGTGGATCAGGCGCTGACGGTGACCTTGCCGATGTTTGCGGCGGCGAAGGCTTCCGCAATCTCGGTGTCTGCGCCCTCGGGCAGGGGCAGGAGGGGTGTGCGCACTGTGGCGTGGTCCAGAATGCCGCGGTTCACGAGGCCCCACTTCAGGGCGACGGTGCCCTCCATGTGGGACCCTCGGTGGTAAACGTTCTTGGTTACCGGCAGCAGCCGCTCATGAATGGCGTGGGCACGCGGGTAGTCCTGCGCCTTGCCGGCTTCGATCAGTTCAACGAGCAGTTCGGGAGCAATGTTGCCGTAGCCAACGAGCAGACCATCGACATCGAACATGGTCGGCAGCAGGTACTCATCATGGCAGGACAGCACCTGCAGCTCGGGGTACGCGGCGCGCAGCGCGGGGATCTCGGTGTACCACCGGCGCATGTTCCGGACACCGTTCTTCGTCGCAAAGACCCCCTCCTGGCCGGCGATTTCCAGCTGGGTGTCGAGGTCGTAGCTTGCCTTGGTGTTGTCCGGGTACTGGAACAGGATCAGCGGCAGACCGGATTCGTCGTAGATCTCCTGATAGCGCGACTGGGGCGCGCCCTTCTGGTAGCCGAAGCGCAGCCACCCGTGCGAGGGGTAGACGAGACCAGCTGACGCGCCGGCCTCGACGGCCTTCCTGGCTTCGAGGGCCGCCGTCTTGTTGCCCTCCTTCGTGATGCCAGCCACAACCGGTACCCGGCCGTCGGTCGATGCCACGAACGCGCGGATCACGTCCAGCTGCTCCTCTTCGGTGAGGAACGTGCCTTCGCCGGCGTGCCCCAGAACGACGAGGCTCTTCACGCCCTCAATCGATCCGAGCCACGAACCCAGGCGCTGGATTGCAGCGAAGTCGACAGCGCCATCTTCGGTGAACGGGGTGACAGGTGCGGGGTTAAGTCCCCGGAGATCGAGTGCCATTGCAGCTACCTTCTTGTCTTCTTTGATGTTCGGTAGTCCCGCTATGATGAGAACGTTTGCGGGAACGTTTTCAAGTTTGCGCGTGTCGCAGCTCACTGTCAAGAGAACGTTTGCAAGAAGGAGGAATAGAGTGGCTGTTACACCTTTGCTGAAGAGGAGAACCGCGATGGAACGTCCCGCCCCCGCAGGGATTGTCACGCTCAAGGATGTCGCGGCTGCCAGTGGCGTGAGCATCTCGACCGCCAGCCGTGCCCTTGATGAACGCACAACCTCCAGATCCGCGGCGGCAGCCCATGTCCGTAAGATCGCGGAGGAACTCGGATACCGCCGGAACTCTTTTGCTTCAAGCTTGCGGCGTGGTGAGACCCGAACCCTTGGTGTCCTTGTCCCGCGTCTGAGCGACACCGTTATGGCGCTGATGTTCGAAGAACTCGAAAAGGCAGCGTCCTCCCGGGGCTACTTTGCGATGGTCGCCACCAGCGGAGATGATCCCGTGGATGAGCGCAGGGCGGCCGAAACACTCCTCGATAGAAACGTCGACGGGCTGATTCTGGCCACGGCGCGACTCGATGACGAACTGCCCCGGCTGCTGCGCGAGCGCCGTGTAGCGCATGCGCTAGTGCTCCGAACTGACGGCATCAGCCCCTCGGCGCTCGGAGACGACGAGGTTGGCGGCTACCTCGCCACACGCCACCTCATCGACCTGGGCCATCGCAACATTGCTGTCGTTACCGGCCCCGCCTTCACCTCCACCGGAACTGCACGCTTGGCAGGGGCACGCAAAGCACTCCATGAAGCAGGCATCCAGCCGCGCGAAGAATGGCTTATCGCTGCCGGGTACGGCATCGAAAATGGCTACACGGCCGGCGAAACGCTCCTCGCAGGAACACCGCAATCCCGCCCGACAGCTATCTTCGCCGCCAATGACAACATCGCCATGGGTGTAATGGCGGCGGCCCACCGCCACGGGGTCAGCATCCCCGACCATCTGGCATTGGTCGGATACAACGACACCCCGCTGTCCGCCCGGCTGCCGACGCCCCTAACCTCGGTGCACGTTCCCCTGGACCAGATAGCAGCCACCGCCATCGATCTCATCGTCAATCCAGGTACCGAACCCCTCATCCGCCGATCCATGCCCACACTCATCCCACGCCAATCCAGCGGAACGCCCCAGCGCACCGGTACATGAAACAGCACCCCGGCTGACGACGGCAGTTCGTCCCGCCGTCGTCAGCCGGGGTGCTCGTGACCCTACGCAGCCCCTGCGGTCACCTGGGTTGCGAAGTCGTTGACATCCACGGATGCACCGCTGTTGTCGAAATCGAGGTGGCGCGCCTGCTTCCACCGGCAGGAGTCGCCCTGGGCCCCCGCCCAGAACGATTCCCAGTTGGCAAGCTTCCACTCGTCCCGCGGATAGCCTCTGGCAAGCAGCCGCTGGCGCAATGCGTCCCCGGCGAGCCGGACGTGGACCACAATGAGTTCAGCCTCCGGCCACTGGTGCCGGTCCTTGACCTTCGCCAGATAGTCATCGTCGGAGAAGAACTTACCGAAGGGGGCGTCGAGCACCACAGAGTTGCCCGCCCTCAGGTTGTCGCGGCTGAGGTCAAGGATGGCCCCGTACTCCAGCGGCATTATGGTGTTCTGGTAGAACTCATTGTTGTCCCGCTCGTTGGGATCCGAGCCATTGAGCTTCAACAGCAGCTCGGTGAAGCGGATGGTTGCGGTGTCCTTGTCGATGTGAGCCGCGCCAAACCGCTCCGCAAGGTGCCGGCTGACGCTTGATTTTCCCGAACCTGCCGGGCCGATCACAAAGAACACTCTGGGGATGATACTGGTCAACTGCTTGTTCTTCCTTGAACTGACGGGCCTGGGTTACCAAGGGTCCGGCTACGCGGCGGCGGGGGTGCGGCGGTCCTTGACGAACAAGCCGTAGGAGACAGCGCCCACGATCAGAAGCAGGCCGCCGATCAGGAACACCATGGTGTAGTTGCCGCCGGTCGAATCAAGGATAAGACCGGTGACGATCGGGGCCACTGCGGCTCCCAGGAATCCGCCGAAGTTCTGGATGGCACCGAGGGATGCCACCTGGTTGGGCTCGGCAATGTCCGAGGCCAGGGTCCACAGCACGCCGATGGGCACCTGCGCCGCGAAGTAGCCAAGGGACAGCAGGACGATTGCCAGGGCCGTGTTCTCCACATAGGCAACGGGCAGCACGGCTGCCGCCGCGAGGAGCGCGCCGCCCACAATCGGGATCTTGCGGGCGCGTACCACGGGCACGCCGCGGGCTATTGCCTTGCCTGAGAAGATGCCGCCCGCGAGCACGCCGAGGATGCCACAGAGGAAAGGCAGCCCTGCCAGCCAGCCGATCTGGCTGAGGCTGAATCCGCGCGCGGTCTGCAGGTAGCTGGGCAGCCAGGTGAGGTAGACCCAGACGGTGTAGAAGATGCCGAAGGCTCCGATGACCATGAACCAGGTGTTCTTCTTGGTGAGGAGTTCGCCCCAGCCGGCCTGCTTCTCCTTGGGCTGAAGCTGTTCCTCGAACTCTGCACCCTTGATGATGAGCTGCTCCTTCAGCGTGGGGTCGCGGTAGACGCGGAGCCAGACCAGGGCGATGACAATGCCCAGGGCGCCGATCACCAGGAACATCCCGCGCCAGCTCATGGTGAGCATGAGGAACGTCAGCAGCGGCGGGGCGATCGCGTTGGCAATCTGTGAACCCGTGTTAACGATCGAGACCGGGAGGGCACGTTCGGTCTTGTTGAACCACTTATCCGCAACCTTGAGCCCGGACGTAAAGAACGGCGACTCTGCAACGCCCAGTGCAACCCGGGCCGCGTAGAGGAACCCGAAGGAGTTGGCCATTGAGGACAGCATGGACACAATCGACCAGAGGCCGGCGGCCCAGGCAAACATCTTCTTGGGGCCAAACCGGTCCACCAGGTAGCCGGCGGGAAGATTCGCGATGGCGTAAGGCCAGGAGAACGCGGACAGCAGCAGGCCCATCTGCAGGGCGTTGAGGCCGAACTCCTTGGCGATGGTGGTGTTCGCAATACTCAGGTTGTTGCGGTCCATGTAGTTGATGATGCCGCCAATGACGAGCAGGGCGATCAAGTACCACCTGACCCGCACGTTCTTGACTGGCTGGTCCGGGGCGGTACCTATTTCTGCTGAAGCTTGGCTCATGCAGCTCACTCCTTTGTGTTCTGACGGCACGGGTGCCGGTCTGGGGGGTGCCCGGCCTTAGCGGCGGGCGTCTTCTATTGCTGCGAGGAAGGTGCGGGCAGCCTTCGCAACCCGGCCATAATCGCCGTCCTCCTGGGCGGCCTTGGTGACGAAGCTGCCGACCCCGACGGCGGTGACGCCAGCCGCGAACCACGCTTCAACGTTGGCCGGGCTCACGCCCCCGGAAGGCATCACGGGCGCCTGGGGCAACGGCGCCAGGATGGTCTTGACGTAGGCAGGGCCGCCGAGCTCGGCCGGGAACAGCTTGACTATGTCCGCGCCAGCTTCGAGGGTGTTCAGCACCTCCGTGGGCGTGAACGCGCCGCTGGCGGTGACCACCTGGTAGCGGTTGGCAGTGGCGATCATCTTCGGACTCAGCTGCGGGCTGACCAGCAGCCGCGCCCCCGCGGAAATGGAGGCATAGGCGGCTTCGGCGTCGAGTACGGTCCCTGCTCCAACCACGATCCCCTGGTCGCCGTACTTGTCGGCCAGGCGCCCAATGACGCCCAGGGCGCCCGGAACGGTCAGTGGAACTTCCACGGCGCGGATACCGCCCTCGATGGCAGCTTCAGCCACACGGTAGGCCTCATCAGCAGAATCCAGCCGCGCAATGAGCAGGGCTCCGGTGCGGATGATCGTTTCCTGGGTTTCAAATTTATTTAACATCGCTTAAGAGATTAGACCAAAGATTCACAAAGCGGAACACCCTGTGAAAACTTGTTAAGCTGGAGCTACTTCATTCAAAGGAGAAACGTCTGTGAGCCCGACAGCCCGTCCCCTGATCCCCGAGCAGCGCCACCAGGAAATCCTGCGCCTGTTGCGCCGGGAGGGCGTCCTCAGTATCCGCAGCCTCACCGACTACATGAACGTGTCCCACATGACGGTCCGGCGGGACATCACGGCCCTGGAGGATCAGGGACAAGTGATATCAGTGCAAGGCGGAGTGCGGCTCGCGGACTGGACCAGCCAGGAACCCCCGCGGGAGCGCGAGTTCCGCGCACAGCTGGAACTCCCGCGCAAGCAGGCCATTGCCGAGCTTGCTGCCGGTTCAGTGGAAGACGGCATGGTGGTATTCCTCGACGCCGGCACCACCTGCCAGTCGGTGGTGCCCTACCTCGCCGGGCGCCAGGGCCTTACCGTGGTGACAAACGATTTCTACGTGGTCACCAGCCTGTTCACGTACCCGCACATCGAGACGATCCACACCGGCGGGGCTGTGGATCCGTCCAGTGCCTCGAGCTGCGGAAAAATCGCCGCTGACGTGGTGAAGTCCATCAACATCGACCTGTGTTTCCTGAGCACAGGCACGTGGAACATGGCCCGGGGCATCACCACGCCCGTCATGGACAAAGTCGAGGTGAAGCTGGCTGCCCTGGAGGCCTCGTCGTCGTGCTTCCTCCTGGCGGACAGCACCAAGTTCGGCACGGTGTCGCGTTTCAACGTGGCCCCCCTTGAAAAGCTGGACGGCGTCGTCACCGATGACCAGCTGCCGCAGGAGATGCAGGAGAACATCCGCGATCTCGGAGTCACCGTCCAGGTAGCCGCCCTTGGAAAGGCCGCCTGACAGGGCCCGCTGCCCTAAACCGAACGCCCGCCCCGGGACACCGGGGCGGGCGTTGTACAGCGAACGTCAAAGCTGCTTGCGAAGCTCCATTTTCCGGATCTTGCCGCTGGCTGTGCGTGGCATGTCGTCGACCACCACCAGCGTTTTGGGGATCTTGTAGCGGGCAAGCCGCCCGTCAAGGAATCCGCGCAGTTGCTCCGCGGTCAGCGATTCACCCTCGCGCAGGGTCACGATCGCCTGGGGGACCTCGCCCCATTTGTCATCCGGGACGCCGATGACAGCCACGCTCCCCACGGCACGGTGCTCTGAAATGACAGCCTCCACCTCCGCCGGGTAGATGTTCTCCCCGCCGGAAATGATCATGTCCTTGAGACGGTCCGAGACGAACAGGAAGCCTTCCCCATCCCGGTAGCCCATGTCACCGGAGCGGAACCAGTCCCCGTCCGAGTAGCTTGCCGCGGTGGCTTCGGGCCGGTTCCAGTACTCCATAATGACGTTGGGGCCGGAGATCTGGATTTCCCCCACCTCCCCCGGTGCCACCACGCCGCCCAGGGGATCGGCGATCCGGACGTCCGTGAAGAAGTGCGGCAGGCCCGCCGAGCCGGCCTTGTCCCTGGACCGGTCCACGGGAAGCATGGTGACGCCGGGAGCCGTCTCCGTCATGCCGTAGCAGCTGGTGAAGCCGATGCCGCGGTCCTCGTACGCGTCCAGGACCCTCTGGGGAATGGCGGAGCCGCCGCAGGTTAGCTTGTCCAGGGAGCTGAGATCTGCGGTGTCCCATCCTCGGTCCTCGCAGAGCAGCTGGAACGTGGTGGGCACCCCGTTCAGGGTGGTCACCTTGTGCTCCCGGATCAGTTCCAGGACGCGGGCGGGATCGAACTTGGCCTCGAGCACCACGGTGGCACCCTTGAGGAGCATTGGCAGCAACCCCATGTCCAGCGACGCCACGTGGAACAGCGGCGAGATCATCAGCGCCACGTCGTTGCGGTTGATGTCCATGTCCACGACTGTGTTGATGCAGTTCCACGTAATGTTCCCGTGGGTCAGCAGGGCGCCCTTGGGCTTGCCCGTGGTTCCGGAGGTGTACAGGATCATGGCGCCATCGTCATGGCCCACGGCCACGTCCGGGTGGTCCGGAGTTGCTGCCTGCAGCGCCTCCCCGTAGTGCTCCACCGTGACGGAGTGTCCGACGGCGGCAGGCGGCTCAGCGGCGGAAGGTTCCGTCCCGCCGTCGTCGGCGATGACAAGGCGGTGGGTCACCCCGGTGGCTTCCACGGCGGCGGAGGCGGAGGGCTCGAGGGAACTGGCGTTGACCAGGAGCCGGGCACCGGAATCCTGCAGCTGAAACTGCAGCTCGGGCGGCGCCAGCCGGGTGTTGAGCGGCACGAAGATGGCGCCCAGGAGGCCGCACGCGAAGAAGGTCTCCACGAAGGAGGGATGGTTCTCCCCCAGGTAGGCCACCCGGTCGCCCTTTGCCACTCCCCTGACACGGAGTGCGTTGGCCAGGCGGTCGGTCCGGTCGGCGAGCTCTTCGTAGGTGAGCGTGCCGGCTGCCGTACCGGCAGCGAAAAGAAGCGCCGTCCTGGCACCAGACTTCCGGCGGCGGCGGTGCAGCCAGGAGCCAACTCCGTTGTTGTCCATGGTTCTCCTAACGGACCGTGGTGAGGTCGTTGTTCTTAGATTCCCGCGTCAGGGCGATGAAGACAATCGAGACGAGGGCCATGACGGACAGGAACACCACCACCGGGAGGATGTCCTGGCCGGAGTCCTTGTAGAGTCCTGCGACGAGGCCCGGGGTGAACCCTGCGCCGATGAGCGTGGCCAGCTGGTAGCCCACCGCGGCACCGGTATAGCGGGAGGTGGTGCCGAACTGCTCTGAGACGAACGCCGCCAGCGGTCCATACAGGGAGGAGTGCAGGATGAGCGCCACGGTGAAGGCCAGGAAGACCAGGCCCACATTGCCCGAGCCGAGCATCCCGAACATCGGGAACAGGTAAGCGATGAACAGGGCCAGGCCGGCGATCATCACCGGGCGGCGGCCGAAGCGGTCGGACAGGCGGCCGCCCAGCAGGACGAAAATGATGGAGATGGCCGAGGCTCCCGCGAAGGCGTACAGCACGCCCTGCTGCGGTGCGCCCTTGGACACGGCGTACGTCACGGAGAAGGTGGGCAGCACCACCTGGAGGCCGAACCCGGCGGCGCCGGCGAACATGATCATGATCAGCGCCTTGGGCCGGCGGAGGACGTCCAGCAGCGGGATCTTGCGCTTGGTGCCCTGTTCGCTTTCCTTGGCCACGGCCTCGGCGAAGATGGGGCTTTCGGAGACCCGCAGGCGGACAAACATGCCCACGATCAGGAGCACGAAGGACAACAGGAACGGCACCCGCCATCCCCAGGCCAGGAATGCGTCCTGGGGCAGGGCAGAGAACATGCCCATCACCACCGTGCCCAGCACGGCGCCGGTGGGGGCGCCGGCGTTGACGAAGGAGGCGGCGAAGCCGCGGCGCTTGGGATCTGCGTGCTCCAGCGCCATCAGCGCGGCACCGCCCCATTCACCGCCGACGGCGATGCCCTGGAAGACCCGCAGCAGCACCAGCAGCACGGCTCCCCACGGACCGATCACGCCGGCACCCGGAATCACGCCGATAAGGGTGGACGCGACGCCCATCATGGCCATGGAGATGATCAGCATGCCCTTGCGGCCCACCTTGTCGCCGAAGTGGCCGAAGATCATCCCGCCCAGCGGCCGGGCAACGTACCCGGCGGCGAAGGTGGCGTAGGCAGCGACGACGCCCACCCATTCGTCCGTGCCGGCAAAGAAAACCTTGGGGAAAGCGACTGCTGCGGCCGTGGCGTAGAGCAGGAAGTCGTAGAACTCGATGGTGCTGCCCAGATAGCTGGACAGGATGACCGTACGCGCTTCCTTGCGCTTGGCGGCCGTGCCCGCGGGTGCGAGCGTGGTGTGTCCGGACATGGCTGTTCCTAAAGACGGAGGAATGGGGTGTGAAGGTAAGGCTTTTGGGGTTGCCTGGGGAGGCGGTGCCGCCGGGGCGCCGCCTGTGGCGTGGGACTGCTGTTACGTGAGGAAGCGGCCTACTTGTAGAAACGTGCCAGGAATTCGGCGACGACGGCCGGGCGTTCCTGGCCTTCGATCTCGATGGTGGCGTTGACCTTGATCTGGGCACCGCCCTTGACCTCGGTCACCTCAGCGATAGCGGCCTGCATGCGGACCTTGGAGCCCACCGTCACCGGGGAGGTGAAGCGGACCTTGTCCAGGCCGTAGTTGACCTTGGTGGTGACGCCCTCGACGTCGAACAGCTCGCCCCAGAACGGGATGATCAGGGACAGGGTGAGGAAGCCGTGTGCGATGGGTGCACCGAACGGGCCGTCCTTGGCGCGTTCGGGGTCGGTGTGGATCCACTGGTGGTCATCCGTGGCGTCGGCGAACAGGTTGATCTGTTCCTGGGTGATCTGGCGGTAGTCCGTGGTGCCGAGGTCCTTGCCGGACAGGGTGAGAAGGGTGTCGAAATCGACGACGAGATTGGGCATCGTTGCCTCCTGGCAGTTGTTTGTTGCGTGAGGAAGTAGTGGTTCAGCGGGTGAAGGCACTTTCGCCGGTGAGGGCGCGGCCGATGATGAGGGCGTTAATGTCGTGGGTGCCTTCGTAGGAGTAGACGGCCTCGGCGTCGGCATGGAAACGGGCGACGTCGGCCGCGAGGGTGATGCCGTTGCCGCCCACCACTTCGCGGGCCAGGGCGACGGTGTCGCGCATGAACAGGGAGGTTTGCATCTTGGCCAGTGCGGAGTCCTGGTCGCGGTAGATGCCTCTTGCCTGTTGTTCCGTGAGCCTGACGACGAGGGACAGGCTGGCGGTGACATTCCCCAGCATGCGGGCCAGTTTTTCCTGGACCAACTGGAAGGAACCGAGGGTGCGGCCGAACTGTTGGCGCTGGTTGACATAGCCGAGGGCGGCCTCGAACGCGCCGGCGGCGATGCCGGTGGCGATCCAGGCAACGTCCGAGCGCATGGCCCGGAGCATCGCGGCAACGTCCTTGAAGGAGTTGACGTTCTGCAGCCGCATGGCCTCCGGCACGCGGACACATTCCAGCGTGATGTGGGCGTTCTGCATCATGCGCAGGGCGGTCTTGCCGTGGATTTTGTCCAGGGTAACGCCGTCGGCTGTCCGATCCACCAGGAAGGCCTTGACCTGCCCGTCCGCGGTGTCCCGGGCGAATACTGCGAGGACGTCCGCGGTGGAGGCACCGCCGATCCAGCGTTTGGTGCCGTCAAGGATCCAGCTGCCGTCGGGCTGCCGCCGGGCGGTGGTGGACAGGCCCCCGGCGATGTCCGAGCCATGTTCGGGCTCAGTCAGGGAGAAGACGCCCTTGAGCGAGAAGTCGATGACTTTGGGCATCCATTCGGCCTGCTGTTCCGCCGAGGCACCCACGCGGATGGCCGTGCGGAACAGGCCGGCCTGGGCGGTGTACCAAGTGGCCAGCGACGCGTCGGTGCGGGCAAGCTCGAAGATCCGGAAGCCCTGGTAGATGCCGCGGGCCGGGCTGTGTCCTGCACCGGGGACGCCCGCGAGTTCGGCCGGTTCCATCAGGTCCAGGTCGATCAGCGGCCGGGCCAGCTGCTCCGGAAACTCGCCGCGTTCCCAGTACTCGGCCAGGAGCGGCTTGGCCTCCGTGTCCAGGAAGGACCGCAGCCGGGCCAGGACCTGGCGCTCTTCGGGCGTGAGGAGGGACTCGGCGTCATACCAATCCGCCGCTTCGTACAGGCGGGCACCCAGGGCGGCCTCCGCCGTCGTGCTTCCCATGTCAGTCCCCCAGCCCGAGGAGGCGGACCGCGTTGTCCTTGAGGATCTTGGGCCGGACCTCGTCCTTCAGCGGCAGGTCGCCAAACGCCCCGAGCCATTTCTGTGGGGTGATCAGCGGGAAGTCGGTGCCGAACAGCACCTTGTCCTGAAGGTAGGAGTTGGCGGCCTTCACCAGGGATTCCGGGAAGTACTTGGGCGACCAGCCGGAGAGGTCGATGAAGACATTGGCCTTGTGCGTGGCGATGGAGTTGGCCTCGTCCTGCCAGGGCACGGACGGGTGGGCCATGATGATCTGCAGGCCGGGGAAGTCGGCGGCCACGGCGTCCAGGAGGAGGGGGTTGGAGAAGGCCAGCTTGATGCCGAAGCCGCCTGGAAGGCCGGCCCCCATGCCGTTCTGGCCGGTGTGGAAGACGGCGGGCAGGCCCAGTTCCTGGAGGGTTTCCCACAGCGGGTAGAAGCGCTCGCTGGACGGGTCGAAGCCCTGCAGGGATGGATGGAACTTGAAGCCGCGGGCGCCGAGTTCGATGGCCTGGTGCTTGGCTCCGGCGATGGCGTCCTCGCCGGTGCGCGGGTCCACGCTGCCGAACGGGATCAGCACATCGTTGTTCCGGGCGGCGCCGGCGATGAGTTCCGGAATGCTGTTGGGCTCGTGCCTGAGCTGGGTGCGGGCGTCCACGGTAAAGACGACGGCGGCCATGTTCAGTTCGCGGTAGATGTCCGCGATCCGGTCCAGGGACGGGGTCCGGTCCTCGGCTTTGAAGTACTTGGCCGAGGCTTCGGTCAGTTCCTCCGGCAGGGAGCCGTGGCCGCAGCTGTCCACCTCGAGGTGGACGTGCATGTCGATGGCGTCGAGCTTGGTGGGGTCGACGCCCAGTTCGTAACGGTCGGCCATGGTCAGCGGGCCTCGGCGGGCTGTGCGGGCTTCAGGTCCTCGGGCAAAGGCAGGAATTCCTCACCGTAGCTTTGGAGGGTTTCCGCGGTGAACAGCGTCCCCGCATTTTCCTGCAGTGCCTCGTAGCTCCAGCCGCCCTCGCGGTACTCCGTGGTAGCGGCCTCCGGGTGGGTCCACACCTGCAGGCGGTCACCGCCGGCACCGATGGCCTGGCCGGTGATGTTGGCTGCCTCGTCGGAGGCGAGGAAGGCAACCAACCCCGCAACGTCGTCGGCCGTTCCAAAGCCCAGGTCGTGGCGGAAGAAGGACGGCATGGCTTCACCGCGTTCGTCGGCTTCAACGGCCTTCTGGAAGTAGGGCACGGTCTTGGTCATGGCGGTGGCTGCCACGGGGATGACGCTGTTGACTGTCACGCCGGCCTTCTTCATTTCCAGCGCCCAAGTGCGGACCATGCCCACGATGCCGGCCTTGGCGGCGGCGTAGTTGGTCTGGCCGAAGTTGCCGCGCTGGCCCGTCGGAGAACCGATGGTGATGATGCGGCCCCGGACGTTGTGTTCCTTGAAGTAGGCGTGGGCCTCGCGGACGCAGGTGAAGGTGCCCTTGAGGTGGACGTTGATCACCAGGTCGAAGTCCTCGTCCGTCATCTTCAGCAGGGACTTGTCGCGAAGGATGCCGGCGTTGGTGACCAGGATGTCCAGGCCGCCGAAGGTGTCCACGGCTCCGGCCACCAGCGCCTTGGCGGCGTCAGTGGTGCCCACCGGAACCACCACGGCGGTGGCACGGCCGCCGTCGGCCTCGATCTGCGCGACGGCCTGCGCGGCGGTTTCAGCGTTCACGTCATTAATGACGACGGCGGCACCCTGGCGGGCCAGTTCCCTTGCGTAGGCAAGGCCAAGGCCCTGCCCGCTGCCGGTGACGATTGCAACCTTGCCGTTCAAGCTCATGGCCTGCTCCTTCGCATGCGCCGGCCGAAGCCGTTGGGATGGTCCCACTGCGGTGTGAGATCCTTGTTGAGATCAATGAAATTACGCATCATTGAAAAAGTCAACGATTGTTTTTTACACCGGAGTTGTGATGGCCACCTTGGGCACGGAAGTTCAGACCCCCCGCCTTGCGGCAGCAAGGATTGGCAGCGATGTGGGCTTGCTGCTCGCCAAGCTGCATGCCGCCGGCTCGGTGTTGAACAACAAGGCCCTGGCCGACTTCGGCCTCAGGGAGCGCTCGTTTTCTGTCCTCACGCTGGCGTGCAGCGGGCTGGAGCCTACCCAGCGGGAGCTGGCGGACTTCCTCAGCCTCGACCCCAGCCAGGTGGTCACCCTGGTGGACGACCTGGAGCACCGCGGCCTGGTGGAGCGCGCACAGGGAAAGCAGGACCGGCGCGCCAAGATCATCGTCTCCACCGCGGAGGGGCGGAAGATGCACGCCAAGGCCCGCGCTGCCATGGACGCAGCGGAACTGAATCAGCTGGCCGTGCTGTCAGGGGAGGAGTCGCAGGAGTTGAAGCGGCTGCTGCGCAAGGCACTGTGGGGCGCGGCGGAGTAGGCAGGAGCCCCGAGGCCAAGAGTACGGGTTGGGACCGGCGAATGCGCTCTTTGAGGTTTGAAGTGAGACAAGTGCTTCATGTCCGGTGAGGGATCCGTCAACGATCCACTTCAAGTCAGTCGAACTGTCGCCCCGGAACCTTCAATGCCGACGCAAGAAGTGAAAGACTCCACGCATGGCGAATGCTCCAAATTTTGCGATCTCCAGTGATCGGGAAATACGCAAATACATTCTCGTTTTGCAGTGGCCAGCAACATCTGAGGCCGACTTTGATGCGCTTATCTCGATGGAGGAGGCTCTGCTTCAGTCCGATCTCCTGGGCCCGTACAGCATCGTAGACGGGCACGACTTTGGCGCCGGCGAGATGAACATCTTCATCCATACTGATCAACCACTGGAAGCCTTCCAGCACGCGATGACATCACTGGCTACCAACCGGCGATGGGTCAGCGTACGGGCGGCATATAGGCCGATAGATGGCGAACGTTTTGTGGTTGTGTGGCCGAAGGAGCTTGAGGTCTTCTCAATGAGGTGATGCCAGACGTACTAGGGCCGAAAGGAACCTTGCAGTGCGAGCATTTTCGGCATGAGGACGCATTCGTACCTGCTTTAGGACCGGATTCTTTCCCTCGGGCTGAAGAATTGCCACCGGTAAGCCGGTGGCTCAACGAATGCCACTGTGTCCCTTTGAGGATGGCCTTCGGGACGCGTTGCGGCAGGTAGAGTGCGGCCCATGACATTGGGGGATGCCACGCCGAGCCATAGCCAGCACCCGTGGACCTTCGCCGCCGTTTGCGTGATGGTCGCCTCGCTGACACTGTTGGTGTTTGGACTGTCCCAGGCGCCGGTGATCCGACTGCTTCCTTGGTATGCGGCCGCTTATCTCCTGATCGGTGCTTGCATCTTTGTCCCGACCGGGAAGCTTCCGTCGCTGCGACAAGCCGCGGCATTCCTGCTGCCTGGTGCCCTGCTCGTGGTCCTGGCGTTGCTGAACTTGGGCCTCTGGGCCGGTGGCTGGCTGCTTGGACTGCCGGCCTGGGGGCTGATGCTGAACCGATGGACACCGGAGAACCGCCTCCCTGTGCTGCAGGTCCTGAAGTTCTTGGGCCTGCTGGTGCTCGGCCTGCTCATCTTCATGTTCAACGTGATCTTCGTGGTCTTCAGCCCCGGATTATTCGTACTGCAGATCATCCCCTTGGTCCGGCTGGCCTACCCCGAGTACCGCTCCCGGCCATTGCAGGCCGGTGTGGAGGTTCTGCTGGGGCTCGCGGTGGTGGTGGTTGCCTTTGCGATTCCCGCCCCGGGAGGATCTTGGTCGTCGTCCTGGATTGACGCGGGAGGGGCCGCGACAGCCGGGCTTATGATCACATTCTGGGCAGGCGGACTGCCCCGCCGCTCCAGGCGTCTACGGCTTAACAACGGGGCCGTCGTCTAGCCCATGCCCATGCCCATGCCCATGCCCATGCGGATCTCATCGGCTCCCGGTAAGGGATCCCCCTGGCATGACAGGTGCGACCGTCGTTGCACACCTCGCCATCGCTTCAGGACCGGGCGCCGGAGCCGACGCACCAGAGTGCTTGGCGACCTTTAAGCCCACTCACCCAGGCCCTCATCATGCAGCTTTCCTTATCACGGCCCTTGCCAGCGAGATGAGCGAATTTGCCAGAACGCGGATGCTCTCGGGCCTTGCTGACACCCTCAAATCCATCAGCGTCACGCAAGGCACGGCACATCACGTGAACATCGACGGCGGGCCTGTCCTCGGTTGGGCCCTAATCGCGGCCGGTGCCACCGGAATAGCTTGCCAATACCTTGATCGGGTAGTCATGTGGCTTGGAACGGAGCAAGCGGTCATGCCCGGGTCGATCCGTACGACGATGGGCATGCCCCACATGGCGGGGCGTATCTTCTGAGTCCTGCCAGTCAGTGTGCCGGGACTGCCGGCTGGGCAGGGGTTTCCTTTCCGGGTCCGCGGGCGAGACCCACCCGGGCATTGCCGGCGACGTGCACGAGTATGCCGACCGCGAGAAACGCGGCGAGAACCAGAGCGCTGGTGGCGATGACCGCCGGCCAGCCGCCGTCGAGGCTCGGGTTGAGGAAGTCGTAGGGGTACCAGCCGTCCAGGGCACCGCGCACCCAGGAGAAGATCAGGAACACCCCCGGGTAGCAAAGCCAGACGACGGGCCGTCGCCACGGGCCTCGGACGGTGCGCGTGACCAGGAGCCAGTCGAGCCCTGCGACCAGCGGTGCGATGCGATGGGTGACCATCCACGGCCAGTACATGTCCAGCGTCCACCATGGTTCGTCAGGCGGAGCCACGAGCACCACATAAATAATGCCCGTCATCACCAGGTAGAACGCGAGTGCGCCGAAGAGGTGATCCCACCATTGCGGCAGCCGCGCACGCGGCCGCGCGGCAGACACAAGGAACACGAGCCCGAGGACGAGGTTTGACTGGAATGTGAACTGGGAGATGAGCTGGGGGATGTCGACGGAGTTGCCGGGCTGGGTGGCGTCGTATAGCTCCTGGCCGAGGGCCGCGAGCATGGCAAGTCCGGCGCCGCCGCGTACTAGACGGATCCAGAGACGGTCCGGATGCAGCGCCCGGTTGGCGCCCACGTTGCGTTCAACCGGAGGACTCAGCGTCAGCACGTCGCTCATGGCATCAGCGTAGTGTTGCGCCAAGCCGGGCCCCAGGGTCAAAAGGACCGGATTGCCACCGACCGCCGCGTCCGCCACGAGTCCTGTCAGGAGACACGCGGCTTGGGCTGGTGCTGTGACACCCTCCCCAGCTCCGCGAAGCCACAACCCCGCGCACGCGACTGGGAGCACACCCTAAAGGCGGGCGGAAGCTATGCGATCGGGCGGCTTGGTGAGGCGGCGGCTTTGACGATCAGGGCTTAGAGCACGCAAACATAACGGTCCGGATGCGCCGCTCGGCGAGGTTGGCCACCTGGTTGGCCGTCATCTGCGCGAAGCTGGCGCCAAGGAAGGTCGCGAAGGTCACCGGCGGCGGCCCCTCCCGCTCGATTTTGGCACGCATGTGCTGAAACCAGGCAAGGCTTTCGTCTGACGAGTCGACTTCCGAGGCGACATCGAAACCTGCCGACGGGAGGAGGTGGCGCATGTCTTCCAGGGTCGCGGGGAAACTTGTTGACGAGTCAGTGGCCCACGGCACTGGGTAATGCACCTCGCCGCCTTCACCCTGCAGCACGTCGTAAACCACAAACCTTCCTCCCGGCCGGAGGACCCGGAAGGCTTCCGCGTACAGCGCGTGCTTGTCCCGGATGTTCATCGCCACGTGAACGGTCATCGCCGCATCGACAGACCCGTCGGGCAGACCGGTCGCTGTGGCGTCCCCAACCTGGAAGCGGGTGCGGTCCGCCAGGCCTGTCCACTCAGAGAACGCCGTCGCTACATGGCAGAACTCCGGCGTGAGGTCGACGCCCGTGACCGTGCACCCGGTTAACTCGGCGAGCGTCCGCGCGGGGCCGCCCAGTCCGCTGCCGAGGTCAAGTACGTGGGAGTCGGGAGAGAGGGCCAGAGCCTCGACGATTTCCAGAGTCGCCCGACGTCCCCGGATGTGGAACTCGTCAACAGCAGCGAGGTCGGCCGGCCGCAGCGCCGTACGTTCCACGCCGGCCGCATCCAGGGCAGAACTGATGGCCGCCAAAAGCTGACCAGGGCCGGTGTAAAAGGCAGAAACCTCATTCATGGCGCCATCCTCACACCGGGTGACGGCGGGGTCAACGGGAAGCCTTTGCCAGGTGGCGGCGCGGAGCAGGAATGGAGCCCGACGGCGACAAAGCTCCGTCACGGCGTCAGCGGACGATGAAGACGGCGATCCTCACTTCGTCCGGGTACCGCTCGCCGGTACCGACGGCCACCACGTGGTTGAGCCACGACCATTCCTTGGACGCCGAGGAAAACCGGAGTGAACACCGGAAATAGATGGCGGCCGGATCCACCGCTTCACCCCGGTTGAGACTTGCGATGTCCGCCGCCGAGCCATGCCGCAAGGCGCTGTTGTGCACGTGGATCAATGCCCCGTCACCGGTTTGGAGCATGTAGCGGGCGTCGAGCTCGGTCAGTTCCGGGCTGTGCAGGAGCTGGAAGTCGGCACCGCCGGGCAACACTGTGCCGGTGAGCGAGGGCCCGGTTACGGTTCCCCCGGTGATCGGCACAATCCTGCGGTGGCCGGTGGGGGCCGGCCCGGCGTCGATGGGTGACTGCACGTTGACGCTGAGCTCGGCGAGGAACTCCAGCGGCGGCGGGGCGGGCGCCCTCACAGGATCCCCACCGTCAGGCGGCTGGGGAACGCGGCGCCCACGTGGATCCGCTGGTTGGCGGTGACAGCCGCCCCCGAGTCATACGCCAGCATGCCGGTATTGAGGTTCCGGTCCCAGCGCGGATGGCAGCTCGAGGTGACCTGGACCCGGAGCCGCTCCCCCGGGGCGAAGGTCAGGGCTGTCTCCCACAGGCTAATGGTGTACTCGTAAATCCGGCCGGGCTCGATGGGTGCCGGCGGACGCCCCTCCGAGAAAAGCCCGGTTCCGGCATAGGCATTCCGCCAGGACGCGCGGACGATTCCGTCGGCGATTCCAAGGGAGACCCCGTCTGCCGACACTCTGCAGAGCCTGACCACCCAGTCAGTGTCCACGGCGCTCGACGATGCGAAAAGTGTGGCGGTCACGGCGCCAAATATAGTGGTTTGTTCCTCGAACGGCCGGGAGGTAAAGACTGCCACATCGGCGCGCGCCTCGACCACGTCCTGCCGCGCCGGACCAGCCGGAAACGCTCCGGCCAGCATGGTGGCCCCTCCCGTGGTGGGCACTGGATCCAGAGGATCGTAGGCGTAGTCGATGGCACCATCATCCGGGGCGTCGCCAAGCAGCTCCCCGGCGGCGGAAAGGAACCACGACTGTTCTCGTGACGGTTCCGGCAACGCGTCGAAGGCCCGCCAGCGGTTCTCGCCCAGGAAATAGACCAGCACGTTGGGGACGTCCGCCATTGCTTGTTCATCCGCTTTGAGGACGGCGTCAAACCATGCGGTGTGAAGGGAAGAAAGGTCTCCGTGGCCATCGACGATGCCGGCGGAAGCGGCCGCCCCGAAGTGGATGTCCGGATAGCCGCCGGAGAGGTTGGTGTGCGTCCAGGGCCCCAGGATGAGGCGGGGTTCGATGCCGCCGCGGGTGCGGCTGAGGGCTGCCTGGCGGCGGTATTGATCCAGGGTATTCGGCGCGAAGATGTCGAACCATCCTCCGATGTGGAGGGTTGGCAGCGGCACGGGTTCGGCCGACTCGGCATCCCACAGCCGGCAGGAGCTGCTTCCCGGATCCTGGCCGGCGGACGGCGTCACATGGGTGCGGAGGAAGGTCCCCACCCGGGGTTCAAGGTCCCGCAGCGGCAGGACCCCGTAGCAGGAACCGTCGGCGAAGCCAGCGTCCAGGGCAAGCCATTCCCGGAGTTCCTTGCCGCGCCGTTCGGGATCGTCGCCATGCTCACGCATGAGCTCGTTGAGCGATATCGAGGCGTGGCCCCACGCGAGGCGGCTGCCGAGCTCGTGCGCGCCGCCACGGTACAGGCCACCGTTGTTAGCATTGCCGCCCGCCGAGACACCCAGCGCCAGGGCCTTGAGCCCGGCGGGGGCCAAGCAGGCGGCCCGCCACTGCGTTTCCGCGAAGTAGGACCGGCCCCACATGCCAACCGTGCCGTTGGACCACGGCAGGTGCGCGGCCCACTCGACCGTTGCGGCGCCGTCGGATGCTTCATTGACGGACGGTTCAAAGATGCCGTCCGAGCCGAACCTGCCGCGGCAGTCCTGCATCACCACCACGTACCCGGCCGCCGCAACGGTGACGGGATTGAAGTAGGCCGAGTTGACCGCCAGGTCCCGCCCATAGGGAGTCCGCGTCAGCAGCACCGGGAAGGTGCCGCCCGGCGCGTCCGGCCGGTAGACGGTGGACCGGAGGATGGTTCCGTCGGTCATGGTTGCTTCAATATCGCCGTCGACGACGACCGGGTAGCGCACGTGCGTGCCTTTCGTTTGCGTTGTGGGGTGCCTAGGCCGTGGCGGCAGGCTGCCTGCCAAGGTCTTCGGTGCGGGTACGGTATGTTTCCTTGACCCACACGGCTGTCACGAGGGCCGAGATGAGGCAGCATGCGGCGGTGAAAATGGCCACCGGAAGCCAGCCGACGGGGCCGGGCTGGACAATTCCCGCGGCAATGGCGGGCGCGAAGCCTGTCACCACCAGGCCCAGCTGGGATGCGGTGGCGGCCCCCGTGTAGCGGATCCTGGTTTCAAACATTTCCGCTGTCATGGACGGGCCCAGCGGGTTGACCATGCCGTAGCCCACCGTCATGAAGAGGATGGCGGTGGCAAAGATCAGCGGGACCGATCCGATGCTGATTGACCAGAAGAAGGCGAAGGCTGCCAGCGCACAGATGATGTTGCCTGTGATGAACACCGGTTTCCGTCCGCTCCGGTCCGCGAGGATGCCGGCGTAGGGCTGGACGACGATGCCTAGGGCGGCGGTGACGATGGTGACGGTGAGCATCACGGCGGCGGGAACTCCGAGCTTTCCGGCGTAGGCGAGGCCAAAAGCCGCAAACACCGAGGAGACGACGCTCCACAAGCCGAACAAGATCACCTTGAGGATGGTTGCCCAGTGGTCGCGAAGCACTACCTTGATGGGCAGCTCCCGCTGGCTTCCTGTTTCCTTGGCGGCTTCGAAGACTTCGGATTCGGGCAGGCGGAGGCGGATGTAAAGGCCGATGCCGACCACCAGCAGGCTGGCCAGGAACGGGAGCCGCCATCCCCAGGAAAGAAGTTCCTGCTCCGGAAGGAGTGACACGGCCAGGAAGGCGAGGGACGCGAGCATGATGCCTGCCACGGCGCCGGTATTGACCCAGCTGGCATAGAAGGCGCGCTTGTTGCTGGGGGCATGCTCCATGGTCATGGTCACGGCGCCAACGGATTCGCCGGCGGCCGATGCCCCCTGCACGGCCCTGAGGAAGACAAGCAGGACTGGCGCGGCGGCCCCGATGGCCGATGCCGGCGGCAGGCAGCCGATCAGGAACGTCGCGATGCCCATCAGGACGAGTGTCAGGACCAGCATCTGCCGCCTGCCAACGCGGTCACCAAAGTGTCCAATCACGGTTGCGGCAACGGGCCGCACAACATATCCGATACCGATGGTGGCCATGGAAAGCACCATGCCCAGTGACGGGTCGATGCCCGGGAAGAAGATCTTGTTGAAGATCAGGGCTGAGGCTGATCCGTAGATGAAGAAGTCGTAGTACTCAAGGGTGCTTCCGATGAAGCTGGCCATGGCGGCCCGGCGGGCGTTGGCGCTGCCTGCCTCCGCTGGTGTGGAAACTGGTGTGGCACTCGGGGACAACGGTGTCACCGGGCCGATGGGACCTGCGGTCATTGCGGATCTCCTGGAAAGTGATGATTCAGCAGGCGCCTGCTGGGGACTGTGCGTGCCGGCGCGGGATGTGGGCCGGATCACTGGGCTAAATGTTATGCGCTTATTAAGACGACCGTCAATAAATGTGCAAAGTAAATTTGCTGCGCCTTGTCCGCCTGCGAAGATGGGGTGTGACTTCTGAGCCGCATCCTTTCCCTGGCGGGCCCACCGAGCCCCGTGTTGCCGCCGAGGAAGTCAACTTCCCGCGCCCGTTGAAGGGCTCGGCGTCGCAGCACCTGGTGGTCACGATGCTGGCGGACTATTGGCGCGACTACACCGGCTGGCTGCCCTCCCGGCTGATTGTGTCCCTGGCCACGGCCCTGGGCCTCAGCTCTTCCGCTGCCTCAACAGCCCTCAGCCGGCTCGCAGGGCGCGCCGTCCTGGAACAGTCGAGTGCGGGGCGTGCTTCCCGCTACAGGTTCACTCCCGAGGCGAGGGCCCGCCTGGAAATCGGGGTGCGCCAGATCAGCGGCTTCGGCTCCGAGGACCGCCCCTGGGATGGCATGTGGACCGTGGTTGCCTTCAGTGTTCCGGAGCGCTCGCGCGAACTGCGCGAACTGCTGCGCAGCAGGCTCAAATGGCTGGGGTTCGCTCCCCTGTATGGGGCGGTGTGGGTTTCCGCGTGGGACACCGCGGACGATCTGGAGGATTCCTGCCGGCACCTGGGCGTGGAGAACTACGTCATCTTCCGCACTGCCGGGGAAGGGCTCCGCGGGCGGCCGCTGATCGAGGCCTGGGACTTGGACGAAGTGCGCCGGCAGTACACCCCCTTCATCAACGCCTACCGCCAGAAAGCGGAGGCCCTGGCCGGTGGACGCCTCCCGGGGGAAGAGGCTTTTCGGCTGAGGACCCAGGTGATGGACGCCTGGCGGGCATTCCCCTGGGAGGACCCCGGCCTCCCCCCGGAGCTGCTGCCCCGCGATTTCCCCTTGTTCGAGGCGCGCCGCATCCTTGTCGCCCTCTACAACCCGTTGCTGGAGGATGCCCGTTCCTTCGCGGAGGAGGAGGCTGCGAGGCTGGCGCCCGAGGTGGCCGGGCACAGCAGGGCCTTCGTGCTGAAGGGCTAAAGCCTCCCTGTCGGTGGGCCGCTTTTACCAGTCGTGGCTTGTTTTACCAGTCGTGGACGGTGCCGTCGACGAGGCGGTTGTAGGGCAGGTAGGCCTGCTGGTACGGGTAGGCTGCGGCGGCTTCTTCGTTGAATTCGACCCCGATGCCGGGCTTGTCGCCCGGGTGCAGGTACCCGTCCACAAAGGTCATGGACTGCTCGAAGACCTCGTTGGTCTTGTCCGAGTGCTGCATGTACTCCTGGATCCCGTAGTTATGGATCGCCAACCCCACATGCAGCTGCGCCGCGAACCCCACCGGGGAAATATCCGTCGGCCCATGGAACCCCGACTTGATCTGGTACTGCGCAGCGAAATCCATCACCTTCTTCAACGGCGAAATCCCGCCAAAATGCGTCGACGCCGCCCGGACGTAATCGATCAATTGTTCCTTGATCAGCGTCTGGTAATCCCACACGGTATTGAAGATCTCCCCGATCGCCAACGGCGTCGTGGTGTGCTGCCGGACCAGCCGCAAACCTTCCTGGTTCTCCGCCGGCGTACAGTCCTCCAACCAGAACAAGTCATACGGCTCCAACGCCTTGCCCAGCTTCGCCGCCTGGATCGGCGTCATCCGGTGATGCCCGTCATGCAGCAACGGGATCTCCGGACCAAACTCATTCCGCACCGCCTCAAACACCCCCGGCAGGTGCCGCAAATAAGCCCGCGTGTCCCAGTCCTCCTCCACCGGGAACGCACCCCGCCCGGCCGGCTCATAGTCATACCGCTCCCCCGACGCCTGCGCCTGCGCCGCAACCCCATACAACGCCTTGATCCCCGGCACCGCTGTCTGGATCCGGATCGACTTATACCCCAGTTCCAAATGCTCCCGCACCGAATCGAACAACGACTCAATATCCGCCCCCGAGGCGTGCCCGTACGCCCGCAACCCATTCCGCGACGCACCCCCCAGCAACTGATACACCGGCATCCCCGCCAGCTTGCCCTTGATATCCCACAACGCCATATCCACCGCAGCGATCGCCGCCATCGTCACCGGACCACGCCGCCAATACGCACTCCGGTACAGGAACTGCCACGTGTCCTCGATCCGGTGCGGATCCTTCCCGATCAGCAGCTGCGCCACATGCTCCTTCAAATACGCGGCAACAGCCAACTCACGCCCATTCAGCGTCGCATCACCAATACCCCTCACACCCTCGTCCGTGGTGATGGGACTGTAAGAAAAACGGTGTGTGAGGGTCCGGCCTGATCCGAAAGGAGACGGCCGTGTCAGAGTCTACGACCGAGATGACAGGGGTGATGATCGATCCTGTGACGGGAGAGATCATCGATCAGAAGGAGCTCGCGGAGCGGTTGCTCGCGCAGGCCAAGGAGCAGGGCGTGAGCCTGGTGGGCCCTGGCGGGCTGCTGAACCAGCTCACGAGGAATGTGCTGGAGACCGCGCTGGAAGCGGAGCTGACCGAGCACCTCGGGCACGAGCATGGCCAGACGCCGATCGCAGCCAACATGCGCAACGGCACCAGGTCAAAAACCGTGCTGACCGAGATCGGACCGGTCGAGATTGAGGTGCCCCGGGATCGGGACGGATCGTTCGAGCCGGTGATCGTGCCCAAGCGAAAACGACGTTTGGACGGGATCGACCAGATCGTCCTCTCGCTCTCTGCCCGGGGATTGACCACGGGGGAAATCGCCGCGCACTTCGAGGAGGTCTACGGGGCCAAGGTCTCCAAAGACACCATCAGCCGCATCACAGAAAAGGTTGTTGGCGAACTCACGGACTGGTCAGCCCGGCCGTTGGATCCGGTCTATCCGGTGCTCTTCGTGGACGCGATCGTGGTCAAGGTCCGTGACGGGCAGGTGCGCAACACCCCGTTCTATGTCGTCATGGGCGTCACCGTGAACGGGGAGCGGGAGATTCTGGGGATCTGGGCCGGCGACGGCGGCGAGGGTGCACGGTTCTGGCTGCAGGTGTTCGCCGAGCTGAAGAACCGCGGTGTCGAGGATGTGTTGATCGCCGTCTGTGACGGGCTCAAGGGCCTGCCGGAGGCGATCACGACCACGTGGGAGCGGACGGTCGTGCAGCAATGCATCGTGCACCTGATCCGCAACAGCTTCCGCTACGCCGGGCGCCAGCACCGCGACGGCATCGTCAAGGCACTCAAGCCCGTCTACACCGCCCCGTCCGAGCAAGCGGCGAAGGACAGGTTCGCTGAGTTCACCGCCGAATGGGGCCAGCGGTATCCGGCCATCGTGCGGCTCTGGGAAGCCTCGTGGGCCGAGTTCGTGCCGTTCCTTGAGTATGACGTGGAGATACGGAGGGTGATCTGCACGACGAACGCAATCGAGTCGATCAACGCCCGCTACCGGAGGGCGGTGAGGGCCCGCGGGCACTTCCCGAACGAGACCGCTGCCCTGAAATGCCTGTATCTGGTTACCAGGTCTCTTGATCCGACCGGCGGCGGCAGGGCACGCTGGGTCATGAGGTGGAAGCCTGCGCTGAACGCATTCGCGATTACCTTCGCCAGCCGGATCGAAAGAACCACTAACTAATGAAAACCGGCCGGACCCACACACCGTTTATCGGACAGTCCCGTGGTGATCCGCAAGGTCACGAAGTTGCGGGTGGGGCTGGTAACGAACACTTCGGCGGCAATGATCTTCATGGCTGGCTTTCGGGTCGGGTTGGTTGGGAGAGTGCGGAAGTTCGGGGAACGACGGCCTTAGGTCAGCGAAGGGTGCTGCCCCGGACGGCGTCGAGCAGGGCAAGTTCGTCGGGTCGGGGCAGCCCCTCCCAGTCGCCGCGGGTGCTGACGGCGAAGGCTCCGGCCAGGACGCCGCGGTGCAGGCGGCCCGGGACACCGTCGCCGTCGAGCAGTGCTGAAAGGTAGCCGGCGGTGAACGCGTCGCCTGCTCCGACGGTGTCCACACAGGTCACGGCGATGGCCGGGGCCTCAATGACGGCGTCAGCGGTGTACACCGCAGCGCCCGCTGCGCCGCGCTTCACCACCACTTCCCGGACTCCGGCCTCCAGCAGCCGGCTGGCAGCGGCAGCTTCGCCACCAGCAGCCCCTGCCGCCCCGTTACCCGCCTGGGGTGGGGCAATCAGGTCGAGTTCGTCGTCGGACGCAATGACAATGGTGGCGTGCCGCGCCAAAGGACCAAGCACCGACCGCGCCTGGTCCCGGGACCACAGCTTGCTGCGGTAGTTCACGTCGAGGCTGACCACCATCCCGTCACCGGCAGCCCGTTCGGCCGCGTACTCCACCGCGTCCCGCGCCTCCGCGCTGAGCGCCGCGGTGATGCCGGTCAGGTGCAGGATCCGGGCCCCGCAGTCCATGGCAGCCGCAACCTGGCTGCGTGCGATGGCGGCTCCGGCCGATCCGGCACGGTAGTAATAGGCCCTGCTGAGGTCTGCGGTTCGCTGTTCCAGGAACATCACGCCCGTGCTGCGCTCCGGGTGGACGCTGAGGTGCAGGTGGACGCCCTCGCCGCGCAATTGCTTCAGAATGAATTCACCGTGCGGATCCGCTCCCACGGAGCCGGCCCAGGACGCCGTGTGGCCAAGCCGTGCAACACCGATGGCAACGTTCGATTCCGCGCCGGCCACCTGCATGTTCAGTGTTCCGCCGGAGGCCAGCGGGCCGGTGGACCGGAGCGAGACCATGGACTCGCCGAAGGTCAGCAGGTCCACAGTCATGAAGGGGTCCCGGTACGGGCTGCGAATTCGGCAGCGAGGCCCAGGAAGCTCCGGGCCCGGTCCCGCATGTCCGTGAGGTCGCCGCCGGATGCTGCCTTGCCGAAGAGCGGACCACCGAGGCCGACGGCGATGGCCCCGGCTTCCCAGTACCCGGCGGCTTCATCGAGGCCCACGCCGCCCACGGCGATGAAGGGAATGTCCGGGAACGGATCGCGGACGGCTTTCAAATAGCCGGGGCCGCCGATGGATGCGGGGAAAAGCTTGATGGCGGTGGCGCCGCGCTCCATCGCCTCGTAGGCCTCGCTGGGGGTCAGCGCGCCCGCCAGGACCGGGATGCCGGCGCCGGCCGCCTCGCTGATGGACGGGGCCAGGGAGGGGGTCACGATGAACTGGCCGCCGGCAGCCGTGACGTGTTCGACGTCGGCCTGGCTCAGGACGGTGCCGGCGCCCACCAGGCAGCCGGCCGGGGCAGCCGCACGGACTTCGCGGATTGCCTCCAGCGCGTTGGGCGTGGTGAGCGCGATCTCCACGTACCGGAAGCCTTCCTCCATCGCGGCCAGCGCGGCCTTGGCGGCAGCACCGCCGGCGTTCCCGCGGACGATGCCCACAAGCCGGGCCTGCCTGATGCCGTCCAGGAGGCCGGCCGGGGTGACAGCTGAATTCGGGGATGTCATGGGGTTCACCATTCTGCGAAGGATCCGTCGGGGTGGCGCCACACCGGTCCGCGCCAGGCATGGCCGCGCTTGTCCG
Source organism: Pseudarthrobacter sp. NPDC080039 (assembly GCF_040702335.1). Taxonomy (NCBI): domain Bacteria; kingdom Bacillati; phylum Actinomycetota; class Actinomycetes; order Micrococcales; family Micrococcaceae; genus Pseudarthrobacter; species Pseudarthrobacter sp. NPDC080039. The sequence goes on along the minus strand of NZ_JBFBKY010000013.1, from coordinate 61,840 downwards.
CTGCACGGACCACGGCCTCGTCGATGTCGACGCCGAGCCCGGGCCCGGTGAGCCGCTCGATGTGGCCGTTCACGAATTTGAAAGGCGTCTTGTCAACCACGTAGTCCAGGACTTCAGCGCCCTGGTTGTAGTGGATCCCGATGCTCTGTTCCTGGATGAGGAAGTTCGGCGTGGCAAAGCCGACCTGCAGGCAGGCCGCGAGCGCCAGGGGGCCGAGCGGGCAGTGCGGGGCGAGCTGGACTTCGTAGACCTCGGCCAGTGCGGCGATCTTGCGCACCTCGGTGATGCCGCCGGCATGCGAGAGGTCCGGCTGGGCCACGGCGATGCCTGCCTGCAGTGCAGGGAGGAACTCCTGCCGGCTGTAGAGCCGCTCCCCCGTGGATACGGGAGTGGTGGTGGATGAGGTAAATTCCCGCAGCAGGTGGGTGTTTTCCGGAACCACCGGCTCTTCGAGGAAGAAGGGCCGGAACGGCTCCAGCAGCGGCGCTACCCGCCTGGCGTTGGCCAGGCTGAACCGGCCGTGGAAGTCCACTGCCACGTCCCGGTGGTCGCCCAGCACTTGGCGGGCCGCGGCGACACGGCGGATGACGCCGTCGATCTCCGCCACCGAGGCCACCGGGCTCATCTTGCCGCTGGCGTTCATTTTGACCGCGGTGAGCCCCACTTCCAGCTGGGCGCTGATCTGGTCGGCCACCTCGTTCGGTTCGTCGCCGCCCACCCAGCCGTACATCCGGATGCGGTCGCGGACATGGCCGCCAAGGAGCTGGTGCACGGGGGTGTTGAAGTGCTTGCCCGCGATGTCCCACAGCGCCTGGTCCAGGCCCGAGACGGCGCTGGCCAGGATGGGGCCGCCGCGGTAGAAGGACCCCTTGGTCATGACCTGCCAGTGGTCTTCGATCCGGAGGGCGTCCCTGCCGACGAGCAGTTCGGAAAGTTGTCCGACGGCGGCGCGCACCGTCTCGCTGCGGCCCTCGCAGGTTGCCTCGCCCCACCCCACGATGCCGCTTTCGGTTTCGACCCGCACAAAGAGCCAGCGGGGTGGAACGAGGAATGTTTCGATCCGGCTGATGACGGTCACGCGGTGGTTCCTAACCCTTGGTGGCGCCGGCGGTCAGGCCGGAGACGATGTACTTCTGCGTGAAGAGCGCAATGATCATGATGGGGATGGTCACGACGGTTGCCGCCGCCATCAGGCCGCCCCAGTCGATGCTGGCGTAGGAGACGAAGTCGAAGATCGCCACCGGCAGGGTCTTGGTCTTCGCCCCGGAGAGCACCAGCGCGAACATGAAGTTGTTCCACGAGAAGATAAAGGACAGGATTCCGGCGGTTGCGATGCCGGAAACGGCCAGCGGAAGCGTGATCAGCCGGAACGCGCCGATGGGCGTGAGGCCGTCCACTTCCGCCGATTCCTCGAGCTCCAGGGGCAGCGAGTCGAAGTAGCTCATCATGATGTACACGATCAGCGGCAGCGCCACGAACATGTGGCTGAGGATCAGGACTTCGAACTTGCCCACCATCCGCAGGTTGGAGAAGACGTAGTACCAGGGCACCAGGAGCGAAACCCCGGGGATGACGCGGGCCATGAGGACCACCAGCGCGGAGCGGTGCATGGTGAACCGGCTCATCGCGTATGCGGCAGGGACGCCCAGGACGATGGACAGCGCGGTGGAGACGAACGCCACCCAGAAGCTGTTGACCACGAAGACGAAGTAGTTGTTGCGCTGCAGCACGTTGGCGTAGTTCTCGAAGGTGGGCGAGAACACGAAGGCCTTGGCGGTGTCGTAGATGTCCACGTTGGTCTTCAGCGAGGCCAGGAGCATCCAGAACAGCGGTGCCAGCAGGAACAGCACCACCACGATGAGCGCCACCACCCGGAAGACCTTGTAGGCGCGGGTGCCCAGGGGCTTGCGGCGGCGCGGGGCCCTGTTGATGGTGGGTGCGGGGGAATCTGTCATGACGGTCATTTGCTTACCGCTTTCTTGCGCATGGTGAGCAGCCACATGGAGCCGATGATGATCATGAAGAACAGGATCAGCACCGCGGAGGAGAGCCCGTACTGGTTGTAGTCGAAGCTCAGGCCGTAGGCGTAGACGTTCAGCGTCTCCACTTCGTGGAAGGAGCCGCCGCCCTTGCCCTTGGTGGCGTAGAGGATGTCGAAGGTCTTCAGGGCATCGATGCCGCGCAGCAGGATGGCCACGATCACGGTGGGCATCATGAGCGGCAGGGTGATGTAGAAGAACCGCTGGAAGGCGTTGGCGCCGTCCACGCGGGCGGCCTCGTCCGGTTCGTCGGACAGCGAGGTCAGGCCGGCCAGGAGGATCAGGACAACCATGGGAGTCCACTGCCATACGTCCATGAAGATGGTGGTGCCCAGGGCGGTGTCCTGTCCGGAGAGCCACGGCTGGGGCGGGATGCCCACCATGCCCAGGAGCTGGTTGGCGAAGCCAATGTTGGGATCGAAGATCAGGCGCCACATCATGCCGACGGCGACGGGGGTGGCCACCAGCGGCAGCAGGATGGCAACGCGGACCCACTTTTCGCCCCGGAAGGGCCGCCACAGGAGCAGCGCGACGCCCATTCCCAGCACCACTTCAAAGGCCAGCGCGACGCCGGTGAAGGAGAGGGTGCGTCCCACGGCAGGCCAGAAACGCTCGGTGTCACTGAGGACCGTGAGGTAGTTCTGCAGCCCGATGAACTCGGTCGCGGCCCGGACAGAGCCCTGGGAATCGGTGAGGCTGAGGTACAGGGTCCAGGCGAGGGGGAAGACGATCAGGACGCCGACAAAGATCATGGCCGGCGCGGCGAACAGCCACTTGCGGTGCCGGTTGGCCCAGGCGGAAAAGCTGCCCCCGGAACGGGCGGGGCCACCGGTCCGGCGGGTGCCGGCGCTGCGGGGCGGGTTCAATACAGACATGGTTCACCTAAGGAGTTTGGGGGTGAAGTGGGCCGCGCCGGGACGGCCGTGGAGCCGTCCCGGCGCGGGATGTGGCGCATGGGGCGCCTGTCGCCTACTTCTTTTCGCTGTCCAGGAAGCTCTGGAAAGCGGTCTGGGCGTCGTTGGCAGCGGCGGCAGGGTCCGATCCGGTGATGGTGGACACGATCGGAGCTCCCACGATTTCGCGTGCCTTGCCTACCGTGACAACCTCAGGGCGGTCATGGCCCACGCCGTTCTTGGCGCTGGTGGAAATCGCGTCCGCGAGGTCCTTCGGGTAGGTGGAGGTTGCGTCGGGGTTGGCCCAAACGGATGTGCGCGGGCCGGGGACGCCTGCCTTCTGGGCTTCCAGCGTGCGCTCCTTGCTGGTTGCCCACTGGATGAACTTCCAGGCGTTCTCCTGGTTGCTGGAGTTCTGGTTCACGCCGAGGGCCCAGGAAGGGATGTTGTACGGTTTGGAACCGGCCGGGCCGGCGGGCAGCGGGGCGAAGCCCACCTTGTCAGCCACCTTGGACTTGGCGGGGTCGGTGGCGTTCTTGTAGAGCGAATCAGCCTCGGTGTAGAAGGCCGCGCCGCCCTGGGTGAAGATGGCCATTGCCTCCGGCCAGCTCATGTCGGTGCTGACGTTGGCGGGGCCGTAGTTGCGGATCAAACCGCCGTAGAAGGAGTAGGCCTTCTTGGCTGCATCGGTGTTGACGGAAGCCTTGCCGTTGGAGTCGACGAAGTCACCGCCGAAGCTGTACAGGAAGCTGGAAAACTGGGTAACTGCGGCAGATTTGTTGGTGCGGGCCACAAAGCCGGCGGTGCCCGGGTTCGATGCCTTGATGGTCTTCGCCGCCGCTTCCAGTTCATCCATGGTCTTGGGGACCTGGAGCCCTGCGGCCTGCAGCAGGTCCTTGCGGTAGTACAGGACCTCGCGCTCGGTGATGATCGGAACGCCAACCACCTTGCCGTCAGCGGTGGTGGCCTTGACCGGGCCCTCCTGGTAGTCCTTCCAGTCCCAGTTGGGGTCCGCGGAGACATTCTTGGTCAGGTCGGCGAGGTAGCCGTTCTTGGCGAAGGCCTTGCCTTCCTGCAGCGGGCGGTACATCATCACGTCGATTTCATCGCTGCCTGCGTTGAGTTTGACGTTGTACTGGTCCGAAAGCTGGTCCTCGCCCAGCTGGGTGAGCTCAACCTTCAGGCCCGTGGACTTTTCGAACTCCGGGATGGCGGCCTTGATGCCGTCGGTCCAGACATGGTTGGCCAGGGTAACGCGGACAGTCCCGGACTGCTTCGCCTGGTCGCTGCCACCTCCGCCGCCACCGCAGGCGGTCAGCCCCAGCGACATGGCCGCGGCCACTGCCGCGTACTTCACAATCGAACGCCGCTTCATTACGACTCCCTTTGCCTTCAGGGCCCGCAAACTTCGCGGGCCGGATGCAAACGCCTCTTTACGTCTGCTGTGTTCTGCGAGCATAAACAAATAAGGCAGACATATACAAGGGCTTGCGGTAGCCCCATATGATTTATTCATGACAATCCCAAAGGCGGCATTGGCCCCGGACCTGCACTCGTCGCTGGTCGAGAACCTGGGGCTCGCCATTGCCGAGGGAACGCTGGCACCCAATTCCATCCTGCGGCTGGATGAGCTGGAGGCGCAGCACAAGGTGTCCCGCTCCGTAATCCGGGAAGCCACCCGGGTCCTCTCCTCCATGGGGATGCTTGAGTCCCGCCGGCGCCTGGGAACAGTGGTCCGGCCTGAGGCAAGCTGGAACCTCTACGACCCCCAGGTGATCCGGTGGCGGCTGGCATCGGCCAAGCGGCTCGAGCAGCTGCGGGCCTTGAATGAACTGCGCGGGGCCATCGAGCCACAGGCTGCCCGCCTCGCAGCCGAACGCGCCTCCCTGGACCAGGCCAGCGACCTCGTGTCCATGGCCGCGCGGCTGTGGGCCGCCGGGCAACGGGGGGACCAGGATGAATTCCTGCGCCTGGACATCGAGTTCCACGCCGCAGTCCTCAACGCCTCCGGCAATCTGATGTTTTCGCAGCTCCATAAACTCGTGGCCGAAGTGCTGGCGGGCCGCACCCAGCACGGCCTGATGCCCCATCTTCCGGACCATGAGGCACTGCAGATGCATGTGGACGTGGCCAGCGCCATCCAACACCGTGATGCCGGCGCCGCCCACGCGGCCATGAGCCGGATCGTGGAGCAGTCCACGGAGGAAATGGGCGACATCTGGTCAAGCAGCCACGCGTCGGATACGGATGGCGGCCCGTCGGAGGGCGTCACCGCAGGCACATAGCGCGGAGGAACCCGCTACCCCGCCGGCGCCGGGGCCTTCCGTGCGAATGAACGGGCAGCACCTGAGCCAGCCGCGGCGCTTGCCCCGATGGTGATGAGGGCACCCAGGATCAAGGCCGAGGCTTCACCCGGCTTCAGCAGATCCGTCTGGGACCCGATGGCGGCCGCCGCAACCGGCACGCCCAGCTGGGAGGCCGAAAGCACCGCGAGCGGGAGCGGTTGGCCGAGCAGGCGCAGGCTTCCGTGGACCAGGAGGGTCCCCGCTCCAAGGCAAATGCCGAGAAGCACCATTCCTGGAGTGCCGGCGAGCGCGCGGAGGTCCAGCGATGCGCCGAGCCAGACGAAGAACACAGGCCCGAGGAAACCATCACTGACCGCGAAGAGCTGGTGCGCCAGGCGCCGGGGCTCACCCACTGCCGCCACCACCAGTCCAAACGAGAACCCGGCGAGCATGACCGACACGTGCCCTGCAACGGCGATGCCGGAAAGCGCGAAGAGCAAGGCAAGCTGGATGCGCAGTTCCAGGGCGAACTTCCGTTCCTCGGACACGTCATGCACCCGCCCGCGGGTGCCGCTGCGCTCCAGCCACCGGAGCCCGAAGAACAACACCACGGAACATGCCGCGACGGCGGCCGCCCCTGCTGCTGCCCTCGGAGCGTTGGGCGGGTCCACGGCCAGCGGAAGGGCCACAATGCAGGCGATGTCCGCCACCGCCACCTGTGCCGTCGTCGTAAGGACTTTCGGTCCCTCCAAGCGCAGGGAGTCGACAATCGGCAGGACCAGTGCCGCTGACGAGGATGCCAGCAGGACGACGTAGAGCGGGGCATGTCCGGTGCTGAAGACAAACGCAATGATGGTTCCTACGGCGGCCGCAAGGGCCGCGGCGATGGCAGCACGCAAAGCGCCGCCGCCCAGCGCTGGTCGGATGGCACGGTCCCGTACCGGCACATGCGTTCCGGCGACGAACATGATGAGGGCGAATCCCACGTCGGCGACGAACGTGAACGTCGGATCTGCGGAATCCACCAGCCCCAGGCCGGTCCGTCCGATGGCGATGCCGGCCAGCAGTTGCCCGAGCACCATGGGAAGGTGCCATGTCCGGGGGAATGCCAGCAAAGGTCCGAGGAGCGCGACGGCGGCGATCAGGGAAAGCTGGAAGAACGACACCTGCCTCCTTTTTGCCGGCGCCCGGCGGACGGCTGGTGCGGCCACAGTACTCATGCCGCCGCCTTCGGTCAACGGGGCTGGCAGGCCTGCAGGCAGGTCAGGATGCCGACCGCGTGTCGAACGCCGCCGCTGATTCGCGCAGCAGCCGTGCCACGGTATCCACGGGCAGGCTGCTGCGCCGGCGGCGTCCGCCGAACCGCCGCAGGACGATGCGCCGCGTACCCAGCCCGGGAACGTCCAGGACCTCCACCCCGTCCTGGACCACGCCGGTCAGGGCAAGGGTGGGGACGATTGCGACGCCTTCGCCCGCGGCGACGAGAGCGAGCGCCGTCAGGGTGTCCAGGTACTGGTGGACCGTTTCCATCTGCGTTCCCGCGGCGCGGCCCAGCCGGCTGAGCACGGAAACGTTGGCTGCCGAAGGTTCCACTCCCAGCCATGGAAGCGGCAGGCGCCCGAGGTCGATGTTCTCGGTGGTGAGCAGGGAGCCGGACGGCACCACCAGTTTCCACGGCTCATCCAGGAGTGGCTCCTCAATCAGTCCCGCCCCAAGCGCACGCTGCCCGGCCGCCGTCGAATCAAGCTCCACCACGACGGCGTCAAGCTCGCGCTGGCGCAGCAGCCGCATGAGGACGGGAAAGTCGTCTTCCACAATGTGGATCTGTAACTGGGGGTACTGGGTGCGCCATGCCGGCAGCCACGGGATCACGACGGTCCGTACGAAGCTGGTAAATCCGCCCACGCGCACCACCCCTGCCACCTTGGCCCCTCCTTCCATCCGGGCCAGGGCAGCGCTGAGCGCGCGTTCGATCTCTTCACCTGCTTCTGCTATCGCCACGCCCGCCGGCGTCAGCACTGAGCCCTTCGGCGTGCGCAGCACCAGGGCATGACCGGTTTCGTCCTCCAGCTTGCTGAGTTGCTGGGGCACAGCCGAGGGGGTGATTCTCAGTTCCTCGGCGGCCGCCAGGACGCCGCCGTTCCGGGCAACCGCGAGAAGGACGCGCACGCGGCGCGGATCGATGTCCATGTTAAGTAGTTCTAAACCATAGCTTCAGAAGAAAGCAATTGAACTAAATGAATTACGGAGCCAATAATGGCCATGGACCGGACTGAAGGCCGAAGGAGAATTCGCGTCGGGAGGCAACGCATGGAACTGGTATGGGAAATTTCCGGTTGGGCCGGTGCGGTTGCGATTCTCAGCGCCTACCTGGCCGTTTCGATGGGATGGCTCAAAGCCGGCAAGGGCTTCCAAACCGCCAATCTTTTGGGGTCCTGCGCCTTTATCGTCAACGGCGCCTTCCACGAGGCGTGGCCGTCGGTGGTCAGCAATGTCGCCTGGTTCCTTATTTCCGCCACGGCACTTTTCCGCATGCGGGCTGCCCGGGTATCTGCTGTTGATGAGACGGCGCCGGTGCAGCTTCCGGGCGTGCCCGAGACAACAGGCCAGCTTGCCGTCATTGAACCGCCGCGGGCGGCCTGTCCCCTGTAAGTTCGGCCTGCACCGGGGAAGCCGAACGTTTCAGTACTCGCCCTTGATCACGAAGTAGGAGCCGCGGATGGTGCCGGCGAGCTTGGATTTCTGGCGGGCGAACTTGAAGCTGGCGGCCAGCTCTTCCGGGACTTCCATCCCATCGGAGAGCTTAAAACCCACGGCCCGCTTGCCGCCCTCCTCGATCGCGTACATGACGTTGATGGCCAGCCCGGATTCGTAGAACACGTAGGCCATCCGCAGCCCGTCCACTTCGAAGGCGGATACCTCAAGCGGCTTTGATGCGATGACCAGGTTCCGCTCGGTGGACAGGATGGTGTTCACGTAGTCCAACACCTCGGGAGCCTCGGCCGCCGGGACTACAGTGAAATCGTGGCCGTACTTGTTCTTGTAGTACCGCGCCTCGTTGGCCCGCAGGCCGGCCAGCGCGTCCGCCACCGGCGATGATTCCAATCCGGCGGTGGACACGTTTTTGAAATCCACGGTGTACGGCATCGGTCCTCCTGGGGATGGTTTTTCGCCCATCCTTCCAGACGCAGCCCCATGCCGCAGCTAGTCCGTGCCTGGCTCCCGGATCACCAGCACCGGGCAGTGCGCGTGGTGGATTGTCTGGTGGGATACGGAGCCGAGCAGCATCCCGGTGAATCCGCCGTGGCCGCGTGATCCCACTGCCACAAGGTCGGCGTCCCTTGAGGCATCGATGAGCGCCGCGGCCGGATTGCCCTCCACAATGCGGCCCGTGAGGGGCACGCCGCGGTCTTTGACGCGTTCGAGTTCCGCTTCGAGGATGGCCTGCGCATCCTTCTGGAAGATTTCGTAGTCCCAGGCTGTGCCCATGGCGTCGCTGACATAGGGGAAGCTCCAGGCGGTTATTGCCTGCACCTCACCCTTGCGCAACCTGGACTCCTCCACCGCCCAATCCATGGCCGCCTTGGACTGGGCGGAGCCGTCCACGCCCACCACGATTTTGAAACTTCCGCTGCCAGCCACAGTCTTCCTTTTCCTCCTGCGCCGATGGGATCGGGGCTATCCCTGGCCCGTTGATGGGCCTTGCGCCGGCACGGCCACTGTCGAGTGTTCCGCCGCAGCTGCCTTGTGGGGGTTGCCTGCTTCCCTGGCGCAGTGCAGGCAACAATAGACTCCGGCTTCGCTCTGGACCGGGTGCCCCAGGATGCGGCAGCCGCAGTGCTCGCATGCGGGAGCCATCATATGAATGGCGCACTCAAAGCTGTCGAACGTGCCGGTCTGGTTCCCCATACTGACGGTGAACATGCGGCCCTCGCTGCTGCCGCAGACATCACATGCGCCCATGGTCCCTGCCTCCTGTTGTACTCGCCTGCTCCAGACACTCAAGTTGACTGCGCGGGCGGGTTTCCTGCCTAGGGGCGAAGGTCCCACGGCATCCGCACTGGGCAGGACAGCCGGGTATGCCAGAAGGTGGTTTACCGGAAGAAATTTTTCGGATCCCGCCCATCCGGCGGGCGGCTGGCTTCGAAACCCAATTGACGGAGTACAACCAAGCTAGGACGGGACAATGGATGCCTTGGACCAGCAGGCCCTGACCGGTGCTGTCATCAAGGAACACCGGCTGGATCTGGCGCAGCTGTGGCTGGAATTTGTTGGGCTGGGCGGGGACGCCTCCGAACAGCTTCTCCGGGATTATTGCGCGGGTGAAGCCGGCCTCTCCACGAAGGAGCGGGACGCACTGGCGCAGGCCGTTAATGAACACTGCGCCGCGGAGGGGCTGCCGCTGCGGGCTCCCCTCAGCAGCTCCGCCCTGTTCCTCTGCCAGCCGAAGCGGCAGGACCCCTACTCGTCAAAGTAGGTGAAGGTGTCTGCGGCGCCGGCCACAGAGGCGACCACCGCCGCGGCAACCTCGCGGAGCTTCATGTTCCTGCTGTTGGACGCGTCCCGGAGCAGCTTGAATGCTGCGGCCTGGCTGCAGCGGTTCTGCGCCATGATGGCCCCTGTCGCAAGGTCGATCACGGTACGCGTCTGCATTGCAGCGCTCATGCCTTCCTTGATCTCCTCAAGCTTCAGCATGCGCAGGGCCAGCTTGAGCCCCTTGGACGCCTGCCGCACAAAGGCCTCGGCAACATGGATTTCGTCCCTGATGTCGACAGGCTGTGAGCAGTAGAACGTCAGCACGCCCCGGGCATCGCCCTCAAGCATCGCGGGAATGCTCAGCACCGAAAGGATGCCCTGCCGCCGGAGCGCGCGGACGTACTCCGGCCAACGCTGTTCCCGCCGCAGGTCTGCCACCAGGACAGTACTGGCGGTCCGTATGGCCAGCAGGCCCGGTCCGTCACCGTGTTCGGATTCCAGCGGGCTCAGCAGCGCTGCACCGGTGTTGCTTCCGGCAGTTGCTGCGGGTTTCTTGGGCCGCAGCACCGTAATCTCGCAGAAGCATTCATGGTCCGGCGGAGCCAGCCTGAACGCGGCATACGCGGCAAGGTCCCGGAGGAATGCCTCAACCTCAGGGTTCTGCAGGAACGACTCCTGGAGATGCAGGGCAACGTCTGCGAAGTCCCCGCGTTCGGGGACGCCGGCGTTGGGCACGGTCTTACCTCCCGGACAGTAGTTAAAGCAACAGCACTGTGGCCGCACACTGCCGAACGGTGATGACAGCCTACCCCTGGTGAGGCCGTAATCTGTCAACCATGACGCGCCTCTCCACGCCCAGTGGGCCTGTCCGCGGGAGCCATCTGGAAACTGACGGGACCACCATCCACCGGTTCCTTGGCATTCCCTACGCCGGGCCGCCGTCGGGAGCCAGCCGCTTCAGGCCTCCTGTCCCGGTCGTCCCCTGGACCGAAGTCCTGGATTGCCTGGCACCCGGCCCCGCTGCGCCCCAGAACCCGGAGTCCCCTGCGCCTCCCGGGACCGAGCCCCGACGCTGGAACGAGGGAGGCTGCCTCAACCTCAACATCTGGACGCCGGGGACGGATGCTGCCGCCAGGCCGGTGATGGTGTGGATCCATGGCGGCGCGTTCCTTGTGGGCGGCAACGCTGACGGAATGTACGACGGCGCCCGGCTCGCCGCCTCGGCGGGCGTGGTGCTGGTGTCGGTCAACTACCGCCTTGGCGCCCTGGGTTTCCTGCACCTGGCCGACCTGCTGGGCGCCGCGTATGAGGACTCGTCCAACCTTGGCCTGCTGGACCAGCTGGAGGCCCTCCGCTGGGTGCGCCGGAACATCGGCGCGTTTGGCGGCGACCCGGACAACGTCACCGTTTTCGGCGAGTCCGCCGGCGCCGCAGCGGTCGGCACCCTGCTGGGCATGCCGGCGTCGGAAGGGCTGTTCCGCCGCGCCATCATGCAAAGCGGCACCGCGGAACGGTTCCGCCCGCCGGCGGACTCCGCCCGGGTCACTTCCCTGTTCCTGGAACTGTGCGGGCTTGGGGCCTCCTTCGCCAGGGAACTGCCCGCCCTCCCCGTGGAGCAACTGCTGGGCGCCCAGCAAAAGCTGGAACGGCGCATTGCAGCTGAATCCTTCGCGGTTCCGTTGCCGTTCCAGCCAACGGTGGGCACACCATCGCTGCCGGCCCCGCCGCTGGACAGCATCCGCAACGGGCTCAACGGCGGCGTGGACCTGCTGATCGGGACCAACCTCAATGAGGGCTCCTTCGCCGTCGAGATGCGGCCGGCTGCCGGTGACCCGGCCTACCCTGAGCGTGCTGCAGCCGTGCTCGCAGGCTCAGGGATCCCCGCCACCGAAGCACCCGGCTACGCGTCGGCTCTTGCACAGGTGCTGAAGCGCGAGCCATCAGGAAAGGAACTCCTGGAGGCCGCCATTGCCGATTCCATCTACCGCCAGCCCAGCAACCGGCTCCTGGCCACCCGCCACCTGGCTGTGGAAAACAGCGCTGCCGGACACACTTTCGCCTACTTGTTCACGTGGCGCAGCCCGGCCATGGGCGGAAAACTCGGCGCCTGCCACGCGCTGGACATCCCCTTCGTGTTCCGGCACCTGGATGCGCCCGAAGCCGCCTTCCTCACCAGAGGCAAGGCACCCCACGCCCTGAGCGACGCCATGAGCGGTGCCTGGGCCGCCTTCGCGCGCACGGGAAGGCCAGGCGTCCCGGGGCTTGAGTGGCCCGGGTACGGGGAGCAGCGCACCACCATGGTGCTCGACGCCGACACCCGGCTTGAGGATGATCCGCGCCGGGAGATCCGGGAGTTCTTCGAGTGGGTCAGGCCGCTGCCAGCGAATTGAGCTTGTCCCGGATCCCGTTCAGTGCGGGATCGCGCAGGGAATTGAAGGCAGGCTTCAGGAGCGGCTGGATGATCCTGGCCGGCCCGTGGATGCTGAACTCGGCCGTGTACTTCACTACCGAACCTGTCCCATTGGGGCTGACGTCAATGGAATCGAACGAGGTAACGGTCTTGTTTTCGCCGCGCAGCTTGATGTGATTGGCGGTCAGCTCGATGACTTCGTATTCCAGGGACTGGCGCTTTCCCCGAAACTCGGACTCCGCGTGATACTTGTGCCCCACCGCCACCGGCCCCGGGGTGATCTTGTCCATGACAGGGGTGTTGGGGTCCCACTCGCTGGTGTTTTCAAACTCACTCAGGAAGGCAAAGGCCTTCTCCGCGGACAGATTGGTTTCCACACTTCCGGTGACTGTGATCATCGTCCCAGTGTAGGAGCAGGATGCAACTGGGCGGCAGCCATTTTGTAGCAGAGCCTGCCGCCAAGCGCCTGCGGCCTGATCCATGCCTCGTAGCCTTCGGCGGCGGTGAACAACGCCCGGCCACCGGACGCGTCGGCGGCGAGCCACAGGGCGGCCGGGAACGGCATGGCATCATCCACCACGCCGGCCCGGACCACCTCTGAGTCCTTCCGGATTTCCACGGGAACACCGATCAACCGGGCCCAATCGTGGGAGGGGTAGGGCTTCATGGCGTTCCCTGATGCTTCCGGCTAGCAGGACTCGAAGTCAGTGAGGACCTTAACCTTGCCCGCCGAGGCCGACGACGGGTCGAAGGTGTAACCAATCCATTCCTTGGCAAGCCGGCGGGCGAGTTCGACGCCCACCACGCGCTGGCCCATGGTGAGGACCTGGCAGTCGTTGGACAGGATGGACCGTTCGACGGAGAAAGAGTCGTGCGCGGCGGCAGCGCGGATGCCTTCCACCTTGTTCGCGGCGATGGCCACGCCGATGCCCGTCCCGCAGAAGAGGATGGCCCGGTCCGCTTTGCCGTCCCGGATCATCTCGCCGGCTGCAATGCCCACATAGGGGTAGGGCCTCGTGAAGTCGTTGGGTGCATCGGTCCGGTTGACGCCGATGTCGATGACCTCAGAGACGCGCGGATCGTTGCGCAGATCCGCCAGGACCTTGTCCTTGTAGTCGACGCCGGCTTCGTCCGCGCCGACAATGAGCCTCAGCCCCATGGTGGTTTCCTCCGTCGTCATTACTTAGCTCCTGCCTGGGCAGCGGTTGTGCTTGCGGTGAAGTGTGGGCCCATCACGGCGAACACCATCGCCAGGGAGGTGGCGCCGGGGTCCGGCGTGCCCAGGCTCTTCTCCGCCAGGGGGCGGGCGCGGCCCTTCAGGGGCAGCAGGTCGGCTGTTGCCTCTGCCGCGCAAGCAGCTTCGCGTGCAGCGTCCTGCCAGGCTTCGCCCGGGTCCGCCCCGCCGGCCACGGCATGGCCGAATGTGGACGCGAAGGGCAGCAGTGCGTCCACCATGGTCTTGTCCCCGATTTCGGCCTTGCCCAGCTGGACAATGCGGTCCGCGAACGCGGTCACTGCGGCCGCGAGGACGGCAGCTTCGGGCGCGGAGGCATTCCCCACGGTCTCACCGAAGGCGCGCAGCCCGGCACCCCACAGCACCCCGGAGGTTCCGCCGGCTTTGTCCGCCCAGGCATCGCCTGCAGCGGCGAGGACATCGCCCGCTCCGGCGCCTTGACCGACAGCATCCGATGCTGCCGCGGCTGCGGCGTCTACGCCCCGGACCATGCCGCGGCCGTGGTCGCCGTCGCCGGCAATCGCATCCATCCGGCCCAGCCGTTCCTCGGCCCCGTGCAGCGACTCCCGGGCGGCAGCAATGGCCTCGACGCAGGCGGCGGCGTACTCACGGGAGGCGTCCGTGGCGACGAACGCGGCCGCGGAGGCGCCGCCGTCGGCCGCTTCTTCTTCGGCGGAAGTGCCCGTCTGGGCCGGGACGGCACCCCGCCGGTACGCCGGGGTCTCCGCGGGGGCAACCCACAGCGGCTCCAGTTCCTCATCAAGCCAAGTAACGGTCAGCGAGACGCCGGCCATGTCCAGGCTGGTGACCAGTTCGCCCACTTCCGGCATGACCAGGGTGTAGCCGGCGGCGCGCAACAGCGGCGCCACGGTCCCCCAGAGGACGAACAGCTCCTCATGTTTGGTGGAGCCAAGCCCGTTCAGGATGACCGCGATCCGCTGGCCCGCGTTGGCCGGGGTCTCGGAGAGCACGCGGGCCACCAGCTCCTGGCCCAGTTCCTTGGCGGAGGGCAGGCCGGTGTCGTGCAGGCCCGGTTCGCCGTGGATGCCAAGGCCCAGGCCCATTTGCCCTTCCGGCAGGGTGAACAGCGGGGCGTCGGCGCCCGGGAAGGTGCAGCCGGCGAAGGCACTCCCAATGGTGCGGGTCAGGCCGTTGGCCTTGCGGCCCAGGCGGACCACCTCGGCGAGGTCAGCACCGTTTTCGGCGGCGGCGCCCATCACCTTGAAGACGGTGAAGTCACCGGCGATGCCGCGGCGCTTGGCGGATTCCGACGGCGCGGCGCTGGCGATGTCGTCCGTCACCAGGACGTTCTCCACGGCGATGCCCTCGGCGGTGAGCCGCTCGCTGGCCATGCCGAAGTTCATCACGTCCCCGGCGTAGTTGCCGTAGGTGAAGACGACGCCGGCCCCCGACTCGGCGGCTTTGGCCACGGAGTAAGCCTGATGGGCGGAAGGTGAGGTAAAGATGTTGCCCACCACCGCGCCGTCCGCGAAGCCGGTGCCGATCAGGCCGGCGAAGGCGGGGTAGTGGCCGGAGCCACCCCCGGTCAGGACGGCAACCTTGGGCTGCGCTGGCCGGTAGCGGCGGACGGCACCTCCGGGGACCTGGCGGACCAGGTCCGAGTGGACGTCGCAGAAGCCGGCCAGGGCCTCCTCGGCAAACTCTGAGGGGTCATTGAAGATTTTGGTCATGGTGGATTCTCCGCCGTCCGGGGTGCTGTCAGTGCTGGGGCTGTCAGTGGCTGCTAGTGGATGTGGCTGCCGCCGTTGATGTCGATGGTGGTGCCGGTGAGGTAGGCCGACTCCTCGGAGGACAGGAAGGCGATCACGGAGGCCACTTCCTCGGTGGTGGCGTTGCGGCCAAGCGGGATCCCGGCGTTGATGGCCGCTTCCTGCTCTTCGGTGCTGCCGACGCGGATGTTGGTGTCCACGGCGCCGGGAGTAATGGCGTTGACGGTGACGCCGGTGGTGCCGAGTTCACGGGCCAGGGCCTTGGTGAAGCCGAGGATGGCTGCCTTGGCGGCTGAGTACGGGACCTTGCCGAAGACGCCGCCGCCGCGCTGGGCGGACACGGAGGACATGTTGACGATCCGGCCCCAGCCGTTGGCGATCATGTCCGGCAGGAATGCCTTGGTCACCAGGTAAGTGCCGGTGGCGTTGACGTCCATGACCTTGTGCCACAGCTCGAGGGTGGTCTCCAGGAACGGGATGGGCGAGGTGATCCCGGCGATGTTGGCCAGGGCGCCGACGGGCGGGAGGTTGCCAGCGGCCACTTCGGCGGCGACGGCGGCCTGGGCGGCGGTGACGGAGGCCTCGTTGGCGACATCGATCTCGTGGCCGAAGGCGGGAACGTTGAATTCGTTGCCGATTTCAGCTGCGACCTTGGCGGACTTCTCGCCGTCGAGGTCCAGGATGACGATGCCCCAGCCGTCACGGGCGTAGCGGCGGGCGGTGGTGATGCCGATGCCGCGGTCCGAGGTTGCTCCGGTGAGGACGGCGGTGCGCTGGATGGTGGCCATGGTGGTGCTCCTTGAATTGTTATTTGTGGATCGATTGCTCCGTATTTGTCGTTATGAGGCGTCAAAACGACGTTTACGGAGCAATCGATGAGGGTTCAGGTCAGATGAGGTCGGTGATGAAGCTGGCTGCCTTCGCGGCGGCTGCAGGGCGTTCGTCGTTGGTGACGTCCCGGGTTTCCAGTTCGAGCGAAAAGTGGCCGGTGTACCCGTCCGCGGCGAGCCGCTTCAGGCCGTCGGCGAAGTCAGCGTCGCCGTTGCCGATGCTGAGGTTGATGTTCCCGGGCACGGCGTCGCGCAGGTGGACATGGCTGATGCGGCCCCGGTGCCGGTCCAGGTAAGCCTGGATGTCCTCGCCGGACGCCACGATGTGGCTGAAGTCCATGACGATTCCCACGCCGGACCCGGCCAGCCGGTCTGCGAGCCGCCCCGCGCGGTCCAGGTTCCAGCAGAACCGCAGAAAGTGCAGGGATTCAGTCCAAAGTTCGACGCCGAACCCGGCCGCGCGCCGTCCGGCGGCAACGAGCTGGGCGGCAACGAGGTCCAGGTCCTCTTCGACGCTGCGGACCGGGGTGTGGTCCAGGGCGCCGCAGGGAAGGACCAGTGCCTTCGCACCGGTGTTGGCAGCGAGCGTGAGCAGGGCGTCAAGGTGGCGGTGCCGCGCTGCCCGGGCATCAACGTCGAGCACCCTGTTGAGGTCCCCAATGTCCCCGTTGACCGAACGGACCCGGACGCCGGCGGCGTTGACCTCGGCGGATACGGCTTCCACGGCGGCGGCGTCCAGTTCATAGGGAACGTGGTCGCAAACGCCGGGAAGCGCGCCAAGGTCGATTTCGTCGAAGCCCAGGCCTTTCATGGTGCGCAACGCACTGGCCAGGTCCTGGTGCCGGAAGCTGATGGATGAGCACCCGAGTCTGGAATGGAACATCGTTGATCCTCTGGTTCGTGCCGAGCTTTAGTGATGGGGACCACAATAGCTTCGTTAACTGTCAACAGTCAACTCCTAGAGTCGACTGTTGACAGTGGAGATGATGTGGGTCACACTGGGGCATATCATTTGTTAACAGTCGACAGCGGCGGACTTCCTTCAGCCGCTTTTCGAAAGGGAACCACCATGAGCAAAGATGCTCTGACCATGCGCGGTCCGGTCCACGGCACCAAGGACGCCAGGCGAGTCGCCATCGGGTCCGGCGTGGGGGCCGTAATCGAGACGTATGACTTCATCGGCTTCGGCACCGCTGCCGCACTGTACTTCGGCACCGCATTCTTCCCCGGAAGCGATCCGGTTACGGGCACCCTCGCGTCCTTCGCCACCCTCGGCGTCGGCTTCGCCGCCCGCCCCCTGGGCGGCATCATCGGCGGACACCTCGGTGACAAGGTGGGCCGCAAGCCCGTCCTGGTCGCCTCCCTGATCCTGATGGGCCTGGCCACTTTCGCCATCGGCCTGCTCCCCACCTACGCGGCGGTTGGACTGCTGGCCCCCGCACTGCTCGTGTTCGTCCGCATTGTCCAGGGCCTGGCCTTCGGCGCGGAGTGGGGCGGCGCCATCCTCATGAGCTACGAGCACGCCCCGTGGAAGACCAAGGGCAAGTACACCGGCATCGTCCAGGCCGGCTTCCCCGTGGGCCTGCTGCTGGCCAACCTGACCTTCCTGGCAAGCACCGGCCTTGGCGGTGAGCTTGCCTGGCGCGTCCCGTTCCTGGCCAGCATAGTGCTGGTCATCGTCGGCCTGATCATCCGGTCCAAGGTCCCGGAGTCCCCGGTCTTCGACGAGGTCAAGGACACCGGCACCATCGTCAAGGCACCCATCGTCGAGGTCATCAAGACGGACTGGCGCAACATCGTCAAGGGCATCGGCCTCCGTATCGCCGAGACCGCCGGCTACGCCGTATCCATCACCTACATGATTTCCTACCTCAACAGCCAGCACCTGGCGGACAAGACCCAGACCCTGATCGCCCTCTGCATCGCCTCCGCCATCGGCATCTTCGCCACCCAGGCCTGGGCTGCGCTGACGGACCGCATCGGACGCCGTCCCCTCTACGTGTGGTCCACCGCGTTCGCAGCCCTGTTCGCGATCCCCATGTTCCTGCTGGTCAACACCGGCCTGTTCATCGCCATCATCCTCACCATCGTGATCTCCTACGCGGTCTGCCAGAACTCCCTGGCCGGCGCCCAGGGTGCCTGGTTCCCCGAGCTCTTCCAGGCCAAGACCCGCGCCTCCGGTGCCAGCCTGGCCTACCAGATCTCCGCCATGGTGTCCGGCTTTACCCCCTTCATCACCACCCTGCTGTTCGTCAGCTTCGGCTGGATGGGCCCGGCGCTGCTCTTCGGCGCCTACGCCCTGATCGGCCTCTGGGCCGCCGTCGCCACCAGGGAAACCTGGGGCAAGCGGGAACGCGAACTGGCGGATGAAGCCACCAAAAGCACCCCGAACACGGTCAACGCCTGAATGATCACCACGTACAAAACGACCACGGAGCCAGCAATGCCTACAGATACCGTCCATGACACCGCACTGCAGACCGCAGTGACCCAGGAGCGGGTGGACAAGATCAGCGCCGCCGCGTACCGGATTCGGCACCACGCCCTGAACATGGGCGAGGTACAGGGCCAGGGGTATGTGGGCCAGGCGCTCGGCGCCGCCGACATGCTCGCCACGGTGTACGGGGACCAGCTGCGGTTCCGCGCCGAAAACCCGCACTGGGAAGCCCGCGACCGCTTCCTGCTCTCCACCGGCCACTACGCCATCGGCCACTACGCGGCACTGGCCGAAGCCGGCATCGTCCCGGTGGAGGAACTGGAAACCTACGGCTCGGATGACTCGCGGCTGCCGATGTCCGGGATGTCCACCTACACGCCCGGCATGGAAATTTCCGGCGGCTCGCTGGGCCACGGCCTGACCATCGCCGTCGGGATGGCCCTCGGCCTCCGCTACCAGGGCTCCGGTGCCCGGGTGTTCAACTTCCTCTCCGACGGCGAGCTGGACGAGGGCTCCACGTGGGAGGCCGCCATGGGCGCGCACCACCACCAGCTGGGCAACCTGACCGCCATGGTGGACATCAACGCCCTGCAGGCGGACGGCAAGACCGACACCGTGCTGCGCACCGAGCCTGTGACGGAGAAGTGGGAATCGTTCGGCTGGTACACCCAGCGGGTGGACGGGAACGACGTCGCCGCGCTGCTGGCGGCGTTTGACAACGCAGCTTCCCAGGCGGCCGCCGTCGGACGTCCCTCCGTAATCCTGTGCGACACCAAGGTGGGCCGCGGCGTCCCGCTCCTCGAAAACCGCGAAAAGGCGCACTTCATGCGCATCGAAGAGAACGAATGGCAGATCTGCCGCGAGCAGCTCACTGCCGGCTATGAAGGAAAGGCTTCAGCATGAGCACCACCACCGAGGCCCCGGACACCGCAGCGGCGGCCAAGCCAAAGCTGAAGACCTCGGCGATGATCGCATCGTTCGCCGACCCCGGCCAGAAGACCTCCTCCGCGCCGTTCGGGCACGCGCTGGTCAAGGCCGCGCAGGAAAACGACAAGATCGTTGGCCTGACCGCAGACCTGGGCAAGTACACGGACATGCACATCTTCGCCAAGGCCTTCCCGGAACGGTTCTTCCAGATGGGCATGGCGGAGCAGCTGCTCTTCGGGGCCGCCGCCGGCCTGGCCGAGTCCGGCCTGGTGCCGTTCGCGTCCACCTACTCGGTGTTCGCCGCGCGCCGCGCCTACGACTTCCTCTGCCTGGACGCAGCCGAACCGAACCTGAACGTCAACATTGTGGGCGGACTGCCCGGCTTGACCACAGGCTATGGCCCCAGCCACCAGGCCACCGAGGACATGGCGATCTTCCGCGGCACGCCCAACCTGACCATCGTGGACCCCTGCGACTCGGTGGACATCGAACAGGCCGTCCCGCAGCTTGCTGCCTCAGAAGGTCCCACCTACCTGCGCCTGCTGCGCGGCAATGTGCCCACGGTCCTGGACGAGTACGGCTACACGTTCGAACTCGGCAAGGCCAAGGTCCTTCGCGGCGGCAACGACGTCGTGTTCATCTCCTCCGGGCTGATGACCATGCGCGCCCTCCAGGCAGCCAAGGCGCTTGAAGCACACAACGTGGACGTCGCCGTCGTGCACACCCCCACCATCAAGCCGTTCGACGCCGAAACCGTCCTCAGGGAGGTCAACACGGACCGCCTGGCCGTCACCTTGGAAAACCACTCCGTGGTGGGCGGCCTGTTCGAAACCGTCGCCTCCGCCGTCGTGACGGCCGGCCTGGGCAAGCGCGTGGTGCCCGTGGCTCTGCCGGACCAGTTCCTGGACGCCGGTGCCCTGCCCACGCTGCACGACCGTTACGGACTGGCGGTGGACCGCATCGTGGCCAAGGTCCTCGCGGAACTCGGCTAAGGCAGTATCCAATGCAGAAAGCACGGCACCGGTCCTACGCCGGAGCCGTGCTTTCTGCCGTACTATCGAAACCACTACCGACTGTAAACAGTCGACTTATGACATTGAGGACAGAAGCCATGGCCGGACTGACCGCCCCGCTGCTGGGACTGGAAAAGAAAAGCCTGCGCGAGCAGGCGCTCTCGGCGCTGAGGACCGCCATCACCAGCGGCGAACTGGAACCCGGCCGGCACCTGGTGGAAACCGAACTGTCCGAAATGCTGCAGATCAGCCGCGGCACCCTTCGCGAGGCCCTGCGCCAGCTGGAACAGGAAGGCCTCCTGTCCGCCGGGCCCCGCGGCCGCCTCTCCGTCCGGCACCTGGATGAGAAAGAAATCCGGGACATCTACGCCGTCCGTGCCGCCCTGGAGTCCCTGGCGGCCCGGACCCTGTGCGAGCTGCCGGACCGGCAGCACGTCACCGAATCGCTCCACCAGGCCATCGACGCGATGACCGCGGCAACCGGCGGAAGCCTTGAGGAACGCATCGAATCCGATCTTGAGTTCCACCGCACCCTCTGCCGCCTCACCGGCAACGAAACCCTCCTGCATTCCTGGGAATCCCTGGAGGGCTCCATTCGCATGTCCATCATGTTCGCGGGCCTGGAAAAGGGCGTCAGCAACATGAGTGTGGACCGCCACAAGGACATCGTGGCCGCCATCGACACCGGCGACGCCACCCTGGCACGCAAAACCATCCTGGAGCACATGGACACCGCAGCGGCCAACCTGGTTGCCTGACCCCTCTTGACAGCCGGGAATCCCAGCGCGGTCCCGGCCGTTAACTTACTGCGCGGTAAATAACCGCGGCGTTAACGAGGGATGGTATGACCGCAAAGTTTGTGTCATTTGAGGACGACGCCGGCAAGGTCACCCGGTATGCCCGCCATGACAACGGCGGCGGGCTCATTGCTCCGGGAGCCAGGGTGGCAGACAGCGCCCGGATTGGTCCCATGACCTACATCGAACACGGCGCCCAGGTGGGCGCCGGCTGCCGGATTGGACACGGCAGCTGGATCGACCGGGACGCCACCATCGGTGACCGGACCGTTATCGGCGACGGCGTGCATATCGGCCGGGGCACGGTCATCGGCAACCGCGTGCACATTGGCAGCCACTCAAGGATCGGTTCGAGCGTCCTGATAGAGCATGGTGTCCACCTGGATACCGACAGCAGGGTGCCGGACGGCAGCGAGATGCTTGCCGGGGCACACTCACGCCTGGCACGGGCAAAGCACCGGCCGCACCGCAAGGCGAAGGGCGGGCTGGCCGCCTGAGCCGCCCTTGGCGCGTGGCCCGGCGTTGCCTGCGGGCAGGAGTACGACGGCGGCAGCGTGCGGCGCGGCCACCGCACCGGAAGTGCACAGCACCCGGGTCCGCAGCGGCAGGGCGTCCCGGTCCCGGTAGAGGGCGCCGATGCTGGTCGTCAGTGCTTCCTCAGGTCCAGCGCTCCCTGGCCGTACCAGCGCTCCCGGAGGAGGTTGGCGCAGGTGCCGAGCAGGCGGTTCAGTCCACCGGTGCTGTTGGACAGGGCGCGAAGCACCAGGCCGGTAGTTCCTCCGACGGTCCGGGTCAGCGATATGCCGGTCAGCGCGTCGAAGCCGGCGGTGAGCCGGTGCAGTTCGTCGGCGAGCGCCTGGTCCACCCTTGCGTCCACCACCACCAGCGAGCCCAGATGGCTGTACCCCTCCATGAAACCAAGCCCTGCGACGTCGCCGAGCGGCGGCCGGATCAGCAGGTTGTCCAGCGCCAGCAGTTGCGTGCCATGGCCTGATTCAACCCGGATCTCGTTGCGCAGCCGGACCTCCTGGTACCGGAAGGCGGCTCCGTCGGGCGACCAGCCGGGAGTCACCACCTCGGCCATGACCAGCGACGACGACGGCCGCAGGGTCACCGAGGTCCGTTGCCGGTAGCTGGCTTCCCGGTAGGCGATGAGCTGATCGGGCATGAGTTCCAGCCGCGCCCCCTCCCCCAGCCGTACGGTCATGCACTGCTCGGCAAAAGACCCGGGGGTCCGATAAACCTTCGTCGCGGACTGAGTGGTCAGCAGCAGGGAAGCAGAGTCCTCCACCTCAACATCAATGAGAAAGAGGTCCGCCCCCAGATAAGCCCCGCCAGGATTGACGACGACGTAGCAAACCTGCCCGGAGTCATCCAGGTAATGAGGCCGGAGCACCCGAAGCGCCCCTTGATGAAACTGGTGCGAGGCAACCGACCTGCCGTGCCGCAAACTGACGCCCAACTCAAGCCGCCCCATCGGTGACTTCTCAGCGCGAGCGGAGTCGGGGATAGGGGGCCGCGGCGTGGCGGGCCTCGTGGGGGGCCCACTGGCGCGAGGGCCCCGACCCGAGCTTGCGAGGGTTGGGAGCGCCTGGGGACGGGCACGGCCCCCTGTCCCCGGCGAAGCGCCGGAAGCGGACTCACCCGCGGGTGGAAGCCCCGGTGAGGTGCCTTCTTGAGGTGATCCGACCGCCGTCGTGCTCATGCCAAATCGAGCATCAGGACGTCGTGCCGGATCCATTCGATGACCTTGTTGAGCCCCTCGTCAGTCTTGAGGTTCGTGAAGCAGAACGGTTTGTTGCCGCGGAACTCTTTGGAGTCCCGTTCCATGACGGCGAGGTCCGCGCCGACGTGGGGTGCGAGGTCGGTTTTGTTGATGATGAAGAGGTCGGACTTGATCATGCCCTGGCCGGCTTTGCGGGGGATCTTCTCGCCTTGGGCCACGTCGATGATGTAGATGGAGAAGTCGACGAGTTCGGCGCTGAAGGTGGCGGAGAGGTTGTCGCCGCCGGATTCGACGAAGATGACCTGCAGGTCCGGGTGCCGGGCCTTGAGTTCCTCGATGGCGGCGGTGTTCATGGAGGTGTCTTCGCGGATGGCGGTGTGCGGGCAGCCACCGGTTTCGACGCCGATGATCCGGTCCACAGGGAGGATGCCGTTGGCGGCGAGGATTTTGGCGTCCTCGATGGTGTAGATGTCGTTGGTGATGGCGGCCATGGAGATGTCGCCGCTCATGTGCCGGGTGAGCCGTTCCACGAGCTGGGTCTTGCCTGCTCCGACGGGTCCGCCGATGCCGATTTTGATGGGCTCAGTCATGGTGTTCCTCCTGCTAGCTCATGAACATGCGGGCACGTTGGCGTTCGTGCCGCATTTGCGAAATTTCCAGTCCGGGGCTGACGGCCCCAAGGTCGTCCGGCGTGAGGCGGGCGATCGTGTCGGTGGCGGCAGCGACGTCGTCGTGCGCTTTCCGCAGCACCCGCTGCCCGGCGTTCTGGCCGAGCGGGATGGCCCGGACGGCGTTCTGGGTGAGGGACGTAACGGTGGCGAAGAGGTAGGCGGCGAGCGCCTCCTGCAGCGGCACTCCCAGGGAACGGGCGACGACGGCGAACGCGAGGGGCTGGTGCCCGGCGGCCCGGCCGGTGGCCACCAGGTCCCGGTAAAGTTCCAGCGCGGGCGAGAGAAACACCTCAGCCCCGATCTCCAGCAGCCGGGACCCCATCTTGAGGCTGGCCTCCCGAACCTGCCGCGGCAAGAGTGAAGCAGACAAAAGCGAATCCAGCTCCCCAAGATCACCCCCCTCATACAGAAGCCGAACAGCCAACCCATCCGAATAAGTCAGCGACTGCGCCACAAAAGCCGAGAGCCAGTTTCCAAATGACACTTCATCAAAAACGAGCTCCCGCTCGATGTACGTCTCAAACCCAAGGGAGTGAGCAAAAGCCCCAGTAGGAAGCGCAGAGTCAACCAACTGCTGCAAAGCAAGCTGGTAACTAATCACCGCACTGCCGCCCAACGGAACGGAGCATCGCGACGGCCCGGATTGGGGGCCGCGGCGTGGCGGGCACCGCGAAGCGGGCACGGCCCCCAATCCGGGCCGGCGCACCCAAGCGACGCCTCCCGTGGAGCCCCAGCGCTGCCCCAGGGTTACTAGTGCGAGTGTTCAGCATGGCGGAAAGGCACAGGCATGACGCGTTCCTGGCGGGTGTAGGGCACGGAGTTGTGGCGGAGGTAGTCCTCGACGGTGTGGTCGTAGGCGCACACCATGACGTCTGCTTCATACTCCGAGGACGCGTCGAAGAACTGTGCCTGGAGGTGCCGGTTGCCGAGGGAGTGTGCGGTGACGCCCATTTCGTGGATGGTCTGTGGCGCGATGACCAGGACGTCGGTGGGCAGGACGGATACCACGATCATGTTTGTTGCTTCGACGTGGAGGATGTCGCCGTCGCGCAGGTCGCCGCAGCCGGAGGGGAGGCGGATGCCGATTTCCTTGCCGTGGTCGGTGGTGGCGCGCTGGATGCGTTTGACCAGGGAGGCGCTGGGCAGGATGACTTTTTCGCGGTGCAGCCCGGCGTAGGCGGCGGCTTCGGTCTCGGGCAGGTCGTGCAGGTTGCCGAGGACTTTGTCGATGATCATGGGGATTCTTTCGAGGTTCTAGAAAAGGAAGTAGCGCTGCGCCATGGGGAGCACATCGGACGGCTCGCAGGTGACGTCCTCGCCGTCGACCGTTACTTGGTACGTTTCCGGGTCCACCTGGATGTCGGGGGTGGCGTCGTTGTATTTGAGGTCGGCTTTGGTGAGATGCCGGATGCCGGCGACGGGCCGGATCACCTTCTCGAGCCCCAGTTCCTCAGGGACGCCGGCCTCGATCGCGGCCTTGGACAGGAAGGTGATGGAGGACTGGTGCACGGCCTTGCCGAAGGTGGCGAACATGGGCCGCATGGTCCGTGGCTGCGGGGTGGGGATGGACCCGTTGGAGTCACCCATCAGGGCGTAGGCGATCTGGCCGCCCTTGAGCACCAGTTCGGGTTTGACGCCGAAGAACGCCGGATCCCACAGCACCAGGTCGGCGAACTTGCCCACTTCCACGGACCCCACGGAGTCGGCGATGCCCTGGGCGATGGCCGGGTTGATGGTGTACTTGGCCACGTAGCGCTTGAGGCGGAAGTTGTCGCTGTCCGAGCTGCCGTGCGTGCCGCCGTCGGAATCTTCCAGCACCCCGCGCTGCCTCTTCATCTTGTCGGCCACCTGCCAGGTGCGGGTGATGACCTCGCCCACCCGGCCCATGGCCTGGGAGTCGGAGGAGGTGATGGAGAAGATGCCCAGGTCCTGCAGGACGTCCTCGGCGGCGATGGTCTCGGCGCGGATGCGGGAATCGGCGAAGGCCACGTCCTCGGGAATGTCCGGGTTGAGGTGGTGGCACACCATCAGCATGTCCAGGTGCTCTTCGATGGTGTTGCGCGTGTACGGCAGGGTGGGGTTGGTGGAGGCAGGCAGGACGTTGGGCATGCCCGCGATCCTGATGATGTCCGGGGCGTGGCCGCCGCCCGCGCCCTCCGTGTGGAAGGTGTGGATCACGCGGCCGTCGATGGCGCGGATGGTGTCCTCCACGAACCCGCACTCATTCAGGGTGTCGGTGTGGATGGCCACCTGGACGTCGTACTCGTCGGCCACCCTCAGCGAGGTGTCGATGGAGGAGGTGGTGGCGCCCCAGTCTTCATGGACTTTCAGCCCGATGGCACCGGCGCGGATCTGCTCGGCGAGGGGTTCGACGGCGGACGCGTGGCCCTTGCCGAACAGGCCGATGTTCATGGGCAGCCCCTCGGCTGCCTGCAGCATCCGTTGGATGTGCCACTTCCCGGGGGTGACCGTGGTGGCTTTCGTGCCCTCGGCAGGGCCGGTGCCGCCGCCGATCATGGTGGTGACGCCGCTGGCCAGGGCGGTGGGGACCTGCTCCGGGGAGATGAAGTGGATGTGGGTGTCGATGCCCCCGGCGGTGAGGATTTTCCGCTCCCCTGCGATGATCTCCGTACTGGAGCCGATCACGATGTCCACGCCGTCGGTGATCTGCGGGTTGCCGGCCTTGCCGATGCGGAAGATATGTCCGTCCTTCAGGGCTAGGTCGGCTTTGTAGATGCCGGTGTAGTCAAGGATGACGGCGTTGGTGATGACGGTGTCCGGAATGTCCTCTTCGCGGGTGGCCTGGCCGTTTTGGCCCATGCCGTCGCGGATCACCTTGCCGCCGCCGAACACCACTTCCTCGCCGTACACGGTGCGGTCCTGCTCGATCTCGAGGAAAAGGTCGGTGTCCGCAAGGCGGATTTTGTCACCGGTGGTGGGCCCGTAGAGGTCTGCGTACTGCCGGCGTGGAATCTCGAAGCTCACTTGCCATTCCCTTCCGCAACGGCCGCACCCTGGTGGGTGCCGCCGTCGAGCTTTCCGTTGACAGCGTTGCTGAGTCCATACACCTCGCGGGCGCCTGCCAGTTCGATGAGCCGGACGCTGCGGGAGTCGCCGGGTTCGAACCGGGCTGCCGTTCCTGCCGGGATGTCCAGCCGCCGCCCGTACGCAGCCTGCCGGTCAAAGGACAGGGCGGCGTTGGCCTCGGCGAAGTGGAAGTGGGAGCCCACTTGGACGGGCCGGTCGCCGGTGTTGGTCACGGCAACCTCGATTGCCTCCCTGCCGGCGTTCGCGGTCACGGGATCCGGCCGCAGGACGTATTCGCCTGGAATCATGGCTGCGCTCCTCAGCGGATGGGGTTGTGGACGGTGACCAGCTTGG
This sequence comes from Pseudarthrobacter sp. NPDC080039, assembly GCF_040702335.1. NCBI lineage: Bacteria > Bacillati > Actinomycetota > Actinomycetes > Micrococcales > Micrococcaceae > Pseudarthrobacter > Pseudarthrobacter sp. NPDC080039. Next base: position 34,991 of record NZ_JBFBKY010000013.1, on the reverse strand, counting down.
TGCCGTCCGGGAAGGTTGCCTCGATCTGGACGTCGTGGATCATCTCCGGGACGCCTTCCATCACATCGTCGCGGGTGAGCAGCGTGGTGCCGAAGCTCATCAGGTCGGCAACGCTCCTGCCGTCCCGGGCCCCTTCGATCAGCTCGTAGCTGATGATGGCCACGGCTTCGGGGTAATTGAGTTTGAGGCCGCGGGACTGCCTGCGCCGGGCAAGGTCGGCGGCCACCACGATCAGGAGTTTTTCCTGCTCACGCGGCATCAGATGCATGGGGTTCCCTTCGACGGCCTGGGGCGTGCTGCCAGAGTAAGCGTGTCACGTTTCCACCAGGTTTCAGGAGTGTCAGTGGAGGCTGTCCGCCTGCTGGTTCGCCTCGCTGAGGCGCCCCAGGATTTCGCCGCTGGACTGGATGGGCTGGCGATAGGTGGCGGAGAGGATGCGGAGCATATCGGCGGCATCCTGGTGGGCTTCGGAGGCCATGGCGTCCTTGGCGTACGTGACGCGGATGTTGTGCGCGAACGCGTCAGCGGCGGTTTGGGCGATGCAGTTGTGGGTCGAAACGCCGGCGAGTACCACTTCCCCGGCGTCCCAGTTCCGCAGCCGCGCCAACAGGTTGGTGCCCACAAAGCCGCTGTCCCTGGTCTTGTTCAGCTGTGGAAGGTCCTCGGTGATGAGGCCCGGTACCAACTGGGCCTGCTCGCTGCCGCGGAAGATGAACCCCTGGTCATCGTCGAGCATGCTGAGCGTCCAGGTGGACTTGTCCCGCTCGTGCTCGGTGCCCACCAGGAGCGCTTTGTGTCCGGCCGCCTTGAACCCTTCCAGCAGCCGGTTGCACTCACCGACCACCCGCTCCTGCTGGGCTGCCAGTTCGGGCGTCTCGAAGAATGCGTTCTGCATGTCGATGACCAGGAGGGCAATCATGTGGGCACCTTTCCTCATTGAACCGGTTCGGGAAAAGTACCCGTCCATATCCGGACAAAACGTGCACCTGCCGGAACAAGGGGCTCCGGAAGGCGGGTTCAGGGTGCCGATTCCCGGATCTTCAACTCGAATCCGGCCGCCACGTGCACGCCCTGTGCGGCTGTTTCCCGGGCGCCGATCCGGTCCAGCAGCAGGTCGACGGACCGCTCCGCGATCTCCTCCATCCCCGGCGACACCGTGGTTAGCGAGGGTGATGCAAAGCGGGCCTCGTCGATGTCGTCGAAGCCGGCCACTGCAACCTCCCCCGGCACCTTGACGCCGCGGATCAGCAGTTCGTGCAAAGCGCCCAGTGCCAGGACGTCGTTCAGCCCGAATACGGCATCGAACTCAACCCCTGCTTCCAGGAGGCCGGCAACGGCGGCAGCACCGGCGTCACGGCGCCATTCGGCGGGGGCGACCAGTCCGGCGTCGAACGCGATGCCCGCATCTTCCAGCGCCTTCCGGTACCCGTTCAACCGCAGCCCGGCGCTTCCGGCGGACTCGTCCGGCCGGGCTCCGATCACGGCAATCCGACGGCGGCCGCCGGCCAGCAGGTGCCGGGTGAGGGCAGCCGCCGCTTCCCCGTTCTTCATGGTCACCAGGTCGAAGCGCGGGTCCATGACGTGCTCGCCCAGCATCACCAGCGGTTTCCTGCCCGCCCGGGCCGCGATGGCGTCCGCATCCGCAACCAGCGGCGTGAACAGCAGGCCATCCGTGAGCTGCCGGAAAGTCCCCTGCAGGGCCCCGAGCTCGGCGGCAGCCCCTGCGTCGGACTGCTCCACGATGACGCGGTAGCCGCGACGGGCAGCGGCCTTCATCAGCTTGGACGCCAGCTCCGCGTAGTAGGGCGCGGAGAGGTCCGAGAGGACAAGGCCCAGCATGGAGGTCTTGCCGGACCGGAGGCTGCGGGCAGTGAGGTTTGCTTCGTAGCCCAGCTCGGCGATGGCGTCCTGGACCCGCTGCTTGGTGGCCGGACGAATGAATTCGTAGTCGTTCAGGACGTTGGAAACCGTTTTAAGGGAGACGCCTGCCGCCCTCGCCACATCGTTCATAGTGACGGCCATTAACGCTCTTTTCCAGCCTTCGCGGCTGCCTTGGCGGCCTGCTTGCTGGCGCGTACCTTGGCCAGGGATTCCGGGTCCACGATGTCCGCCACCGAAAGGTAGCTGCCCTCTTCACCGTAGTGGCCCGCTGCTTCACGCCACCCTGGCGCGTCGAGGCCGCGCTGCTTGCCCAGGAGCGCCAGGAAGATTTTGGCCTTCTGGTCCCCGAAACCGGGCAGGGCCTTGAGCCTGCGCAGCACCTCCGCGCCGTCCGGCGAACCTTTGGTCCAGATCGCGGCGGCATCGCCGTCCCACTCGTTCTGCACCGCCTCGGCGAGCGCCTGCACGCGGGCAGCCATGGAACCGGGGAAACGGTGGACGGCCGGCCGTTCCTTGAACACTTCGACGAAGGCAGCGGGATCCTGCCCAGCGATGGCCTCCGGCTTCAGTGAGCCGATCCTGGACCTGATCTTCTCCGGGCCGGCAAACGCGGACTCCATGGTGACCTGCTGGTCCAGCAGCATGCCGGTCAGCAGGGCGAAGGCGTCCTCACTCAGCAGCTTGTCCGCGGCAGGGTCCCCTGTGATGTGCAGTTCCATGCCGTCCATCCTCCCACCTGCGGGCCGCCGTCGTCTTTCTCCCGGATCAGGCGTCCATTGCCAGCCGGATCATGGACCAGGACACGGCGGGGAGCTCTGCCGTGAGCTGGCCGCCGTCCACGCGGGCGGTGCCGTTTTCGGACGGCAGGACGGAAGTTGAATCATCGGCACTGGCCTGCCAGTACGGGTCCTTGTTGGCATAGGTGAGGGCCTCCACCACCCGGACGTTGCCCAGCGCGGCTACCGCGGCATCCAGGGTGAGGGCGTCGGTGGCGGATCGGTTCACGGCGAACACCACCGCCTCGCCCTTTTCCGCATCAAAGGTGGCGACGGCGGAGAGCGCCGCGACGTCCGCCGTCGTGCCACCGCTGACCAGCGGGGATTCGACGGCGAGCTGCAGGACGGTACCGGAGGCGTGGCGGGACGTGAGCGCGAACGGGTGGAACGTGGTTTGTTTCCAGGACCTGCCCCCGGGCTGGGTCATGATCGGCGCGATGACGTTGACCAGCTGCGCCAGGCTTGCCGAATGGACGCGGCCGGTGTTCCGGAGCAGCGTTACCAGGAGGTCCCCCACCACCACGGCGTCCGCCACGGTATAGGTATCCTCCAGCAGGACGGGGGCCACGGGCCAGTCATTGCCGGTGGGCACCTTGGACTCGTCGCGGCTCATGTGCCACACGTTCCATTCGTCGAAGGAGATGTTCACCTGCTTGGTCGACTTCTTCACGGACTTCACATGGTCGATGTGGCTCACCAGGTCGCGGATGAAGGCCTCCATCCTGTGCCCGGCGGTGAGGTGTTCCTGCAGGTCGCCGAAGTCCTCAAAGTACTGGTGCGCCGAGACCAGGTCCACCAGCTCATAGGTTTCGGACAGGACAACGCGCTCCCACTCGCCAAAAGTTGGCATGGTGGGTCCGGAGCTGCCGCAGGCCACCAGTTCCAAGCCTGGGTCGATCATGCGCATCCCCCGTGCCGTATCAGCGGCAAGGCGGCCGTACTCCAGGGCGTCTTTGTGCCCGATCTGCCAGGGACCGTCCATCTCATTGCCCAGGCACCACATCCTGATCCCGTATCCGTCAGCGGCCCCGTTGGCCCGGCGCTGTTCCGAAAGGGCCGTGCCGCCGTCGATGTTGCAGTACTCCAGGAGGTCCAGCGCCTCCTGGAGTCCCCGGGTACCGAGGTTGACGGCCATCATGGGCTCCACACCGGCCTTGGCTGACCACTTGGCGAACTCGTCCACACCCACGGTGTTGGGATCCGTGGAGTGCCAGGCCAGGTCCAGCCGGACTGGACGCCGGCCTGCCGGACCCACGCCGTCCTCCCACCGGTAGCCGGATACGAAGTTGCCGCCCGGGTAGCGGACCGTGGAGACGCCCAGCTCGCGGGTCAGCTCCAGGACGTCCTTGCGGAAGCCGTCCACGTCGGCGTCCGGGTGGCCCGGCTCGAAGATACCGGTATAGACGCACCGGCCAAGATGCTCCACGAAGGCACCGAAAGTACGACGGCGGACGGGCCCAACAGTGAAGGAGGGATCGACGGTGATTTTTGCTGCGGCGGGTCCAGGCTGGGTCACGGAATATCCTCGGCTTCTTTTTTACAACGTTATAGAACTCCTATTCTTGAGGGCTCCGTTCCACGCGTCAAGAATTTTCCGGCGTCCTCCACTAACCATTTGCAGCGGCCGGGCCACGCACCCCGGCTTGGCCTGCACTGATGCCGCGCATGCCGCCCGCGCCCGGGTTTCCAAGTACTGCCTGCCGGGAAAAACAGGTACCGGTTACGCATTCGCCGGGGCCTCTGTGCCAACTAGGTTTTTCCCAGAGACAAGAAGACCTGTTCTGGCTCTCGGTACTTGGCTCACTAGGGGGTGTGAGACTGGAAATGCACGTACGACAGGTAGGCCCAGGCTTCCCGGTCCACCGGACGCGGGTAGTAGGCGGGGCCGGCGACGAGGAGTCCTTCGAGACCAAGGACTCTCCCCCAGCCGTCGCCGGCCCTTTTGACCGCCAGAGAGCCCGCACCGGCCATGCACCCGTGCAGGCCGGCACCCAGGGGCAGGCCGCAGCCGGGACCCCGGCCCTTTTGCTCGACCTTGTCAACGGCGCCCACTCACTGGCCGACTCGCTGGACCTTCTGGTTGCTGCTTCGGCAGGACATGTGATGCGGACCGCGGGCCTGGAAGTTGGCTGCGGCCTGGTGCTGCACCAGCCCAAGCGGAGTCTTGCCATTGCGGGCACCACCGGCGACGTGGTCCGAATGCTGGAGTGGGAACGGGACGCAGCCGAGGGGCCGGTCACCGATGTCATGGCCGGCGGACACCCCGTGGCGGTGCTCCAGAGAAACGGTGACTTCCGCTGGCAGCACTATTCGGACCAGCTGCAGTCGGCCGGCTATGGCAGTTCCCTGGCCGTGCGGCTCCGCCTGGATGCAGGGGTGCCGGCGGATGACGGCCTTCCCGGCCACAGCGGGCTGGGGCAGTCCAGTGCCGCCCTCGCCTTCTTTGCACACGACGCAAAAGCCTTCCCGCTCCAGGTCATTGCCGAAGCCCGCACTTTCGCAGTCCTGGCAACCAAGAGCCTCCAGATGGCCATCAATATGCACACCGCGCGTTCCCTGGCCACCGACCTGCGCTCGGCCCTGGACAGCCGCACCTCCATCAACGTGGCCTGCGGCGTGATCATGGCGCAGAACAGATGCTCCTACCAGGAGGCGTTCACCATCCTCGCGAAGGCGTCGAGCCACCGGAATATCAAGGTGCGCAAGGTGGCCGAAGACATCCTGGATAAGCTGCCGGATGGTGCGCCGCACTCACACTTCGGCCACTGACTGCCGGGCCCCGCGGCCGCTCCACTGGGCGCCGGCGTAAAGCGCGTGGCCTAGGCGGGAGCTGGCGGCGCAGTACTGGCACGGACCACGAGTTCGGGCGGGACCACTGTGGAGCTCACCGGGGCGCCGGACTCGATTTCCTTGAGCATGATGTCCATGCAGCGGCGGCCCAGTTCTTCGAAGTCCTGGCGGACGGTGGTCAGCGGGGGCGTGAAGTAGCCCGCTTCCGGCTGGTCGTCGAAGCCCACCACGGAGACGTCGTCGGGCACCCTGACCCCCGCCTCGGTGAAGGCGCGCAGCACGCCCAGTGCCATCTGGTCGTTCCCCACGAAAATGGCCGTGGCGGTGAGCCTGGAAGCAAGCCTGCGGCCGATTGCGTAGCCGCTGCCAGCGCTCCAGTCCCCTTCCACCAGCAGGGACTCGTCCAGGCCTGCTTCCCGGAGCACGGCACGCCATCCTTCCGCGCGCTCGGCACCGTCCGTCCAGTCGGGCGGACCTGCAATATGACCGATCTGCCGGTGCCCCTCCCTGACAAGGTGTTCGACGGCGAGCCTGGCACCCGCGCGCTGGTCCACCATCGCCCCGCTGACCTTCGCGCTGCCGGCAGAGCCCACAGCCACCACCGGGACGGGAAGGTTCATCTGCTCCAGCACGGCGAGGGTGTCCGAGTGCGGCACCAGCACCGCGATCCCGTCCACCGCCTGGTCCATGAAGTGGCCCACGGCATTGGAGATCGCATCCCTGCTGACCTCCCGCAGGGCAGCGATGCTGACAAAGTAGCCCGCATTGCGGGCGGCATGTTCAACCCCCAGCAGGGTGTTGGCCGGGCCGTACTGGGAAAGTTCGCTGGCCAGCACCCCGATGGTCTGCGAGCGCCGCGTGACCAGGCTCCGGGCCGCGGTGTTGCGCCGGTACCCCAGCTCCGCAATGGCGGCCTCCACCTTTTCCCGAGTCGACTTGCTGACGCTGGGATGGTTGTTCACCACACGGGAGACGGTCTGGTGGGAGACGCCCGCCACTTTGGCCACGTCTTCCAGGCGCGGCATCCGGCCCTTGCTGGTATTTGCCATGTGCCTATTGTGCCTGCTCGGCGGCGCTTCTCCCGTGGTACATGGCCGCGGACGGAATGCGGCGGAATCCTTGCGCGGCACGGGCACCCGGAGAAGGATGAAGGCACCCCCGTTTGCACAGAAGGAGCCGGTGGAATGACCAAGTACCTGATCTCTTTTCCCAGCGCGGCCATGGACATTCCCCACGACGGCCTGCAGGAGGTTGCGGACGCAGCGCACGCAGTGGTCCGGGAGGCAAAGGACGCCGACGTCTGGGTCTTCGGCGGCGGCATCGATGAGAGCGTCCCGCCCGTCATGGTCAGCGGCAACGGAACCGTAAGTGAAGGGACCTATCCCCAGACGGCGCACATCGAGGGCGGTTACACCGTGCTGGAACTGCCCACCTACGACGCCGCACTGCACTGGGCCGCCAAGATCGCCGCCGCCTGCCGCTGCGCGCAGGAGGTGCGCGCCTTCCAGTACGATCCCGCCAGCTAGTGGAAGCAGGGCAGGTGGACCTGGAGTATCCGTTTGCCGGCCGCTGGCTGGTTCAGAACTCGCCCGCGGACCGGGTGCCCAGCCATGGAACAGAGCTCTTCGGTACAAGCTGGGCCATCGATTTCACCCCGGTGGATGGCAGCGGGCGGTCCGCCCCGATCAGCCTTGCAGCATTCTTCCGGCCGGAGCCGCCGGAACGCTTTGCAGGATTCGGCAGGCCTGTCACGGCACCGGTTTCAGGGGTGGTCCGCGCCGCCCGGGACGGCGGGCCTGACCACGCTGCCTTCCGTGGCCTGCCCTCGGTCAGGTATGCGGCAACCCAGGCGTGGCGGGCGCGGGAGGGGTGGATGGGGCTGGCCGGCAACCACGTGATCATCGAGGGCGAAGGGGTGTTCATCGCCCTGTGCCACCTGAAGCGTGGGAGCGTCTGCGTCCGCCCGGGCCAACTCGTCGGGGTTGGGGACGCGATCGGCGCCTGCGGCAATTCCGGCAACAGCACCGAGCCTCATCTGCACATCCAGGCCATGGATTCGGTGGATCCGGGGCGGGCTTCCGCCGTCCGCATCTCGTTCCCCGGCGGACTGCCGCGGAACGGGACGATTGTCTCCGCCTAAGAGGGGGATTTCACCACAACGGGCGTTCAACCGCTTAAAGCGGAAAGTCCGCCGTCGTACGCGGCGGACTCCCGAAGTCACTGTGGGTGGGCCCTGTGGGGCTCGAACCCACGACCCACGGATTAAAAGTCCGATGCTCTACCAACTGAGCTAAAGGCCCCTGCCGGTCAGTCAAACACGCTGTGTCCGCCCGTCCGGCCCAATCCATTTCTGGACGTTAATACTCTAACCCATGGTTCCGGCGTCTTTGCACATGCTCCGGACGCCGCCGTCGGCCGCTTTAACCGCCCGGCCGCGGCTCCTACCGCCGGTGTTGGCCGGGCGTCCGGATGCTCGATTTCCATCGGCGCACAGGAGTAGCGTGGGGGCATGAGCGAGCAAGCAGGAACCAGTCCGTACGGCGGCAGCAACCGGCACCACAAGCCCAAGCCATTCGCGCCGATGGACTTCGAGCCCTTCGCAGGCGGCGCCGACCCCGCCCGCGTCTCGGAGGCCGCCCACCTCGCCGCCCAGGCCCTGGTACGCCATGGCCGTGACAGCGACGATCCCCAGGTGACCGAACGCCTGGTGCGGCTCGCCGACGAGCAGGGCCTGGAAGCCATCGCCGAGATGTGGGCCGAGAGCCCCGCCCGATCCCTTCCCGGCGCACTGTGGCGGCTGTACGCCCTGCGCGCGGCCACCGTCCAGGACCCCGAACGCATCTCGGTCTATTTCCGCGCCGGCAAGGACACAGCGCAGGTCTCCAACGTGGTGGCCGGTGCTGCCGAGCCCCCTGGCGCCGATGAAATGCGCAGCATGGCGGACGCCATCCTCTCCGGCGCGTTCGATGGCGACTTCGACGTCGCGCTGGAACGTTCCGCCGCGTTCTGCCGCGTGGTGGCCCTCGGCCAGGCCACCCTCGCCGACGGCGCCGAGCACGCCAACGAAGCACACGCCAGCAAACTCACCCGCAACTCCCACCAGCTGGTGAAGACCGCGGAGGACCTGGAGCACGCCGCCAACGCGTGGCGCCTTGGCGAACTGGACTGACCCCGGCGGGGGCAAAGACCGCTTCTTTCCGGACAAACCAGGGCCTCCGCTGTCAAGATTGACTTGCACGGGGTGAAGTAGAAGACTGAAACCGGTGCCGAACCGCGAAACCCCCGGGCTTCAACAATTAGCCGCCTAGAGCGGCCTACCGCCGAGAGGCGTATCCGGTTCGGCACCATTTTTCTGCCCTCTTCCAGGGGCCGATTCAGAGGGTGCAGTTACGGGCCGGTAGAGTAGGCGACAGCTGCCCGCCGGAGTCAAGTCACACGGCAGCAGCCCCCGCCCTCATAAGTCCCCGGAGACCGGTAAACACGTGAAGCTGCGCCTTTTTCCCCAGGAGCCCGCAGGGCTGAACCTGCTCTCTCAGATGGCACACCAAATCGTGCTGGCCAGCGCCACCCTGGCCGAGATCCTTGGCGTACCTGCGGACGAGCACGGCGGCCTCGTGGAAGACATGCACAACATCGAGGCCAAGTCCGCCGAGCTGCACTTTGCTCTCCTGACCCACATGCGCACCAGCTTCGTGAACCCCCTCCCCCGCGAAGACATGTACGCCCTGTCGCGGTACCTCAACGAGGCCATGGAAAAGATGGATGCCGCCGCGGAACTGGTGGCCCTGTACAGGCTTGACCGGTTACCCAAGCGCGCGGCGGACCAGCTGGAAATCATCAGCCGCCAGGCCGAACTGACGGTCGACGCCATGCGCCGGCTCAATGACCTTGATGACCTCGAGGACTACTGGATCGAGATCCTGCACCTTGCCAAGCGGGCCGAGCGGACCCACCGGGTCTGGGTGGCGGACATGATCGCGGACATGAAGTGGGCCCAGTACTCCCGCAACAGGGACATCGCCAACCAGTTGGTGGAGGTCACCAAAGACATGCGCCGGGTGGCCACCCAGGTAGGCAGCATCATCGTCAAGGAATCCTGAGGTGTCGGGGGTCATCTTCGCCGCAGTGGTCGTGCTGGCGGCGGTCTTTGCCTTCCTGAACGGCTTCCGGGATGCATCCACCTCAGTGGCCCTGGCCGTGCGGAACAGGGCCCTCACTCCCAGTGTGGGCATACTGCTCGCCACGTTCTTCAACTTCGTCGGCGCCCTCCTGAGCGCCATGCTGGCGGTCGCGGCCAGCCAGACCTGGATCAGCCTTCCGGCCGGAAGTGACGGGCTCTCCATCCTGGTGGCCGGACTCGCGAGCGCCTGCGCCTGGGGCCTGCTGACATGGCACCGGGGGATCCCGGCGTCCTCCACCCATGCCCTGGTGGGTGGCCTTGCCGGAGCAGGCCTGGCAAGCCTGGCCGTCGGCGGCCCGGGAGTGGCCGGCGTGGACCAGTCGCTCCTGTTCCAGGTGGTGCTGCCGCTGGTGCTGTCTCCGCTTGTGGCCTACAGCGGTTCGTTCCTCCTGGTCTACCCGGCCACGTGGGTGGCCCGCTACACGCAGCCCAACGTGGTGAACCAGCGCTTCCGCCGGGGCCAGGCGGTGGCGGCAGGGGCGGTGGCCTTCGGCCACGGCCTGCAGGACGGACAGCGCGTCAGCGCGGTACTCCTGCTGGCCCTCCTGGCGGCCGGACATTCCGACGGCGGGATCCCGCCGTGGGTGGCAGCGCTCTCCGCCGTGATGATGACGGCCGGCACATTGTTCGGCGGGTGGCGCATTTCGCACACCATCGGCTACAAGATCACCAGGATTGATCCCCTGCGCGGCTCCGTGGCCCAGACCTTCAGCGCGCTGATGCTCTTCGTGGGCGCCATCGGGCTCCACTGGCCGCTGTCCACCACGCACACCGTCACGGCGGGAGCGCTGGGCGCCGGAGAGAACCAGCATTTTTCGGTGACCAACCGCAAGCTTGTCATCCGGATCCTGTGGTACTGGGCCCTCACGCCCCTGGCCACTTGCGCACTGGCCTTCGTGCTGGCGCTGGCATTGTCCCCCGTCTCCATCTAGTCCGGGCAACCCGGGGTGCAGTTCCCCTATACAGGCCCAAAGCCGTGACGTAGATTCGAAAGTGCGTCCCGGCCACGGTGCCGGGGACCGGCCGTCCGCGCCATGTGCAGGGCTGTGGACGGGCGCCGCTGCAGCAACACGGCGGCTTGGATGCACATCGCGGAAAAGAGCAGGCACCATGTCTCTCCCGTATTCCCGAGGTCCGCTGCCCCAGCCCCGGCAGCTCCAATGCGAGGCCTGCGGAACCGAGAACCAGCTGACCATCCACGCCATCACGGCGATCGGCGCTGCCGGAGGGGATTTGGTCACGGTCTCCTACACCTGCAACGACTGCAGCCTCTTCCAGGAACACACCGCTTACGCCACGGACGTGGCAGCTGCTCTGAACCAGGTCCGCTGGATGGCCAAGGTGGTCCTCTTCGGGGGCGACTACATCCACTGCGGGTTCCCCATGGAGGAAGCGGAGTTCGAGGTGGAGCGGCTCTGCTACCGCAGCAGCAACACGGGCAGCGGACTCAACGCGGTGTCCCTGCCCACCCGGGTCCTGCGCTGCCACTGCGGGTTCCAGCTCGAAGTACCGGAGTGAACCGCCCAGCCCGGCTACAGGCTACAGCTGAATGCCCTCTGTTCCACCCGGCGCGGCCATGAGGACGGTTGCAAGCTCGTCAGGTGACAGGTTCGCAGCCGCGCAGAGCTCAACGTGAGCGATTCCGGAAGCGGAGGCGTTGCGGACCGCCTGCCGCAGGGACTCCTGGGCGTTGTCCAGTTCCCACTGCATGCTTTCAAGGAGCGAACTGGCCCGCCAGACCACTGACAGGACATCCTCCTCCGCAGCGGCTGCCGCCACCGCAAGGTGGGGTTCGAGTTCCGGGGCCAAGGGACCTGCCGCCAGGGGTCCCGCCAAACTGGCTGCCGCGGCAAAACCCTCCGCGGGCAGCACGGGATCCGACAGCACTGAGTCCTGCAGTACGGCATCCTGTGCCGCTGCACCTGCGCCCGCTCCAGGCAGGGACACCGTAAGCGGGGGGCCCAGGGGGCTGCTGGCCGTCTGCGTCATGGCAAAACTCCTTAAGCTGGCTTACTACTAGTCCCGAAAGTATCTAGTTCAGCGTACTAAACGGGTTGGCAGATAGCCAACGGGAGCGGTGTTTATCCGAAGCGTCCGGAGACGTAGTCTTCGGTGGCCTTCTGGACCGGGTTGCTGAAGATGGTGTGGGTGTCGCCGTATTCGATCAGCTTGCCGGGCTTGCCCGTGCCGGCGATGTTGAAGAACGCGGTCTTGTCCGACACGCGAGCCGCCTGCTGCATGTTGTGGGTCACGATGACCACCGTGTACTGGTCCTTGAGCTCATTGATGAGGTCCTCGATGGCCAGGGTGGAGATGGGGTCCAGGGCGGAGCAGGGCTCGTCCATGAGGATCACCTGCGGCTCCACCGCAATGGCGCGGGCAATGCAGAGCCGCTGCTGCTGGCCGCCGGAGAGCCCGGAGCCGGGCTTCGCCAGCCGGTCCTTGACCTCGTTCCACAGGTTTGCGCCCTTGAGCGAGCGCTCCACCAGGACATCGGCCTCGCCCTTGGAGATCTTCTTGTTGTTCAGCTTCACGCCCGCCAGCACGTTGTCCCGGATGGACATGGTGGGGAACGGGTTGGGGCGCTGGAAGACCATGCCGATCTGCGAGCGGACGGTCACGGGGTCAACGCCGGGGCCGTACAGGTTGTCGCCGTCGAGCAGGACCTCCCCCTCCACACGGGCGCCGGGGATGACCTCGTGCATGCGGTTCAGGGTGCGGAGGAAGGTGGACTTTCCGCAGCCGGACGGCCCGATGAACGCGGTGACGGACTTGGCCTCGATGTTGATGCTGACGTCCTCCACGGCGAGGAAGTCGCCGTAGTACACGTTCAGGTCCTTGACGTCGATGCGCTTAGACATGGTGTTCCTTCACTTACTGGGTATGGGATGAAGTCTAGGATCCGCCGCGGCTGGGCGGAAGGAGGTGCCGCAGGCTCGCGGGTTACCGGCCTTTTTTGGGGGCGAAGATCCGTGCGATCAGTCGTGCCACCAGGTTCAGGACCATGACCAGGATGATCAGCACCAGCGCCGCACCCCATGCCCGCTGCGATGACGGACCGGGGTTGGAAGGCGAGGTGGGGTTGAGGATCTGGGTGTAGATGAAGGTGGGCAGCGAGGCCATCCAGCCGCCGAACACGTTCGAGTTGATGCTGGTGGCGAAGCCGGCGGTGACCAGGATGGGGGCCGTCTCGCCGATGACCCGGGCGATCGCCAAAGTGACGCCGGAGGCAATGCCGGAAATCGCCGTCGGAATGACCACCTTGAGGATGGTCCGCCACTTGCGGACGCCCAGGGCGTAGGCGGCCTCGCGGAGTTCGTTGGGGACGATCTTGAGCATTTCCTCGCTGGAACGGACCACCACGGGGATCATCAGCACTGAGAGCGCGACGGCGGCCACGGCGCCGGTTTTGGTGCCCGGGCCCACCACCGCGAAGAAGAACGCAGCAGCGAAAAGGCCGGCCACGATGGAGGGGATGCCGGTCATGACGTCCACGAAGAACGTGATGGCCTTGGCAAGGCGTCCGTCGTGGCCGTACTCCACCAGGTAGATGGCGGTGAGCAGCCCGACGGGCACGGAGATCACGGTGGCCAGAAGGGTGATCTGCACGGTCCCCAGGAGGGCGTGGTAGATGCCGCCCATCACGGGGCCCCCGCTCTCCACGGCCTTGTTGTCGAAGGCGCCCGTCACGCCGTTCATGGAAGTGGTAAGGAACCCGGGGTCGAGGAGCCCGGGAATGCCGTTGACCAAAACGGTCCAGATGACCGAGACCAGGGGCAGCAGCGCCACCAGGAACGAGCCGACCACCAGGCAGGTGGCCAGCTTGTCCTTGGCCTTGCGGGAGCCTTCGACGGCTGCGCTCCAGGAAACCAGGCCCACGGCGAACAGGATCGCGGAGACCAGCCCCCAGCCAAACGGATTGAAGCCGATCAGGGCAAGGACGGCGGCACCGAGGATCAGGGCTCCAGCGAGCACCGCATAGGGCGCGTACTTGGGCAGCTGGCCCTTGGTGAGGGCAGACCGCTTGCTGCGGACCGGGGTGAGGGTGGAGGTCATTTAGTTGGCTCCCGAGAAGTCCTTGTGCCGGGTAATGACCCAGCGGGCGATCATGTTCACGGCCAGGGTGATGACGAACAGCACCAGGCCGGCAGCGATCAGGGTGCTGACCTTGAGGCCGCTGGCTTCCGGGAAGTTCAGGGCGATCTCGGCAGCGATGGTCTGGTTTCCGGACTGGATGAGGCTGGCGGTCAGGGCGCCGGAGGAGAGCACCAGGGCAACGGCCATGGTCTCGCCCAGCGCGCGGCCAAGGCCCAGCATGATGGCGCTGATGATGCCCGGCCGGGCGAAGGGCAGCACGGCCATCTTGATCATTTCCCAGCGGGTGGCACCAAGGGCCAGTGCGGCTTCCTCGTGCAGCTTGGGGGTCTGCAGGAAGATCTCGCGGGACAGCGAGGTGATGATCGGCAGGACCATGACGGCAAGGACGATGCCCGCGGTGAGGATGGTCTTGCCGGTGGTGGAGGCCGGGCCCTCGAAGATGGGCAGCCAGCCCATGTTTGCGGCCAGCCAGCCGTATGCCGGTGAGATCTCCTTGGCCAGGAAGGCTGCGCCCCACGCGCCGTAGACAACGGACGGGATGGCGGCGAGGAGGTCCACTACGTAGCCCAGTCCTGAGGCCAGCCCGCGCGGCGCGAAATGGGAAATGAACAGTGCCACTCCGATGGCGATGGGGGTGGCGATGACCAGCGCAATAACCGCGGCAATCAGCGTGCCGATCACGATGGGCCAGATGTAGGCGAAGAAGCCCTGGCCGCCCTGGATCTTGTCGGCGGGTGCGGTAAGCGCCGGTACTGCCTGGACTACCAGGAAAAGCGCGACGCCGAAGAGGACGGCGAGGATCAGGCACCCGGCTGCCAGTGCGGCACCGGAAAAGACTTTATCCCCGGCGCGCCCGGCGCCCTGGGTACTGGTCAGCGTGGTGGCGGTCATTCGACGGCCCTTCGGTTCGTTGCTTGGTTGAGGAGGCGGGGTGCAAAAGCCAAGTTCCCCGCACTGCCTTCCGGCAGGCGGGGAACCCGGTTTTACAGTGTCTGCTAGGACTTGACCTTGATCGAGTCAATGGCCTTGGCGGCCTTGGCTGCGAGGTCGGAGGACAGCGGAGCGGACTTGGCCGAATCGGCTGCAGCCTTCTGGCCGTCAGAGGAAACTACGTAGTGCTCGAAGGCCTTGACCAGGTCAACGGTCTCCTGCTTGTCGTACGTGGTGCACAGGACGTGGAAGGACACCAGGACGATCGGGTAGGCACCGGCGATGGTGGTCTTGCGGTCCAGCTTGATGGAGAGGTCGTTGGCGGCGCGGCCGTCAACGGGCTTGCCGGCGTCCACTGCCTTGGCCGCGGCATCGGCGGAGATCTTGGTGAAGGAGTCGCCAACCTTGATCTGCGCGACACCCAGCTTGCCGCTCACGGCGGAGTCGTCAGCGTAGGTCACGGCACCGGGGGTGTCGGTGACGGTCTTGACCACGCCGGAGGTGCCCTTGGCGTTTTCGCCCTGGAGGCTGGAGGGCCAGACACCGGCTGCCTTGTCGGTCCAGACGTCGGAGGCTGCGGCGGACAGGTAGTCGGTGAAGTTCTGCGTGGTGCCCGAGTCGTCGGAGCGGTTCACCGGGGTGACCTTCAGGTCGGGCAGCGAGACGCCTGCGTTCAGGGCGGCGATGGCGGGATCGTTCCACTTGGCGATCTGGCCGCGGAAGATCTTGGCCACAGTGTTGGCGTCCAGCTTCAGGTCCGTGACGCCGGGAACGTTGAAGGCCACGGCGATCGGGGAGATGTAGACGGGAACGTTGATGGCGCCCTCGGGGCCGCAGACGGACTTGGAGGAGGCGTACTCGTCATCCTTCAGGTAGGCGTCGGACCCTGCGAACTGGGCCGAGCCGTCGAGGATGGCTTTACGGCCGGCGCCGGAGCCGTCCGGGGAGTACTGGACACTGGCGCCGGGGTTGGCGGAGGCGAAGTTGGTCTTCCACGCGTCCATGGCGGCGCCCTGCGCGGAAGAGCCGATGCCGGTCAGCGTGCCGGTGACCTTGGGGCCGGAGGCGGACTGGCCGGCGGCAGGCGACGTGCCGGTGGCGTTGTCTGAACCGCAGGCGCTGAGCGCGAGAGCGCCGGCTGCGATAACAGCGATAGCCGCGTGGCGGCCAAAGCGGAGTGCCTTCACTAGATGTACCCCTTCCAGGGTTATTCAGGTGCGGACAGGGACGGAGAACCCTGCAGCGCGATGCGTACGTTTTGTACCTTCAAGAAAGGTATGGGCCGCAGGTAACGGGATGGGCTGTGGAAGGTGAACGGAGGATTAACGACGGCGGGATTTTGGCTTACAAATGCCGGGTCACCATTGCGCGGATCACATGTCCGGCCGTAGTGGGGACACGGATCTGGAAAGACCGGGCAGCAAATAGACTGAACGGCATGGCTCCAGCAGCAGGACTCTCAGCAGGCAGGCGGTTCCTGCACGGCCGTATCCGCACCGGACTCATCCGGAGCCGCAATTCCCTGGTTCCGGCCATCCAGATGACGATCTGCGCCGTGGCCGCCTATGCGTTCGCAGAGTACGTCCTGGGCCACACCGGACCCCTGTTCGCGGCCACCTCGTCCCTCATCGCCCTTGGCTTCTCGCGGGAGCCGCGGCTGCGGCGCGTGGTGGAGGTGGGCCTCGGCTGCACCCTAGGAATAGCCGTCGGCGACCTGCTCCTGCACTGGCTGGGCAGCGGAATCTGGCAGGCCGCCGTCGTCCTTCTTTTTTCCATCCTTCTGGCCAGGTTCCTGGACAGCGGCAACATCTTCACCACCCAGCTGGCACTCCAGTCGCTGCTGGTGGTGCTGCTGCCGGCGCCGTCGGGCGGCCCTTTCACCCGCAGTATCGATGCCGTGGTGGGCGGCCTGTGCGCGTTGCTGGTGACCATCCTCATGCCCAAGGATCCGCGCCGCGAGCCGCGCCGCGATGTCCAGAAGCTGCTGCATGAACTGGCCGAGGTGCTGCGCGAGTGTGCGGGAGCCCTGGCCAACAGCGACTCCACGCAGGCCTGGCACGCGCTGATCCGCGGCAGGAACTGCCAGCCCCTGGTGGACGCCATGCGCCAGTCGCTCCGCGCGTCCGGGGAGGTGGCTACCCTGGCACCTGCCTACCGGCGGCACCGTGATGAACTGGAGCGGCTGAAGCAGTCGCTGGATTTCATCGACCTGGCGCTGCGCAACAGCCGCGTCTTCGCCCGGCGGCTGACCAGTGCCATCAACCATGCGGCCCTCTCGGACGAGGCGACTGACAGCATCGCCGGGGTGCTCCAGGAGACCGCTGCCGCAATCGACGAGCTGTCGCTGGGCCTTGCGGAATCGCACGACGGCGTCCGCCGCGCCCACCTGCGCACGGCCCGCATGGACTTGAGTGAGATCGCCCTGCGCCTGCACCCGAAGCTGCTGGAGGTGCAGCGGCTGGAAGGCGAAACGGTGGTCATGCTGTTCCGTCCGCTGATGGTTGACCTCCTGGAGGCCACGGGCATGGACGCGGACGAGGCCAGGGACGTGCTGCCGGCACTGTAGTGTCAGTGCCCGCCACTAGGGTTGAACGCATGGCAACAAAGACTTCCCGGGCCTCCAAGACGCCCGCCTATAAATGCGCCGAATGCGGCTGGACCACGGTCAAGTGGGTGGGACGCTGCGGCGAGTGCCAGGCCTGGGGCACCGTTGAGGAAACAGGCACCGCGGTTGCACGGACGACGGCGGCCACAACCGTGGCGGAGCCGGCACGGAAGATCGCGGACGTCGATGCCACCACGGCGGCGTTCCTCCCCACCGGCGTTGACGAACTGGACCGGGTGTTGGGCGGCGGCCTGGTTCCCGGCGCCGTCATCCTGCTGGCAGGCGAGCCCGGCGTGGGCAAGTCCACCCTGCTGCTTGACGTTGCGGCCAAATTCGCGCGGACTGCCCAGGACGTCCTCTATGTCACAGGGGAAGAGTCGGCCGCCCAGGTGAAACTGCGCGCGGAGCGGATCGACGCCGTCGCGGAATCCCTCTATCTGTCCGCCGAGACCGACCTGGGCCAGGCACTGGGGCAGGTGGAGAAGATCGAACCGCGGCTGCTGATCGTTGACTCAGTGCAGACGCTCAGCAGTGCTGATGTGGACGGCAGCGCAGGAGGCGTGTCCCAGGTCAGGGAGGTGGCGGCCTCCATCATTGCCGCAGCCAAGCGGCGCAACATGACAACGCTGCTGGTGGGCCATGTGACCAAGGACGGTTCCGTCGCCGGCCCGCGGCTGCTGGAGCACCTGGTGGACGTGGTGTGCCAGTTCGAGGGTGAACGGCATTCGCGGCTGCGTCTGCTCCGGGCCGTCAAGAACCGGTACGGGCCCACCGATGATGTCGGCTGCTTCGACCTCAATGAGAACGGCATCGAAGGCCTGGCTGATCCCAGCGGGCTATTCGTAAGCCGCACCAAGGACCCGGTGTCCGGCACCTGCATCACCGTCACCATGGAGGGCCGCCGCCCCCTGCTGGCGGAAGTGCAGTCCCTGCTCGCCGAAAGCCCAAATGCGCAGCCCCGGCGGGCCACCAGCGGCCTGGACAGTTCGCGCGTCTCCATGCTGTTGGCCGTGCTGCAGCAGCGTGCGGGGACCCTGTTGCACAAGGACGACTCCTACGTTGCCACCGTGGGCGGGGTGAAGCTCAGTGAACCGGCAACAGACCTTGCCGTTGCCCTTGCGGTAGCCTCCGCCAAGGCCCGCAAACCACTGCCCATCCGGCTTATTGCCTTCGGTGAGGTGGGGCTGGCCGGGGAGGTCCGCCCCGTCCCAGGCATCAACCAACGCATACAGGAGGCCCACCGGTTGGGATTCACCCATGCGGTGGTTCCCGCCAGCCATGCAGGCCCCGGACCGGTGCCTGCAGGGTTTTCCGTGCGCGAAGTGGAGCACCTGACGGAAGCCCTCAGCCTCCTGATCGGCTAGCATCGGCGTCGTGTTGGCGCCAGGGGATGTACGGGGCCCGGCAGGGCCGCCCCTGCCGGGTAATGTAGGTCCAGAACCTTCTCGCAGACGGAGGCTTACACTTCTGTGCCGGGGGCAGCGTGGTAATTGGGGAAGAGCAGGAAACCGCCCGCGCGGTTGACCATGGGCGCAGGGCGCCGTTACAGCCGGTGGTGTCCGACCGGCTCGATGGGCTCTTCGGCAGCCTGAGCGCCAGGAGGCGAGTGGCAGCAAGCCAATCGCCGGTCACGTTGGCCATGGTCCTCGTAGTGGTTGCCACGGCCGTTTTCAGCCCGGAGACCCTCAGCAGCAACCTGTTCACGGCCGCGCTGCTGTTCCATCTGGTCATCGCCACCTTGTGTTTGGCCATACCCTGGGCCCGGCTCCCGGCAGAGGCGTTTGCCGTGATCCCGCTTATGGATTGCATTGCCATCGGTCTCACCCGGCAGGCGGGTGGCCCCACCTTCAGTGTGATGAGCGTAATGCTGGTGTTTCCCGTCATCTGGCTCTCTGCGCAGGTCCGGTCCCTCATGCCTGCCCTTGCCATTGCCGGCACCATCCTCAGCATCGTTGTTCCCGCGGCCGTGCAGGGGTCGCCGCCCGCCGGGGGTTCGATGATCCGGACCCTGATCCTTCCCCTGGTCATGTCCGTCATTGCGGTGACCGCGCATGTGGTGGCCACCACCATCCGCCGCCAACGCCTCAGCCTGGTCGAAAACGAGCATGACCTGGCACGAACCCTTGGTGAAAGCGTCCGCCGCCAGAACCTGCTCGATGCTGTCCTCAAAGCCGTTGGGGTAGGCGTATGGGTGGTGGACCCAAAGGGCAACACAGTGCTCGCAAACAAGGCCATGCGGGGGGACCCCGTCCTGGCCGGCGTCAGCGGGTCGGCAAAAGGGCAGCAGCTGCTGATGTCTGCGGACCGCTCAACCCCGGTACCGGCAGGTCTGCTTCCCGCAGCCCGCGCTGCCGCAGGGGAAACGTTCACGGACGAGTTGTACTGGGCTGGCCCAGCCGACAACCAGCGCGCCTACTCGGTCAGTTCGCATGGATTCCCACCGGCGGGTGGCCAGGAAGGAGGTGCCGTCATAACGTTCGTGGACGTGACCAGCCTGATCGCAGCACTGGCGGCAAAGGACAACTTCGTCGCTACGGTGTCGCACGAGCTGCGGACCCCGCTGACTTCCATCCTTGGTTACCTGGAACTGGTCCTGGAGGAACCGGGGCATGAGGACATCCAGTATGAGCTTCTGGTGGTGCGCCGCAACGCGGAGCATCTGCTGAACCTGGTCAATGACCTGATCGCTGTTGCGTCGGAGCGCGTGGACCTCTCCCAGGAGGAGGCTGATCTGGCCCGGCTGCTCACCCTTGAGGTTGACGCGGCCTTACCCAAGGCAGCCAGCAACGGCCTGCAGCTGGTGCTGGACGTGGAGCAGCCACTGCCGGCAAGGATGGATACGCGGCGAATCAGCCAGGTGATCCGGAATCTGCTCTCTAATGCAATCAAGTACTCCCCCAACGGCGGCCTGATCACAGCCAGTGCCGCCAAAACCAAGGCGGGCCTGGCGTGCTCCATCACGGACACCGGCCTGGGAATGACCGCCGAAGAGCAGGAACAGGCGTTCACCAAGTTCTTCCGTTCGGCTCGGTCCAGGGAAACAGCCATTCCCGGCGCAGGCCTGGGACTGCCGGTCAGCAAGACCATCGTGGAAGGCCACGGTGGCTCAATCAGCCTGGAGAGTAAGCCCGGGGTGGGCACCAAGGCTACCTTTACGCTGCCTGGATCCTGACCGCGTCCGCCAGCTCACGCCGCAGCAACCCGGGTCCGGGCCGGGGCCGGGCAGCAGTCAGGAGCCCGGGGCCGCCAGCCAGCGGGAGACGTCGCTGCGCAGCACCAGCAGCGGTCCCCCGGTGGCGCTGACGTTTCCGTTCGAGACGTAGTACCCGCGGCCCGAACCGGCTCCCCCTGCCGCCCGGTCCAGGGCATCAACCAGATGCCGCGGCAGGTGGCCCTGCGGACCAAGGTTGCGGAGCTCATCCACTTCTTCCGGCGTCAGCCGGCCCAAAACTTCAGCAATGTTGGCCATGGGTGGTCCCGTCCCTTTCGAGCAGAGTGCCTGGCAATGTGCCTGAGGGAATAACCTAGAGCAGCGCCGTGAACGCCACGTTAACGGCGGAAGGCAACTGCACTTCGTCTGCGAAGTGACCCGTTTGGAGGATCGATGCCCGTTCGAAGCGCAGGCTTGCTGCTGTACAGGCAGGACGTGGCCGGCTCCGGGGGCACGCGGGACGCGCTGGAGGTGTGGATAGCGCACATGGGCGGCCCGTTCTGGGCCCGTAAGGACGTGCACGCCTGGTCCATCCCCAAGGGCGAGTATGCCGACGGCGAGGACCCCCTGGCCGCCGCACTGCGCGAGTTCGCAGAGGAGATGGGAACTGCCGCCCCCGAAGCCGCCTACCGGCTGCTGGGCGAGTTCCGGCAATCCTCCGGGAAGCTCATCACCGTCTACACGGCGGAGGCCGATTTCGCCCCCGAGGTGATCAGCAGCAACACCTTTCCGCTGGAGTGGCCCAAAGGGTCCGGCCGGATCCAGCACTACCCCGAGATTGACGACGCCGGCTGGTTTCCGGAGCAGGAGGCCCGGCTGAAGCTCGTGAAAGGCCAGCTGCCCGTCCTCGAGGCACTGGTTGAGGACATGGCGGACAGCTAGTTCACCCGCTTGGAAGCCCTGCTGCATCCGGATCGCCGGATCGGTGCCGGGACGCCGGACCGTACCGGCGTTCCCGCACCGTACCGGCGTTGTCGGCGTTTTGGCTAACCAGCGGTGAGGACCAGGGCCACGCTGTGGCCGCCGAAGCCGAAGGCATTCACCAGCCCTGCCGGTGCATAACCCGGCGGGAGCTCGTGGGTGGCCGCGGTGATGACGTTGAGGTCCACCTCCGGGTCCAGCGCGTCAACGTTCAGCGTGCCGGGAAGCCGGCCCGTGCGCAGGGCTTCCAGAGCCACGACGGCGGCCAGCGCACCTGCGCCGCCCAGCAGGTGGCCTGTATGCCCCTTTGTGGACGTCACGGGAACGGAGGCCCCGAAGACGTCGCTGATGGCCTGGCCCTCCAGCCGGTCTCCCACGGGTGTGGAGGTGGCATGCGCATGGACGAATCCGACGTCCCCCGGCTGCAGGCCTGCAGAGGCCAGCGCTTTCTGCATGACGCGGCGCTGCATGGCGGGATCGGCAGCCACGATGTCGTTGGCGTCGGAGGTCACGGCCCCACCGGCGACGGCCCCCAACACTGCTGCGCCGCGGGAACGGGCGTGCGCTTCGCTCTCCAGCACCACCACGGCGGCACCCTCGGCCAGCACAAAGCCGTCCCGGCCGGCGTCGAACGGACGCGACGCAAGCTGCGGGTCGCCGGAGCGGGTGGACAAAGCCCGGATCTGTGAAAACCCGCTGATCACCAGGTCATTCACCGAGGCATCCACGCCACCGGCAATCACGACGTCGGCGGCGCCGGACCGGATCAGCTCGGCTGCCTGGACAATCGCCTCCGCCCCGGAGGCGCAGGCACTGACGGGGGTGCGGGCGCCGCCGCGGGCTCCGAGGTCGATGGACACCCACGCGGCGGGGCCGTTGGCCATGAGCCGGGTCAGGGTGTGCGGCGAGACCTTGCGCGGACCGGACTGGTTCAGCGTGCGGTCCTGCTCAATGGTGGACCCCAGGCCGCCGTACGCTGACCCAATCACCACGGCGAACCGCTCGGGATCCACTTCCGGTGCGCCTGCCTGGGACCAGGCCTCGCGCGCAGCGATCAGGGCCAGTTGCCCGCAGCGGTCCATGCGCTTCATTTCGCGGGTGCTGAGGTGGGCCGACAGATCCGCCCTGACCTGCCCCGCGATCTTCACCGGCAGCTGTTCCGCCCAGTCCTGCCCAAGGTTGCCTATACCGGAGCGCCCGTCCAGCAGGGCCTCCCATGTTTCCTTGACGCCGGCACCGATGGGGTTGATGGTGCCGGCACCGGTGACGACGGCGCGGGGTGCGGGAGTGTTCACGGTGCCTTACTTAGCGGGGTTGTGGGTGCCGATGGGCACGAGGGTCAGGTCCGGGTGGTTCTTCTCGATCCGGCGCAGCGCCCACACGTCGTTGAACAACGCAAGGTACTCGCCGTCGGACCGCAAAAGTACCTCCGCGCCCGGTACGTTTGCCAACGCCGGCATGGCATCCGCCGTCGTAATCCTGGCCAGGGAGTAGGGCAGCCGCTCCAGGCGCATGGGGGCGCTGAAGTCATGCGCCATGCGGTCCTCCACCACCTCGAACTGCATGGGCCCGACGGCGGCAAGCACCGGCGCCTGGTCTCCGCGGAGGTCGGAGCGGAGCAGCTGGATGACGCCCTCGTGTTCCAGTTGCTCGATGCCGCGGCGGAACTGCTTGAACTTGCTGGGGTCCTTGGAGCGTGCCACCTGGAAGTGCTCGGGGGCGAACAGCGGGATGGCCGGGTACTCCACGGCTTCGTCAAGGAAGAGGCTGTCCCCTACACGCAGCGATGAGGCGTTGACCAGGCCCACAACGTCCCCGGGGTAGGCCTCGTCGATGACTTCGCGTTCTCGGCCGAAGACCTGCTGTGCGTATTTGGTGGCGAACGACTTGCCCGTCCGGGTCTGGGTGACCACCATGCCCCGTTCGAAGACGCCGGAGCAGACCCGGATGAAGGCCACGTGGTCGCGGTGGGCCTTGTTCATGCCGGCCTGGACCTTGAACACGAAGCCGGAGAACGGGGACTCGACCGGGCGGGGGTTGCCGTCGATGTCCGGCCGGGGTGCGGCCGGCGGGGCAAAGTCCACCAGCGCGTCCAGCAGTTCCTTCACACCGAAGTTCAGTGCGGCCGAGCTGAACAGGATGGGGGTTGCCTGGCCCGCGTGGAACGCCTCCACGTCGAACTCAAGGTTGGACTCGACTACCAAACCGGCTTCGTCCACGGCGTCGGACCAGTTGCTGCCCTGGTCCTCCGCGGCTTCCTCGGGAGTGAAGTACTCGGTGATGGCGATCTGTGCCCCGGCGTTATTGCGCTGGAACCGGGCGAAGCGGTCGTTGCGCAGGTCCCAGACGCCGCGGAAGTCGCCGGAGATGCCCACGGCCCACGTCAGCGGCATGGGCTGCAGGCCGGTGCGTTCGGTGATTTCGTCCATCAGTGCCAGGGCATCCAGGCCCGGGCGGTCCCACTTGTTAATGACGGTGATGATGGGCAGGTTGCGCTGCTTGCAGACCTCGAAGAGCTTCATGGTCTGGGTTTCCAGGCCTTTGGCGGCGTCCACGAGCATCACGGCGCAGTCGACGGCGGCGAGCACGCGGTAGGTATCTTCCGAGAAGTCGGCGTGTCCGGGGGTGTCCAGGAGGTTGATGACAGTGTCGCGGTAGGAGAACTGCAGGGCGGCCGAGCTGATGGAGATGCCGCGGTCCTTTTCCATCTGCATCCAGTCGGAGACAGTTTCCTTGCGGTTGGCCTTGCCGCTGGAGGCACCCGCCGTACCGATCACTTTTGCATGCAGGGCCAGCGCTTCGGTGAGAGTGGACTTTCCGGCGTCCGGGTGCGAAATAACGGCAAAGGTCCTGCGGCGGCCCGCTTCCTTGTGAATCGCGGAGATCCGGGCGGGGGTCAGGACATCTTGGGACACGGTGCTACTTTCGCTGCGGTTGTTTCTGCCCGGGGCGGTGTGCGACTCGAGGGCGGGAATGTCATTGGCAAACGGCCAAAGTACAAGTTTATCGCAGGGCCGCAAACGGGACCGGTTCCGCTTAACGCGGGCGAAACGGGACGTTCAAGGCCGCGAAATGCAGGCCGGATAGCGTGTGCGCATGATCCATGGCGCCACCTTCTCCGGCAACCTTTTCTTCGACCCCCTGGCCACCAAACTGGCCAACGGTCCCCGCCCGGCTGGCGACCAGGGCTCCACCTCCGGCGCATCGTCAGATGGCGCCGGAAAGCCAGGGGTCCAGACGCCCGCGGAGCACAGGGCGCTCAGGGCCGCGTCCCTTTCGAAAGTCAGCAGGGACCTGGAGCGGATGCTCAGGGAACGCAGGCGCTGACCCTGCCCGGCCGGGCACCTTCTCCGGCGTACCAACCCCCGGTGACGGCATGATGGGTCCATGCGCAGCGTCGAGTTGGTCTTTGATGACCCCACCGATTCCCTCATCAGGGCGGATTGGGCGCGGCTCCAGGCCGCGGGCGTGCCCAGCCTGGCAGCCCACACCTCCCCCAGCAACAGTCCGCACATCACGCTTGCCGCCGGCGGGGAGCTGGAATTCACGGAGGGCGGTCCGTGGCAGGCGCTTCCCCTGGACATCGCATTCTCGGGAGTGATCGTTTTTCCAGCGGGCCCAGGCAAGTACGTCCTGGCCAGGTCGGTACTGCTGAGCACTCCCCTGCTGCAACTGCACCGGCAGGTCCACTGCAATCTGACCGGCGGGTTGCCGCTGACGCTTCCGGGAGGCTGGACGCCGCACGTCACTCTTTCCCGCCGCATCCCGGCCGGGCAACTGGGAACAGCCATGGAGTTGCTGGACCTGCGCGTGGAAGGACGGTGCACGGCCGCGCGTCTCTGGGACAGCAGCACCAGGACGGTCACTCCGCTGTAAACCCGAGCGTGGGCATCCGGGCACGTGCCGCCGCGTCCGGGACCTAAAAGGGACAAAAGTGCCTGTCCGGCCCGGTGTGAAAACTGCGTTTTGCCAGCGGTTCCGGGTACCCCCTAATGGGGCACTTTGGGGCTTGCCCGTGCGGAACTCGGGTTTCTTACCCCTATCATTGAGCTTGCGGGAATCAGAGCATTTTTCGATCCTGCCGGCCAACTGCAGAAGCCGGCATTCCTGCGGGCGGCGGTCCGCACCTTTGAAGGGAAACACCTATGGCGCGGAGCCCCGAAGAATCGCTGAGGGCAACTCTGGGCAGGGTTGCCCCCGGAACTCCCCTTCGCGACGGCCTGGAACGCATCCTCCGGGGACGTACCGGCGCCCTGATCGTCCTGGGCTCGGACCGCACCATCGACTCCATTTGCTCCGGCGGGTTCGATATCGGCATCGAATTCTCGCCCACCCGGCTGCGCGAACTGGCCAAGATGGACGGTGCCATCATTTGCGACAAGGACGCGGGCAACATCCTGCGCGCCGCGGTCCAGCTGGTGCCTGATTCGAGCATCGAGACGCAGGAATCGGGTACCCGCCATCGCACCGCCGAACGGGTGGCCAAGCAAACCGGTGTCCCCGTTATCTCCGTAAGCCAGTCCATGCAGATCATCGCCCTGTACGTCAACGGCCTGCGGCATGTCCTGGAGGGGTCAGAAAACGTCCTTGCCCGTGCCAACCAGGCTCTCGCCACCCTGGAGCGCTACCGCGCCCGCCTGGACCAGGTGACCAGTTCGCTGTCTGCCCTCGAAATCGAGGCAATGGTGACGGTGCGGGATGTGGCCGTGACCCTCCAGCGGCAGGAAATGGTCCGCCGCATTTCCGAGGAAATTTCACAGTACGTCCTGGAACTGGGCGAAGACGGCCGGCTCCTCTCCCTTCAGCTCGACGAGCTCACCGTGGGCCGGGGCCCGGGCAGTGACGTGATCATCCGCGACTATGCCAGCCCCAATGCCTCCGCGGAGGACATCGAGAAAGCCGTCCATGAACTGGTCAGCCTGGGTCCCACGGAGCTTATTGACCTGGGGAAGATCTCGGCGATCGTAGGGTTCGCCGGTGGTGAAGCAAACCTGGACGCGGTGGTCCAGCCCCGTGGCTACCGCCTGTTGTCAGGGCTCAAGGCAGTTCCCAAGGCGGTGGCGGACCGCCTGGTGGACCATTTCGGTGGTTTGCAGTACCTCATGGCCGCCACGATCGACGACCTCATGACAGTGGACGGAATCGGCGACCAACGTGCCCGCACGGTGCGGGAGGGCCTGAGCCGGATGGCCGAGGCCAGCCTCCTGGACCGCTTCCTCTAAGCCCTGCGCGGCCGAACCCAGGACCATGCCGGCCCGGTCCCCTGCAGCACCAGCCCAGCGCTACGGCTAAACCACATCGATTGCTGACTAGTTGTCGTTTTCAGCCCCCACAACGACAACTACGGAGCAATCGATGGGGTGCGAAAGTCAGTTCAGCTGGAAGACGGCCTTTGGGCTTGCACGGGAGCCCAGCTTCGCGGTGAAGATGTAGTAGGCACCCCCGCCGCCGGGAGCTGCTGCCACTGCCTTGCAGCCGTCCGTGCTGCGGTTCCGGCCCCAGGGGAAGTTTGCGGTTTCGCTTGCGCCGGGAGCAATCACCTTCACCAGGTCCTCGCTGGAGGCCTGGCAGTCCTTTGACGAGAAGATCCGGTCCGAGCCGCTGGTCACCAGGAATTCCATTTGCGACGTTCCGATGTTGACCTCGCAGGGGACGGTCCCGCCGTTGGTCACCTTCAGCGTGAGCATGGGGTTTTCGCCGGGGCCGTAGGCCGGCTTGTCCGTGGAAGCGGCCACCGTGACCTGGTTCTGGTTGCAGGTGGCCGTTGCGGAAGCGGTGGGCGACGGCGTTGCGGAAGGTGCTGCCGATACTGAAGCGGAAGGCGCGGCGGCAGCAGAGGGGGTGGCTGCGCCGGTGGCAGCAGGGTCGGGGGAAGAAGGCTGCGCGGATGATGCCTGCCGCGAGCCGCCAGTGAAGGCACCCGCCAGCGCAAACCCGCTGACCAGCAGCACGATCACCAGCAACAGGGCGCCGCCAACAACCAGCCGGCGGCGGCGGTAGACCGCGGCGCTCGGCTTCCGGACGGTGCTGGAACCCGTTGCCGTGCCGCGTGCTGGTGAATTGCCTTGCCTGCCCATCCTCCTAGGCTAGGGAAACCCGCCGGTTCTGCACTGCCACCACGCCGCCGCGCGCCCATTGCTCTGGTCACACCCGGTTTGCGGCGCGGCGGAGCCCTTCCATTACAGTGTTGGCATCGACACTCAAACCTCCCCCTCCACCGCTGCCGCGGATGCCGCAACGGGCCATGCAGACCTGCAGGTGCTCCACCGCCGGGTCACCTCCTGGTTCGACGGCATCGCACGCGACCTGCCCTGGCGCGAGCCGGACTGCTCCCCCTGGGGCGTGCTGGTCAGCGAAATCATGCTGCAGCAGACCCCTGTGGTGCGCGTGCTTCCGGTCTGGCACCAGTGGCTGGAACGCTGGCCCACCCCCTCCGCCCTCGCGGGAGAACCGGCCGGAGAGGCTGTGCGCTCCTGGGGCCGGCTGGGGTACCCCCGGAGAGCGCTTCGGCTGCACGCCGCGGCAACTGCCATCGTGCAGGACCACGGCGGCAAGGTTCCGGACACCTATACGGAGTTGCTGGCCCTTCCCGGGGTGGGCAGCTACACGGCTGCAGCCGTTGCAGCCTTCGCCTACGGCCGCCGGGAAACGGTGGTGGACACCAACATCCGCCGGGTGCACGCCCGGCTGGTTTCCGGCGCCGCGCTTCCGGCTCCGGCCCTGACGGCAGCGGAGATGCGCCTGGCGGCGGCCCTGTTGCCGGACGACGACGAAACCTCAGTGCGTTGGAACGCAGCAGTCATGGAACTGGGAGCGCTGGTGTGCACTGCCCGGGCACCCAAGTGCGCTGCCTGCCCGGTGAAGGATTCCTGTGCCTGGCTCGCGGCGGGCGAGCCGCCGCCGTCGTACGTTCCAAAGGGCCAGTCCTGGCACGGCACGGACCGGCAGGTGCGGGGCGCGGTCATGGCCGTGCTGCGGCTGGCTGAGGCACCGGTGCACCCGGATATGTTCCAGCGTGAACCTGCCGACCTTGGATACGCCGCGGAAGGGATAGGCGTGCCCCTCGCCGCGCTGCACCGGCTCAACTCCGCCCCGGAGCAGCTGGAGCGGGCGCTGGCGGGGCTGCTGGCGGACGGGTTGGCGGAAATGCACGACGGCGGCTTCCGCCTCCCAGCCTGACCGGCCGGCCGCGCGGGCCGGGATGGCATACTTCTTGGTGACCGGAGCCGGGGGAACCATGAAAACCATTCTGTACATCGTGTGGGCGCTGTTCATTGCTGCCGCGATTTTTTCGCTGGTCTATGCGGGGCGGCGGACCAGGCGTCAGGCACGGTTGATGGCTCAATGGCCCAAGGCGCAGGCCACAGTCACCGGCAGCACCACCGGCTGGACCGGCGGCGTGGGCGGCGCCAGCCGGAATCTCCGCTACTACCCCACGTACCAGTTCACGGATCCACAAGGCACCCTCTTCATGGGCAAGTCGGAGATTTCCGGCGTGAAGCAGCCGTTGCCCGGATCGCTGATCGAAGTGGCCTACAACCCGGCTAACCCCAACGAGTCACTCCAGGTTTCATCCGAGCCGCGCACGGCAATGGGATGCCTGATTGCGTTCTTCGCCGTGTTTGCCGTCGCCTCGTTCTGGTTCATCGGCGTCTTCCCGCTGGGCTAGGCCAAGGCCTCCCGGAAGACGCCGGGCTAGAAGAGCGCCGGCTGGGTGAAAGTTTCGCCGTCTGGATTTTCAAGCGCCCCGCCGCTGGCCGCCTTTTCAGCACTCCAGTCGAAGCCCAGTTCCGCGAGCAGTTCCTCCACGGAGATTTGGCCGTCCAGCACTTCAATTTCCTGGGAGTTCTCTGTAAACGGCCGTTCCATGCCATCGAGCTTATTCCCAGGGACGGCCGGGGAGCCTATGGCTCGCCGAAGCCGGCCTCCACCAGGCCGCCCACGTACTCCACGGCACGTTCCGCGTCCGCCCCCCACGCTTCCACATGCAGCACTGTGCCCTTGCCTGCGCCAAGGGTCATCAGTCCGGTCATGGAGGCGCCGTCAACGCCGTTGATGGTGACCTCGGCGTCAAGGGAGGCCAGGCCTCCTGCCACCTTTGCGGCAGGCCGCGCATGCATGCCCGCCTGGTTCACCAGCTCAAAGTCCCCCGTACAGTCGGGGGCTGCGCTGCTGACAGGCTCCGTCCCCGAGTCCGCCCCTCCCGGCCCCGGCTGGGCCGCCGCACCCCGCGCCGCTTCAGCCGCTTTCCTGACGGCATGCACGTCCGCCCCGCCCTGGGCGGCGACGGCCGCCGCCACCAGTCCTTCCACCAGCGGCGCGTCGGCAAGCAGGACGCCGGCGGGGTTTTCCAGGAACTCCAGCGCCGATTCGGCGGTCATCACGGCCGAGCCCAGGTCGGTCAGGACCACTGTCCCGGTTGCACCCATCCCGGTCGTCCCGGTCCCGTCCCCGCTGGTGCCCGCCTGTTCCAGGGCAGCAAGGACTTTCTCCAGGCTGGTGCCGATCCTGCCGTCATCGGTGCCTCCGGCGGGCAGAATGACGACGTCGGGCGCCATTTGGGCGGCAAGCTCCACCGCTCCGTCGGCAATTTTTTCGCTGTGGGACACCACGACGATGCTGACGGTCACGCAGCCGCCCCGACGGCGGCGCGCAGGATCAGCGCACTGGAGACAGCACCAGGGTCCCGGTGGCCGGCGCTGCGTTCACCCAGGTAGCTGGCGCGGCCCTTGCGGGCCACCATGGGATCGGTTGATACTGCCCCTGCTTCGGCAGCCTCGGCGGCCGCAACCAGGACGCCGAGGACGTTGGTGCTGCCGCCGTCGGCCGCTGCCCGTGCAGCGTCAACGGCCGGGGTCCACGCGTCCACCATGGTCTTGTCCCCGGACTCCGCTTTTCCGCGCGCCACGATGCCATCGCGCGCGGCAGCAAGGGCAGCTGCCAGCGTTGCGGCATCGATCTCGGCAGAATCCCCAAGGGCGGTGGCGGCGCGAAGGAACGCGGTGCCATAAAGGGGGCCGGCTGCCCCGCCCACCTTGGACATCAGCGTCATGGCGGTCATCTTCAGCGCCGCCCCCGGCGTCTCCGGAGTGGATTCACCAAGCTTGGCCAGGACGGCCTGGAAGCCGCGGTCCATATTCTCGCCGTGGTCCGAATCCCCGATGGCCCGGTCCAGTTCAATGAGTTCAACACGGTGCTCAGCCATGGCCTGCGCGCACAGGGTAAGCCACTTCACCGCCCAATTGACGTCCAGGTGCATGGTTACACGCCCCAGCGAAGCGCGGCGGTGTGCACGGGCGCATCCCAGAGTTCCGTCAGCTCGTCGTCGAGCCTGAGCACCGAGATGGAGCAGCCCTGCATCTCCAGCGCGGTGATGTAGTTGCCCACCAGCGAACGTTCCACCGTGGCGCCGGCGTCGGCCAGTACCTGCACGGCCCTGCGGTATACGATGTAGAGCTCGCTGAGCGGGGTGCCGCCCATGCCGTTGACGAACAGCAGGACCTTGTCGCCGGATGCGATCTTCAGGTCCGCCAGGACGGGTTCCAGCAGGCGGTTGGTGATGCTGTCCGCGTTTTCCATGGCGATCCGGTGCCTCCCCGGCTCACCGTGGATACCGATGCCTATCTCGATTTCGTCCTCGGCCAGGTCAAAACTCGGCGTCCCCGCGTGCGGAACCGTGCAGGCAGACAAGGCGACACCCATGGTCCTGACGTTGGCGTTGACCCGTTCACCGACGGCGGCAACGGCGTCGAGATCGTCACCGCGCTCGGCGGCGGCGCCGGCGATCTTTTCCACCAGCACGGTACCGCCCACGCCGCGGCGGCCTGCCGTGTACAGCGAATCCTCCACCGCTACGTCGTCATTGACCAGGACGGTGCGGACGCTGACGCCTTCCGCCTCCGCCAGCTCGGCGGCCGTTTCGAAATTCAGGACGTCCCCGGTGTAGTTCTTGACGATATGCACCACCCCGGCGCCCGAGTTCACCGCGAGGGTGGCCGGAAGGATCTGGTCCGGCGTAGGTGAGGTGAATACAGCCCCCGGCACGGCGGCGTCGAGCATACCCTGTCCAACGTAACCGGCGTGCAGCGGCTCGTGCCCGCTGCCGCCACCGGAAACCAGCCCCACCTTGCCGGCCACAGGCGCGTCCTTGCGTGTGATGTAAATGGGGTCTTCACTGACATTCACCAGCCCTGCGTGCGCCAGGCCAAAGCCCTGGACGGTTTCCTGGACGACGGCTTTTGGATCGTTGATGAGTTTCTTCATGGCGGTGCTCCTGGCTGTGCTCCTGAAGGATGTGTCTCCGACCCTACTACCGGGGTCACCACGGGCGGTAGGTTCGGTCAGCCCGGGTTTTTCGCCTGCAAGAGTGGAGCGCTGGGCCGGACGCAGGAAAGGGACAGCCCCCAATGACTGTCCCTTTCCTGAGGCCCCCCACATATCGGCCTCGGCCAGTTTATCCATCAAATCGAATAAAACCAAGAGGGGTCCGCAGGAAGTGGACACTACATCTTGCTAGAGGGTCCGGATCATCCGGGTGTTGCCGAGAGTGTTCGGCTTGACGCGTGCCAGGTCCAGGAATTCCGCTACGCCTTCGTCATGGGAGCGAAGAAGCTCGGAGTAGACCTCAGGGTCCACCGCTGACTGGTCCGCCATTACTTCGAACCCATGGCGCTTGAAGAAGTCCACTTCAAAGGTGAGGCAGAAGACCCGTGAGACTCCCAGCGCACGCGCTTCCTCCAGCAGGCTCTCCACCAGGACATGTCCCACGCCCTTGCCGCGCCACTCCCCGGATGCTGCCAAGGTGCGGATTTCGGCGAGGTCCTCCCACATGACGTGCAGCGCCCCGCAACCGATCATTTCGCCGTCGCTGGACTCTGCGATGCGGAATTCCTGCAGGCTCTCGTAATAGGCCACCGTCTCCTTCGCCATCAGGATGCGCTCCTCGGCCAGGGGCGCCACCAGCCTCTTGATGGCAGGGACGTCGCTGGTGCGTGCTGGGCGGATGTGGAAGGAGTCGGTCACAAAGCCATCCTACGAGGCGCGACGGCTGCTATTGGTTGCGGACGGGCTGGGGCATTCGGGTACCGGCGCCATTTGCCGCTTGCTGCTCCTTCGTCGCTCTGACGCAAGCTACACAAATAGCACCGGCGCCCTCACTTCGCTAATGGTGGTCCGCCCTCAAGCATCGGCGGTCAGGCATTTGTGTAGGCGCCGTCAAGGCGAGGAACGTGCAGGCGCCGGCAGATGTCTCGGCCGACGGCGCGATGACCACGAATCTAGATGCCTAGTTCGGCCGGCAGGTCGGTCTCTTGGCCCAGGACGTTCCTGGCCAGGAACCACTCCACCACCTGATACCAAACCTTGGCGTGCTGCGGCTGCAGGACCCAGTGGTTTTCGTCGGGGAAATAAAGGAAGCGGTGGGGCGTCTGCCCGTCCTGGTCAGCCGCGAGGCGGGACTTGGACAGCAGCTCGTACCAGAGCCGCAGGCCTTCCCCGATGGGAACGCGGTAATCCTTGTCCCCATGGATCACCAACATGGGGGTGCTGATGTTCCCGACGTGCAGGTGCGGCGAGTTTTCCAGCGCCATTTCCTCGGTCATTTCCTTCAGCCAGTACTGCGAGGCATCAGTGGTGGGGCCGAACTGGTCCAACGCCCACAGGCTGGCGTGGGTGACAACCGCTTTGAACCGGTCGGTGTTGCCCGCCACCCAGTTGGCCATGTACCCGCCGAAGGAGCCGCCCATCGCGGCAGTCCTGGTCTCATCGATGTCCGGCCGTGCGACGGCCGCGTCGGCAACGGCCATGAGGTCCGTGAACGGCGCGTTGCCCCAGGAGCCCCAGCCGCGCTGGATATGGGACTGCCCGTAACCGGTGGACAGCGCAGGATCCGGCAGCAGCACGGCGTATCCCTTTGCTGTGAGGAGCCAAGGGTTCCAGCGCCAGGTCCAGGCGTTCCATGACCCCAGCGGACCGCCGTGGATCCACAGGAGCAGAGGCGCCGGATTGTCTGCCGATGCGCCCTCGGGGAGGGCGAGGTAGGCGGGGACCCGGGAGCCGTCCCGGGCCGTGGCCGCGATCCGTTCCAACCGGCCGGGGCAGGACGGTCGTTCAGCGGGGGCAGGAAGTCGGGTGGTTTCCCCTGTGGCGAGATCGATCTTCACGGCTTCGGCGGGGAATTGGTAGGAGCTGCGCAAGGCATACGCACTGCGTCCCTCAGGCGAGGCTACGACGTCGGAATATGCCGCGGCGTCCTGCGTCAGGCGGGTGACGCCTACTTCAACGGCAGCCGACGGAACGCTGATCCGGAAAACCGGTGACGCGCCGTCGTCGTCCGCTGTGACCAGGATGCCGGAGCCGTCCGGAAGCCATGCCGCCGGTTTTGGCCAGCGGTCCCAGTCGTGGGCCAGTGGCTGCAGGCCGCTGGCATTCCCGGCGGCCCCGGAGACGTCCAGCAGGTGCATCTTGATTTCAGGGGCCCGCCGGGGCGTGGAATCGCTCTCGCTGACAACCACAAGGGTCCTGCCGTCCGGGCTGACCGGGCCGGGGAAGTAGCTCATTCCTTCGTGGTCGAGCAGGACCTTGCGGCTGCCTGATGCCACATCAATCGCCACCAGGATGGAACGGCTGTCCGCCCTGGCCAGGGGTTTCGTATAGCTGCTGTAGATCGTTTTACCGTCCGGGCTGACCACCGTCTCTGCCTCCCTCAGCCGCGGACCGGCGTCCGGCGTGAGATTGCGCAGTACCAACGGCGCGGTGGCGTCAACAGTCGCCGGCCTGCCGGCACCTTTGTCTTCCCCTTGCTCCACCGCAAAGATCCGGGGCTGGCCCGGGCCCAGGTCGGCGTCCCAAAAACGGACCGGGTACTCGCTGTGCAGGATGGCCGAGACCTTCATATCCTTGCGGGACCCGCGCCGCGCGGCCTCGTCTTCCTCGTCGGCGGACCCGGCCAGTACCTCGGCCGTCACGAACGCCGCATCGGCATCCCTGGCCGTCATCACCTTGCTGACGCCGCCCGGACGGCTGAGCACCACCCGGGCTTCGCCGCCATCCGCGGGAAGGAGCCAAAGTGCGTTGACCGGCTCTTCGTCCGGGCTGTCCGGGTCGGGACGCGCGGACGTGAAGTAGACGTCGCCGTTCGCGGCGAAAGCCGCACCCGCCTCGCCCTTGGCGCTGCGGGTGATGCGCCGCGCGCGCTTCTGCCCGGCCGGGTCAAGCTCCCACAGGGCAGTGGCAAACTCGGTGCCCTTGCCGTTCAGGGTGGCGACGGTGGTCACCAAACGCGAACCGTCCGGGCTGAGGGCCAGGCCGCTTACCCGCGGGATGGACAGGTAGTGGTCGAGGTCGTGGAAAGGGGTCAGTGGTTGCTCGTCCGGGATCGCCGGATTCTGATTAGCCATGCCCCGATTCAACACGGCTTGTGCCGCCCGTCACAGCCGCCACGCGCCTCTGCGGTCCAGGCAGCCACGGGAGTGACGTGGCAACGCGAAAGCCCCGCCGCTCCGTGTGAACTGCTCCCCGGAAGTTGGACTGAAAATTCAGTTTCGACTTCCGGGGAGCAGTTTTGCGTTCAAGTAGTTCTTTGTCGGCCGATCAGCGCGC
>NZ_JBFBKY010000012.1:0-108219 GCF_040702335.1 Pseudarthrobacter sp. NPDC080039 | reverse complement strand
GACGGCATGACGCCGAAACGCTACTGGGACAACTGGACCGAGCAAAACCAATTAGCTATCGCATAGACACTGGACTGCTAACGGGGGCCCAACCATATTGTCGGCGGCGCCAGCCTTCCAGTTGCGGACCCCAGCGCCCTCGATGGCTATCTGAACGGTCGCAGTCTGCTCCGCATCTGGAATGGCGCATTGGCAGATCTCCCGCCGGTCCCAAGAGACGGGACCGCTCTTCGGGAGTTGACAAGCAGTCAGCTCTACATCATTGAAAAAGGCGAGCTGAAACCCACAGACAAAACAGATCACGTCGAGGTCGTTTGGCAGGGAGCCCTCGATGCGTTTCCGCACGCTTAAGTCAGCGCCCGTATATAAAGTGAAAATTGGGATCGAGGAACCTCATGCCACCTGTGCAGCACGCCAGTTTGGTGAAGGAGACTAGTAGTCCGGACGTGTTTCTCGTCGTCGGCGACGAAAAGCAAACGAAGTTTCATGTTCGGAGTATGGACGACTTTAGGCAGCTCGGCTTCGACTGGAGCAAACTTCAAATTGTCCCGGACGGATCGCTCGACAGCGCAGTGCGATTCGAGATGGGGCCAGTCTCACCGGCCGGGTCAAGGCCAAGCGATGTCTTCTTCGAACCAGCGGAGCCAGGACAAAACGACGCAAACGAAGGCAACAACTGCAAGGACCCAAACGCCGTTGTGCAGCACAACGTTCTGGTTGCGGGGTGGGTCACGGAAGACATTCGGTGGAACCCCTACAACGGGGCGGGGTTCGAAGATTTGAGTTACGGCAGCGTAATCCTCGACGTGCAGTTCATCGATCGTGTTTATGGACCCGAAGGCTTCAGTTCCTTGCTTGACGGCGCGACGCTTCCTGGTTCTCCGGGTGATGGCCAGGTTCCTCGGGTTACGCTAGCGCAGGATGGCGAGGGAATCACCGCGAACTCGTTCTCGATGTCTAGTCCCTTCAATCAGCAGATATTTGCAGGACCGCTTTCCCTGCACGTTGAGCTCAACGCGTGGCACACGTTGCCGCACACCTCTGTCGCGCTCCGGGACATTTCGAGCGGGTTCTTCCGATTCTCGGGCAGGGGGGCCGCCCCGGCTGGATGGATCAATCTCCCGATGGGAGCCACAGATCCAGGCGGCTATCAAAACGATCCTTTGACGACGTCAAACTTTCAGGACCAATGGTTCCAGGAAGACCCGCGGTTCCCGTCCAACGATCAAGGTGGGCGCGAGCTTGGGGCCGGGGACTACATCGTCATGTGGGGCACGTTGTACAACGACAGCCCCCACGGAACCGATTATTGGGGCCAGTATTACCACGGACTTGGTGGATACCTTGAAATCCATCCCTGGGACTGGATTGGGCGTGCGGTCTCGCCGAGACAGCGGAGGGCGGCCTATGTCACCTCAATCGCCGTAGCGGCGGACGGGACCGGACAACGGACAGTTGACAGCGATGCGCTCCCACCCTTTACCGACGGGGTGCCTATTGTCAGCGCCGCCGACTTCGCGAAACTGCCTGACCTTCGCTTCACCCCGGACCCGACTGTTGTAAACGATAGCTCGGCCGAAACCCCATCGGGCATTCACATTAAGGTTGACATGGCCACGGCCGGGAGGTGCTTCAAGACCACCTACGTCGAGACTTGGGCCGCGGAGGGTTTGGCTCTGAGCCTATCCCTGGACCCTCCGGTTCTTGACTGCGACAAGCAGGTCCAGTTCGTCGTGCAAGCAGTAGATCCGTCAGGAGAAGGCGTACCGGGCGTTCCGGTAATGATGGATGGAAACGAAATAGGGAAAACAGGGGAACAAATTAACGAGACTTTCAAGTCAACAACGACGTGGGTTACTGAAGTTGGTGTCGACGGGAAGCCCCGCGGCCATTTCGAGCAGACGGCCCCGACGGTTACGCTAACCGTCACATCAGTCGGACGTAAGCCATCTTTCATGCCGCTTCCACTTAGGGTGGAAGGAGGGGCATGAGCCGAGCAACGTGCTAACGATCCTGACGAGAGTGTCGGTGCCGCTAAGGTGCTTCGGGGAACAGGGTCGACTGATTCATCCGTGCAGCTGGTAGCGGATGTATGCATCGAAAGCGATTCGGTATGTTGTGGGAACCCCGCTGGGGACAGGCGCCGCCTTACGGGCCGTTCCGCTGCTCCCCACCCCAAAGGGAGCCGGTGGAATAAACCCGCTTCTCGAGCAGGTCGTAGACAACATTTCCGGCGAGCTCCATCAGTTTGTGGATCGTCGCCTCCACAGCTGGAGTTGTCACACCTAACCGCTGCCGTCGTACGGCACGCTGGCCCGTCCTCAGCAAGGCTGTCGGTGCCCCGGAGCACCATGTCAGTCGGTGCGGGTGAGCAGCCGGACGCAGCGGCTTGGCGAGATACGGTTCGATTTGTTGCCGGGACCTTACGCCTTCATGGCGTCGATCCATCAGGCCCGAACCGAAGACATCCTCCGCCGCCGCGCTCAGGAGCTCGACGTAAGCACCGTGACGGCCCGCGCGGTCGGGCTTGACCACGACAGGAGCCGTGTCTCTATAGCGCTCGATACAGGAGAAACACTGAAGGCGCGCTTCGTTATCGGGGCGGACGGAATCCGCAGCTTCGTCCGGGATGCTGTGGGCGTCTCGTTCCCCGACACGGGCGAAAACACCGGGGACAGTGAAAATATGGTCCTTGCCGACATCCGGCATCAGGCCCGGTAGACCGGGACCACCTCACTGTCTTCCCCGGCGAGAACATGCTGGTCCTCGCGCCGCTGCCCGGCGCATGGGTCAGAGTGGTTGCCAACCTGGCTCAAGGAGCGGGAGCATCCGACATCGACACGGTCCAGCATCTCCTCGATACCCGCGGCCCACTCCACGGGAATTCATCCGACCGGATCCTCGCCGAGGAACTCGACTGGGCCTCACGATTCCGTTTCCGCCACCACCTCGCGGACTCCTTCCGGGCCGGACGCGTTCTCCTCGCCGGCGACGCCGGACACATTCACAGCCCGGTGGGCGGGCAGGGAATGAACCTCGGAATCCGTGACGGATGGTATCTGGCCGCATCCCTGGCCAGGGCAATTCGCGCCGAAAACTCCGGCGACGCAGAGGAGGCCGAAAGGGTTCTCGATGCCTACGCCGCCAACCGGCGGGCAACGGCTGTCGACGACATCACCGCTACCAACCAGCTGGGCCAGACACTTTTCTCCCCCGCCCCAACCGGGCCGTCCGCCGGGCCACGGGAAGCCACCGTTGCCGCCCAGCAGGCCCTGGGGCTCTCCGGTCTCCTTGATCACGGCCCCCACATCGAGGACACGCTCTGACAAACGACGCTTCGCCGTCCTTCAAAAATCGCAAACCCCGGGCCGGTTCAGATCCCCAATACTGAAACGCCGCAGCCTTAGGCGTTGGCCCACAGGTCTGCGGTGGGTTCTGACTGATCCGAAGCCATGGAGTTCTCAAATGAAGGCCCCCATTCACGCTCGCCACGCTCGGAGGCATCGGCGAATGGCTGGTGACGGCCACCAACAACCGGATACAGACCCTCATTTACGGCGTTTTCCTGGCGGCGCTGGGCAGAATGCGTTCCGAAAGTAGGGAACGGGCGCTCAGCCGACCCTGCTGCGCCCCCGTCGTGGTCTTCCCTGAGTTCACATCGAAGGACAGATCCCTGATAACTGTGGTGTCCCCGAAAAGTCTTTGATGTGCACAAGTTGCTCTGCCGCGTCCCCCAACGTCATGCTCTCAGCCTATCTCTGGCAGGTGCCTCCGTTGCTGACAGGAGTGCATAGAGGGTCCTCTGATCAATCTTGAGCGATTCTTGTGGTCATCATGGGTAGCCGTTGCGGGTTCCTTCCTACTGTGGGCCAAGAACCAGCCGCTGGGGCGGGAGTTTACCAATGGGGACAAGTACCGGGGCAGACGTCCCGAGACTGCATGCCTACCGTCACGCAGCGTTTACATATTGGGGGGAATATGGAATCAACTAGCGCCAACTACCGTCACCGGGATGTAGTGGTACACAAGCAGCCTCGCATGAGTCCGGCGCGGAGGTGGGGACTACTCACGCCCGTAATGCTCATCGCCTTGGCCGGCTGCGGCGGCTATCCCGGGGCGACAGACAGGACACCAGCACCGTCAGCAGCAACTTCGTCAGCACCTGCCGAATCCCTCATCCAACAAGCGGCCCACTCGTGCGCAGTAACCGGCAGCCGGTATTCGACCATCGGCGACGCGGGCCACACAATCACCCTGGAAGGCGCACCGAAGAACAAGTCCTCCGGGCTCAGCCTGACGGAAATAGTCTGCGTTCTCGATGCGCTGTCAGTGCCCGACAGCGTTGTCAGCCAGATGGATGCGACGCGTGCTTTGGACGGCATGCAGAGAGCATCGTGGGACAAGATCTCGGCAACCTGGACGTACCACCCAGACAATGGGTTCCGCGTAATCCTGACGGAGTCGAAGTAAGTAGCAGAAGGCCACGGTTAGTAATGGATGAAAAGCCCACGTCCTCGGCTCGAACCGTATGGCTTCCATCTGCTGTAACGGATCCCGTAAAGGACGGGGCAGGGCTACCTGGCGCTTAGCGCCTCTGCGCTCCACTAGAGAAGATGCCCGCCCATCCAGGCATTCCCAGTCAGTCACTACGGTGGAGCCCGGACCCCCAATGGGCGTTGTCATGTCCGGGAAGACAGTACCTGATAACCGCGATGTCCCCGAAGTCCATTCGGAAGTCCTGAATGTGTACAAGCGGCTCTGCAGCGTCCCCCAGTAGTTGTGTCAAAGGCTCGCGACCGCCTGTAGGACGCTCCTCAGGATACGGCCAAATCCCGGGTACTCGTCGTGAATCAAGTCTGAGGCTGCCGCTGCGCCCACCAGAGAAACTCTCCCGCGTGCGGGCCGTGCAGGAAGCCGTCGCCGGCGAGCTCTGCGAGCAGGTCATTGCTCCGGACAATCTGGTGACCGATCCTCGCGCGGTCGTAGGCTGGCAGGTCGAGGCCGTAAACGTCCTTGGCGGCGATAGTCTTCTGTTCGTAGGTCAGGAGGGTCAGGAACCGCTCAGGGTACACGACCGACAGCACCTTCGAGAGCAGCAGTTCCTTAAACCCCGGAAACGAGAAGGGGAGCTTTCCGTTAATCAGATCGGTGAGCCGGTCCTCCAGCGGCTTGCCGGTCCCGCGCAGCAGGTAGTCCACCACCTGCCGGACTTGGCCTGCGCTGTACTCCGGATTGTCGTCGAAAGCCCTGCGGAAGGTGGCTTGGATGCCGAGGTTTGAGCCACTGGTGTCCTTCCCGAATGCGCGCAAGTCAGCGGGGTCAGCATGGGGAAGGCCCTCTTCGCTGAAGATGTGCTGGTACTTCTCCCAGAAGGCCGGCACACGTGGATCGAGCCCAGCGTGCTTCTGGCTAAGGAACACTGGCTTGAGGCGTTCGGCACGGTCCATGGCCGCAGAAGAGACCGAGTCCGCTGTCGGCATGTGAAGAGAGGTCTGCTGTGCGGCCCGAGGTGAAAAGGCCGGTTGGGCCTCCCCGTGCACCCATGAGAAGTCACAGTCCGGACATCTGGCCTTCTGGCGACCATCGAGGAGCACTTCGATCACCTCAACGTCCTCGTGGCCGACGTCTAGCGGGCACATCACCGCCGCCATGGGAAACCTCATCTCTCGATACTCACTGCCCGGCAGGCAGTCTACGTTAGGAACTTGGGGAAGCTCCGAATTGTTTCGGAGACCGATTCAGAAAGCCAGAACGTTCATCACTGAAGCGGCGTTGAACAGATCCAGCAAGGACGAAGGTCCGGTCACACTGATGTTGGTCGAACCGGTGGTCGTGGAGATCTCCTTGGATGTCGCCTGGAGCGGAAACGCGTTCCGTTACGGGTCCGCTATTTGCGGCTACGTGCCGAACTGGACCCTCAGAATGTGCAGCTACCGGACCGGTAACCTAAGTGGAATCCGTTGGTACGCAGCCGCTTTTCGCCAATCCGTCTAACCGTGGGCCTTCACTCCGCTTCGTCGAGGTGAAGTTCGACGCGGTACTTCATGAACCGGATGTTCCGTGTCATTGACAGCGCCCTACGGATCCGCAGGTCGTCCTCCTGGGCGATGATGACGCCCTCCACGCTCTGACTCGGTTCGAGCAGCGCGTCCTGCACGTAGCCCATGTAGCGCTGGATCTGGCCAACGACGGCATCGCTGGCCCTGCCCCGCTTGAGCTCCACGACAAGGAGCCGGTTCCGGTCTTTGCTGATCGCCAGAATGTCCATCGGGCCGGTGTCGGAGGGGTACTGCTGGCCGGCCGGCTGCCCGTCCTCGGTGTAGATGTCGAACTCCCGGCCGAGGGACGTGCTGGCCCAGTTGTGGACCAGGAACTCTTCGAGCTGCTTCTCCATCTGAAACGCTAGCTGCTCCTGCACCTCGGTGGAGATGGCTTCAACGAGAGGTTGGGCGGGGTCTGTTAGCTGTGTAAGAGTGGCGAGTTCCGCGGTGTGGGCAGTGAGCTGGAAGACCGTCATCAGCGAGCTGGCCGACGACGCCAGCGTCGGGCTCATGTCGTCCCGGCTGATGGCGCCTCTCCAGTCCACTGGCCGGCGGTGCGGAAGGTCGGTGCCGGGGTGGTACTCGTAGCCGCCGGTGACGACCCCATACGGATAAGTCCTGTCCGGCTTCGGCGCCAGCACTAGATCCCCGTCAGCGATGCCCTCGGACGCGGCCCACAGGTTGCCCATGGCCAGTCCCACGGATACCCGGGTCTTCTCCGGGTACATCTCCTGGTAGACGTCGTTCATCGCCCCGCGGAACACTTCCGCGCCCCCGCCCAGGTGCGGCCGGATGTCGTAGTCGCCAATAAAGTCCACGCCAAGGTACCCGGCCCGGATCATTTCTTCGGCGAACTGGCCGCCGCGGCCCTGCCGGACCACTCCTGCTGTCGTCATCAGACTCCCAAATTCGTTACCCGTCGGTGGGCCGCTGTTGAAGGTATCAGGGTCAGACGCCGGGTCGTGCTAATTTCTGATCTATCGAACTCTGCGTGATCATGACCTCCGGAAAGGGCACTCAGCTCAAGCTGGTGAGGTAGCGCTTCACGACGTCATCCTTGATGCGTCCGCGTGCGTTCACCTCGATGCCGTTCTCTGCTGCCCAGGCCCGGACGGCCTTGGTATCGGTCACCGACGGGAGGCGACGGACAGAAAATGCCTGCTTGCTGGCGCCGGTCTTGCGGCCCGCGTCCACGAAACGCGCCCAAAAGCCGGCGTAGCTCGTCGGCGTTTTGCCCTGCAAGGTCGATTAAGTAGTCCGGCTCGTGCTCAGGCGACGATGACATTCTGGCGGCTTTTTGCGACGCAAGTGCCGTCCTTGACGACCATTGCTTCGACATAGTGGTAACCCACGTAGGAGGTCGTCTCGGTCCAACTACGCGCGCCGCTGTCCTTCTGGATTTCACCTCTCAGAGAATCGGCCCTCTCTGCTTCCTCTCCGTAGTTCCGAATCTTCCAGTACACGTCATAGGGCTCAGGTATGTTCGATTTTTCAATCTTGAACCGCAAGGATCGGTGCTTCCCAACCCTGTCACCTCGCCGCGGCAACGGGCCGTCCCGGAAGCCCCTCCCCGGGACAACATAGCCGACGGTTTTGAAGCGATAGGCCGGGTTGAGGGCTTCAGGGATGTCGAAATCTCGGTCCAGGAAACGCTCAGATGCCGGCACTAGCGACATATTGGAGGCCCCCGCCGTAAGGCTGGCGGACTTAACGATCGCGCCGAAGTTAGACCCGAACAGATCTTGCCAGATTTTCACTGCCTTGCTGTAGTCGCACTCATCGCAGGCTTCACCAATTTTTTCAGCATATGAAGCGAATCGGGTTCGGAAGGTCCGGTAGTTGTGGCTTTGCCAGCGGTCAGCCAGGTTCCGACCAGTGCCGGGGTCGATAATGCAGGGGGCGACGTTGGGATACGCGGCGAGTTGGGTAGCCAAAGCCGCGGAAAGTGTGCGGAGCGTATTAGCGACGTTCCTGTACGCGTCCGGGTCGATGATTGTCGCACTCTCGCTGACGTGGTGAGCCAGCGCGGCTGTCAGCGTGACCGACGGGATCGTGAAGCGGGTTTTGTGGTCGCGTAGGTACTTCAGGAGCCGGACGACCTTGACGAGGTTTCCGTTCGTGATTCGGTTCTTTCCCTCTAGCCACTCGGTGAATTCATCAGGGGCAGCCGGTTCGAACTGGTCGGTGAACCTATTGGTGACATAGGCAGTGTCGTATCGGTTCACAAACGGAACCACGTCGACATGGAAGTCGCCTGCATAGTCAATCGTCACGCAGCGTTTCTTGCGCGAACGCATTGACTTGTATGACGCACTGCGCCCAAATGCCTCGTATAACTTCTGCACGTAGTCGCTGGGATTCCAGCCGTCGACCGAATCCATTGGGACTAACACGTCTGCGTCGAATTCTTTGTTACCGACAGGCTTGATTATGGTTCCGTGCGCGTAGGAGCCTTGCGGGATCACTTCGGTTACGTACTCACCAAAGACCTCGTCGTTCGACAGAAAGTTCTCAATGGCGGTCACGCGTTGCGAGAGCAGGTTCAACCTGCTCTGGTTCAAATTGACCTTCTCCGTGAGAAACGCCTTGAAATCACCGTGCTGACTCATGTTTTGTCCTCCTTGAGAAGTTCACAGGCCCGGTAGCCAGGTACAGCACGTTCACTTCAGATAGCGGCATCTATGGTCCACTCTGCCGTCTGGGCTATCTGGGTTGTCTGGCTGGCTGCGCCGTCTGCTGCTCCCCTTCGTCGGATTTGGTCTTCTTGAGCCCAAAGAATCCGAGTGTCTGAGGTGGTCTTCAGCTGCCGCAGCGCAGCAAGCTGGTCGGGCGTTGGGAGGAGCTCCAAAATATCGGCGATCAGCAATTCCTGGCTCCTTGCCCATGGGCTGTACTTCATCGGGCGATAGACGCGTTCGATTCGGTCGTACCTGATGAGTCGAAATACCTCTTGGGGCAGAATGCCAGTAACAATGAGTTCCTCATGGAACTCGCGCCAGCAGTCGGTCTCACGTCCGCGTTCTCCCTCGAACCACTTTACAAACGAAACCAGA
This sequence comes from Pseudarthrobacter sp. NPDC080039, assembly GCF_040702335.1. Classification (NCBI taxonomy): domain Bacteria; kingdom Bacillati; phylum Actinomycetota; class Actinomycetes; order Micrococcales; family Micrococcaceae; genus Pseudarthrobacter; species Pseudarthrobacter sp. NPDC080039. Next base: position 99,125 of record NZ_JBFBKY010000012.1, on the reverse strand, counting down.
TTTCTTCCCGGGACGCGCACCCGCAGGTCGCCCTCACTGACCGCGTCTGGGACCAATAAACTGTCGTTCAGGACGTTCATGTCACGGAGTCTGCCTGACGATGACGGATGGGTCTTGTAGACACCCCCGACGGGTTGATACTGATCGAACCGTTGTCCCTTCACGAGTAAGTACTCGCCATCAACGTGAATGCGATAGAGGTACGACGCAGAGATACGGACACGGTCTTTCCAGGTACGGAGGGCGTACCAAACGACCTTCAGAAATCGAAAGTTAACAAGGACGGTGTCTAACAGCGGTATCGCAAAGCCGATCGCGAAGCCGCTGGAAACTGCGAAGAATCCTTTGTCCGGATCAGAATTAAACATCGCGATTGTCGAAACTACCAATCCGATGAAATAGACGAACAAACGAGCCACGCTAAGACTCCTTAACCGCAGTAGTCGACGAGTTGCTGGGCCGATTCGAGCAGGACGTAACTTCATCCGATCAACGGCTGTTCCAGCGCGAAGGTAATAAATGGGGGTACAGCAGCAACCGGAGCCAAAGAGCGCTCGGCCCTAGTTGCGAGTCCAGCAACTAAGGCCGAGCGCCTGTATCGCCAAATACCGAGGCTTCACCAAGTACTTTGGGCCGTTCCGCCGACTAGTCGGGCAACCGCCAACTAGCCTCCGACAATCTCGTACGTCCACTCACGCACGAACTGAGCAACGCTCAGATACGACGCTTTTTTGCTCAGATCCCGCAAAATTGCTCAGTTACGTCGGAGTCTCACATCAATAGATCCCGAGCCTCGCCGCCGTAAACGATAGGAAAGCGCATCGCCAACTAGGCCAGCTTTTCGCCACTGATCCAGGACGAAATCGCCGCCAACTAGTTCTCAAATCGCCAACTAGCTTCCGATCTCACAAATGATGCTAGAAGTCCCAGTCCTCGTCTTCGGTGTTCACGGCCTTGCCGATCACGTAGGAGGAGCCGGAGCCGGAGAAGAAGTCGTGGTTCTCGTCGGCGTTCGGGGACAGCGCTGAGAGGATGGCGGGGTTCACGTCGGTGACGGACGCAGGGAACATCGCCTCGTAGCCCAGGTTCATCAGGGCCTTGTTGGCGTTGTAGTGCAGGAATTTCTTGACGTCTTCAGCCAGACCCACGCCGTCGTACAGGTCGTGCGTGTACTGGACCTCGTTCTCGTACAGCTCGAACAGCAACTCGAACGTGTAGTCCTTGATTTCCTGCCGGCGCTCCTCGGAGACCTTCTCCAGGCCCTTCTGGAACTTGTAGCCGATGTAGTAGCCGTGTACGGCCTCGTCGCGGATGATGAGGCGGATCAGGTCGGCCGTGTTCGTCAGCTTGGCGCGCGAGGACCAGTACATGGGCAGGTAGAAGCCCGAGTAGAACAGGAAGCTCTCCAGCAGCGTGGAGGCCACCTTCCGCTTCAGCGGGTCGTCGCCCTGGTAGTAGTCCATGACGATCTGGGCCTTCTTCTGAAGGTTCTCGTTCTCCGTGGACCAGCGGAACGCCTCGTCGATCTCCTTTGTGGAGGCCAGCGTAGAGAAGATGGAGGAGTAGCTCTTGGCGTGCACCGACTCCATGAACGCGATGTTCGTGTACACGGCTTCCTCGTGCGGGGTCAGCGCATCCGGGATCAGCGAAACTGCACCGACAGTGCCCTGGATGGTGTCCAGCAGGGTCAGGCCGGTAAACACGCGCATGGTCAGCTGCTGCTCGGCCGGCGTCAGCGTATTCCACGACTGGACATCGTTGGACAGCGGGACCTTCTCGGGCAGCCAAAAGTTGTTCACCAGGCGGTTCCAGACATCCACGTCCTTGTCGTCCTGGATGCGGTTCCAGTTGATGGCCTCGACGTGGCTCAGCAGCTTGACCTTCTCGGTCATGTCATCCCCTATGCGTTGGGTGGGTTTTCTCTAAGTAAAAGCGTACGACGGCGGGCGGGCACCCGCCGTCGTACTCAAGCTTTGGTCTCGACAGGCTCGACCACCGGGGCTACAGCATGCAGGAGACGCAACCCTCTACCTCGGTCCCTTCCAGCGCGAGCTGGCGGAGACGGATGTAGTAGATGGTCTTGATGCCCTTCTTCCAGGCGTAGATCTGGGCCTTGTTGATGTCGCGGGTGGTGGCGGTGTCCTTGAAGAACAGCGTCAGCGACAGGCCCTGGTCCACGTGCTGGGTGGCCGCGGCGTAGGTGTCGATGACCTTCTCGTAGCCGATCTCGTACGCGTCCTGGTAGTACTCCAGGTTGTCGTTGGTCAGGTACGGCGCCGGGTAGTAGACACGCCCCAGCTTGCCTTCCTTGCGGATCTCGATCTTGGACGCCACCGGGTGGATTGAGGAGGTGGAGTTGTTGATGTAGGAGATCGAGCCGGTGGGAGGCACTGCCTGCAGGTTCTGGTTGTAGATGCCGTGCTCCATGACGGAAGCCTTCAGCGCCTGCCAGTCAGCCTGCGTGGGGATGTGCACGTTCTTGAAGAGCTCGCGGACCTTCTCGGTCTGCGGCACCCATTCCTGCTCCGTGTACTTGTCGAAGAACTCGCCCGAGGCGTATTTGGACTTCTCGAAGCCGCCGAATGTCTGGCCGGTTTCGATGGCCAGCAGGTTGGAGGCCCGGACGGCGTGGTACACCACGGAATAGAAGTAGATGTTCGTGAAGTCCAGGCCCTCTTCGGAGCCGTAGTGGACCCGCTCCCGCGCCAGGTAGCCGTGCAGGTTCATCTGGCCCAGGCCGATTGCGTGGCTTTGGTCGTTGCCCTTGGCGATGGACGGCACCGAGGTGATGTTGGACATGTCCGAGACGGCGGACAGCGAGCGGATGGCGGTCTCAATGGTGAGGCCGAAGTCCGGCGAGTCCATGGTCTTGGCGATGTTCAGCGAGCCCAGGTTGCAGGAGATGTCCTTGCCGGTGTCCGCGTAGGACAGGTCATCGTTGTACGTGGTGGGCTGGGAGACCTGGAGGATCTCCGAGCACAGGTTGGACATGATGATCTTGCCGTCGATCGGGTTGGCCCGGTTCACGGTGTCCTCGAACATGATGTACGGGTAGCCGGACTCGAACTGGATCTCGGCGAGGGTCTGGAAGAACTCGCGCGCCTTGATCTTGGTCTTCTTGATCCGGGAATCGTCCACCATCTCGTAGTACTTCTCGGTGACCGAGACGTCGGAGAACGGCATGCCGTAGACGCGTTCGACGTCGTACGGAGAGAACAGGTACATGTCCTCGTCCTTCTTGGCCAGCTCGAACGTGATGTCCGGGATGACGACGCCCAGTGAGAGGGTCTTGATGCGGATCTTCTCGTCCGCGTTCTCGCGCTTGGTGTCCAGGAAGCGGTAGATGTCCGGGTGGTGCGCGTGCAGGTACACAGCACCGGCGCCCTGGCGGGCACCGAGCTGGTTGGCGTAGGAGAAGCTGTCTTCGAGAAGCTTCATCACGGGGATGACACCGGAGGACTGGTTTTCGATCTGCTTGATGGGGGCGCCGACTTCGCGGATGTTGGTCAGCGCGAACGCTACGCCGCCGCCGCGCTTGGACAGCTGCAGGGCGGAGTTGATGGAGCGGCCGATCGACTCCATGTTGTCTTCGATGCGGAGCAGGAAGCAGGAAACCAGTTCGCCGCGCTGCTTCTTGCCCGCGTTCAGGAACGTGGGGGTGGCCGGCTGGAAGCGGCCCTCGATGATCTCGTCCACCATCTGCAGGGCGAGCTGCTCGTTGCCGCGGGCCAGGTGCAGTGCAACCATGCACACGCGGTCCTCGTAGCGCTCCAGGAAACGCTTGCCGTCGAAGGTCTTCAGCGTGTAGGAGGTGTAGAACTTGAAGGCGCCAAGGAAGGTTTCGAAGCGGAACTTCTTCTTGTAGGCGCGGTTGAACAGTTCACGGATGAAGTTCATCGTGTACTGGTCCAGCGTCTCGCGCTCGTAGTACTGGTTCTTCACCAGGTAGTCGAGCTTCTCCTCCAGGTCGTGGAAGAAGACGGTGTTGTTGTTCACGTGCTGCAGGAAGTACTGGTGCGCAGCCTCGCGGTCGGCGCCGAACTGGATTTCGCCATTGGGACCATAGAGGTTCAGCATGGCGTTCAGCTCGTGGTAGCCCAGCCCCTTGTAGGCAGCGGGCATCTCAGGCTTCTGGGCCCTGGTTACTTCTGTGTCTGCGACAGTCGTGTCCAAAACGTGTCCAATCCTTGGTTGACCCGGGTGACGTCTTCCGGCGTCCCCATAAGTTCGAATCGATAGAGGTGGGGTACTTTGCACTTGGCGGCGATGATGTCCCCGGCCATGCAGTAGTTGTCCCCGAAGTTCGTGTTGCCGGCACCAATCACACCGCGCAGCAGTTGCCTGTTTTGCGGGTTGTTGAGGAACCGGATGACCTGCTTGGGAACGGATCCTTCTCCCCCGGTGCCACCGTAAGTGGGCACCACCAGCACGAACGGCCGGGTGGCGAGGAGGGGTGCGTCCTTCGCGTAGAGCGGGATCCGGGCCACCTCACGGCCTAGCTTCCTGACGAAGCGGCTGGTGTTCTCGGATGCAGAGGAAAAGTAGATGAGCTGGCTGCCGGTACTGACCGGCTCCGCATCAGCCTGTGCACTGGCCGGCGCGGACGCCTCCACGCGCTGAGCCGCGTGGTCACGCTGTGCTGTCGGTGCCACCATGGACGTCACCTCAGCTGGTTGCTGTCGGGAAAAGCGGAAACCTTAGGCCACGGAGGAAACGGCGGCCAGTGCCAGTTCCTCGATCTTGTCCGGGCGGAAGCCTGACCAGTGGTCCTGGTCGGTGACCACAACGGGAGCCTGCATGTAGCCCAGTGCCTTCAGGCGCTCAAGCGCCTCTGCGTCCTGGGAGATGTCGACGCTCTGGTAGGTGATGCCCTTTTTATCGAGCGCACGGTAGGTGGCGTTGCACTGAACACAAGCAGGCTTCGTGTAAACCGTTACGGTCATTGTCGCTGTCCCCTTAGTTGAAATCTATTGCTGGTGCGGTGTCCCCGTCCAAGCCGTATGAAGATACTACATGTAGTGCAGGCGCCTCTTTTGGACCCCAAGATGATGTATTACAAGTATGTCATTTAATGCACCGTTAATCCACAGGCACGGGCCGGCAAAATGGCCGGGATCCCGGGTTTTTTGTTAGTCCGGTCCACACCCTGTGGACTACTTAGCCACAATTAACGGCCCGCGTGTCGCGGAAACTACGGCGTGTCGCAGCGTTGTCCACAAGGCCTTCGGACACGGAAAAGGGGTCCCGAAGAGACCTTCGGGACCCCTTGGGGCGACGAATCGCACCTGCCTCCGTGGCACCTGCGGCCGGGGGCCCACTGCTACAGCGGAGCGGGCCTGCTGCAGAGCAGCTGTTCCACGCCCATCCGTCCTTCGGCGAAGCTGCGGAGCGCCCCCACCAGATACAGACGCCATACACGGACTACTTCCGGGCCCATCATTTCCTCGGCCCGGTCCTGGTTTTGCTCAAATGTCGCGTACCAGGCTTCGAGGGTGCGCACGTAGTGCCGGCGCATGCCTTCGACACCCTCCACCTCGAAGCCCGCGCCCTCGAGGAAGTTCAGCGTCTCCCCCACCGGCCGCATGTGCATGTCAGGAGCGATGAATGATTCGATGAACGGACCGCCGCCAGGGTGCCGGCCGCGCCGGGACATCTGCTGGACCAGGACCTTCCCGCCCGGTGCCAGGTTGTCGAACAGCGCTTTGGCGTACACGGGATAGTTTTTCTGCCCCACATGTTCGCCCATCTCCAGGGACGCGACGGCGTCGAACGGCCCGTCCGGGATCTCCCGGTAATCCTGTACCCGGATCTCCACCTGGTCCTCCAGGCCGTACTCCTTGATCCGCGCATCAATAAATGCCTTCTGTTCCACGGACAGGGTTACACCAACCACCTTGGCTCCGTAGTGCCGCGAGGCGTGCAGGCTCAGGGAGCCCCAGCCGCAGCCAACATCCAGCAGCCGCATGCCCGGCTGCAGCCCGATCTTGCGGCACACCAGGTCCAGCTTGTCGCGCTGGGCGTCCTCTACGCCGTAGCCCGGCCCGGGCTCCTGGGTCCAATACCCACTGGAGTAGGCCATCTGCGGATCCAGGATCAGGCCGTAGAAATCGTTGCTGAGATCGTAGTGGTGGCTGATCGCGGCCCGGTCACGGAGCAGGCTGTGCAGCCGTCCCCGGACCCTGGCCTGCGTTGCCGGCGGAGCCGGGGGTATCCCCAGCGCGCCCGCCGAGCGGGCAATCCTTCCTATCCCGGCGATGACGCCAGGCGTGAGGCGGATGCCGGACAGCCGGCGTTGCCGGACTACTTCCCACAATTGCCGCAACGCGGAGTTGAGGTCCCCTTCGACATCCAGCTCGCCCGTGACATAGGCCTGTGCGGCGCCAAGTTCACCGGGACTCCACAGCAGCCGCCGGATGGCGTCCGGGCTGTTGAGCCGGACCACCGGCGCGTCCTCCGGGCCCGCTTCCGAGCCGTCCCAGGCCTTCAGGCGAACCGGCAGTTCCCCGCCCACCACTGGCCGCAGGACCTCTGCAATCGTTTCGGCAAGTACAGCAGTCATCAGCGGCTCCCGTTGGCGGCGGCGTTCTTCTTCTGGTCCAGCACAATCTGCTGGACGTTGAGGTAGCCCGAGGCGAACCCGGCCCGTGAGTAGCACAGGTAGAACAGCCACATCCGCTGGAAGACGGCGTCAAACCCCAGTTCGGCCACTTCATCCTTCCGCGCCATGAAGCGTTCCTCCCAGAGCCGCAGCGTCTCGGCGTAGTGTTCGCCGAAGGCGAGCCGTTCCCGGACCTGCAGTCCGGTCCGCTTTTCGGTGACCTCCTCGATGGCGCGCACCGACGGAATCACCCCGCCCGGGAAGATGTACTTGTGCACCCAGGTATAGCCGGTCCGGGTGGCCAGGAGGCGGTCGTGCGCGATGGTGATGGCCTGGATGGCCACCTTGCCGCCCGGGGCCAGGACACGCTCGATGGTCTGGAAGTACGTGGCCCAGTATTCATAGCCCACTGCCTCGATCATCTCGACCGAGACCACGGCGTCATACTCGCCCTCCACGGCGCGGTAGTCCTTCAGCTCTATGGTCACCTGGCCGGCATAGCCGGCCTCCGCCACCCGTTGCCGGGCCAGTGCCTGCTGCTCGCTGGACAGCGTGACCGAGTAGACGGTGGCGCCGCGGGCGGCTGCACGCAGCGCCAGTTCGCCCCAGCCGGTGCCGATCTCAAGCACCCGGGTTCCGGGTCCGACGGCGGCCTTGTCCAGCAACCGGTCGATCTTCGCCTGCTGGGCGGCGGCGAAGCCCTCCCACTGCATGTCCTTCACGGCACTTCCGGACGCGGGGAAGAGTGCGCTGGAGTAGGACATGGTCTCGTCAAGGAACGTGGCGAAAAGTTCGTTGGAGAGGTCATAGTGGCGGGAGATGTTGGAGCGGGTGTTCTTCAGCGAGTTGCGTTCCGTCCGCGGCTGGCGGGGCAGGAAGACGGACCGCAGTTTCTGCAGCGGGACCGGTATCAGGGTGCCCGCCCGGGCCGCGAAGACCTCCAGCACTGCCGTGAGGTTATCTGCATCCCAGTCACCCGCCAGGTAGGACTCGCCAAGGCCGATCAGGCCCCCGTCACCCAGCCGCAGGGCAAAGTGCCCGGGCCGGTGGATGGTCATGACCGGAACACGCGAGCCTGCCGGGGCTGAGCCCAGGACCTGTCCGTCCGGGTAGCGGACCTCGATCGGAAGGCGCCGCACAGCGGCCTTGAAGATCCCGTCCGCGATCCGCGCGGCAGCGTTCGCCTTGAAACCGGAGGGTACCGTGGCAATTCCGGGCCAGATGGCCGCATCAATGGACGCGGGGGGCTGCGGCACGGTGTACGGCGCGGCGGAGCCGATCTGGTTCGCCGGCCGCTCGGCCGAAGCGGTGCCGTTATCGTCCGTCATTGTCATTGAACTGCCTCCTGTGGGGGGTGATGTGGTCTGGCGACGACGGGCAGGCGTCTTGCCCAGAGCTTAATGCCCTGGAGCCGGATCAGGGCGGATACCAGCAGTGGCGCGGCAGGCACCGTGACGGCCGCGGCCAGGATGTTCCGGATGGTAGCCGGTTTCCGCCTGCCGTCCATGGTGGCAACGAACGGTCGGTGCCCTTCGCGCTCCAGGACGATTGATACCGCAAGCCGCTCCCCCGGCGCCGGGAGCTTCATGCGGTACTGCCCGTCGACGTCGTTAAAAGGTGAAACGTAGAACGCCTTCGGTACCGTTGCCCGGCCGGAGGGATCCGTCCGGAGCAGGTAGCAGTGCCGTTCGCCGTAGGTGTTGTGGACCTCGGCCACTACGCACCGGAGTTCTCCGTTGGTGCCGTAGCACCAGAAGAGCGTCAGCGGGTTGAAGACATAGCCAAAAACCCTTGCACTGGTCAGCATGTGGATGGGACCGCCGTCGGGATCCACCCCCTGCGTCCGCAGGTACCGCTCCACGTTGGCCCTGATACTGGCGTCAGGGTCCCCCAGATGATCCGCGGCGCGGAACACTGCCAGCGGCCGGAGCAGTCCGGGCAGGCGGGGGAGGTCATCGATGTCCACGAACCAGCTGTAGCTGCGGTAGATGAAGGCATTCTTCAACGGGGTGCGCCGCACATGGGAAATGGACGTGCGGTAAATCGAGGCTTCCATGCTCATACTGGTTCCGCGGACAGCAGTTCCCGCTCCCCTTCGCCGGTGGCGTCCGTGGAATCGGCGGCCCGGGCCACCGGCCAGGTCCGGCCAAGCTTCTCCGCAGCACGCACTCCAGAGAGCGCGCCGTCCTCGTGGAAGCCCCAGCCAAGGTAGGCGCCTGCATAAGCGATCCGGCTGTTGCTCAACGCGGCGATGGCCTGCTGCGCCTTCAGGGATTCGGGGGTGTACTGCGGGTGTTCGTAGACCATCCGTTCCAGCACGGCGTCGTCGGCGATCAGTTCCGACTCGCCCAGGCTCACCAGGTAGGGGCGGCCGTCTGCGGGCTCAAGCCGCTGCAGCCGGGTGAGGTCATAGCTCACCAGCACCTTGTCCGGCCGGGCGTCACAGGCCGGGAGCCGGTAGTTCCAGGACGCTTTGGCGTTATCCGCCGCGGGCAGGACCGCGGGGTCCTGGTGGAACACGGTGTGGTTCACCGAATAGGGCATGCCGCCGAGCGCCTCCTTTTCCTCAGGGGTGGCGTCGGCCAGGAACCCGAGTGCCTGTGCCGGATGGGTGGCAATGACGACGGCGTCAAAATCCTCCAGGCCGCCGGCAGTGGCGAGCTCCACCCCATCGGGCGTCCGCCGGACCGCGGTGACAGGCGTGCCCAGCCGGACGTCGGGCAGCGCGGCGGCGAGCTTCTCCACGTACCGGGCGGATCCGCCGGTGACCGTGCGCCACTGCGGCGAGCCCTTGATGCCCAGCATGCCGTGGTGGCCCAGGAACGTGAAAAGGTAGCGCGCCGGATAGGCCAGCGCGGTAGTGGGGTCGCAGGACCAGACGGCGCTGACCACCGGTGTCATGAAATGGGAGATGAAGTAGGGGCTGAATTTTTCCCGCTCCAGGAACGCCCCCAGGGTCAGTTCCGGCACATCCACTTCGCCACTGACGGCCGACGGCGGCGCAGTCCTGAGCAGTTCCCTCGCCTTCCGGTAGAAACGGGTGACCTCCAGCAGCATCAGGAGGTAGCGTCCGCGGAGCAGGCTGGAGGGCCTGGCGATGATTCCCCGGGCACCGTCGCGGGCACCGGCGTACTCCAGTCCGCAACCGTCGCAGCGGATGGACATGCTCATCTCAGAATCCTGGGTTTCCACGCCCAGCTCGGCGAACAACCGCAGCAAGGTGGGGTAGGTCTTTTCGTTGTGCACGATGAACCCGGTGTCCACCCCCAGAACGCTTCCGTCAAGCTGCGGCATGTCGTGGGTGTGGGCATGTCCGCCCAGGCGCTGGTCGGCCTCGAACAGGGTGACGTCGTCCTGCCTGTTAAGCACATAGGCGGCCGTCAGTCCTGCCACCCCGCTGCCGATGACGGCGATCCTGCGCCGTCCGCCTGCATTTCCTGCTGGGTCAAGTGACAATTCATGCTCCTCTGCTGAACATTTGCCGCTGTGCTGGGTGTACAGATGGCTATTCGGCGCCGGAGCAGCCGCGGATGGGTGCAGTACTGTGGGCTCGTGGTAAATCCCGTGCACCTGAAGACCCTCCTGGAGGTTACGAGGCTGGGCTCGTTCGCCGCGGCGGCGGCAACGCTAGGCTACACGGCGTCCGCCGTCTCACAGCAGATGTCCGCCCTGGAGCGGGAAACGGGCGTCACCCTCTTCCAACGGTCGGCGCGCGCCGTGATTCCTACGGAAGCCGCCGTCGTCATGACCCGGCACGCCGCCAAGGTGCTCACGGATATTGAAGCGCTGATGGCAGCCGCCTCCAGGACGCGGGACACGGAAAGCCAGGAACTGCGGCTGGGCATCTTTCCCAGCCTGGCCACGTACGTCCTGCCCCGGATCCTGAAGAACCCCGCGTGGAAGAAGCTCGGCATCGACCTGCGCGTGTCCGTTGCGGAACCCGGCCAAACCATCCAGGGGTTGCGGACCGGCGGCGACCTGGACCTCGCCGTGGTGTTCCAGGTGGGGCAAACCGGATTCGCCTGGCCCAACACCATCAACCGCCAATGGATCGGTGACGACGACTTCCGGGTGGTGCTGCCGGCCGGGTGGGGATTCCGTGCCGACGCCAAGGTGGCGGCGGATCATCTTTCGGAAATGCCGTGGATCATGCACCACCCCGGCACCAGCGACGCCATGGTGATCGAGCGCCTGTTCGCCGGCTGCAACCTGCACCCCCGGGTGGTGGCGCACAGTGACGACTTCCATGCCAGCCTGGAAATGGCAGCCGCGGGGCTTGGCGCCGCGCTGGTTCCGGAGCTCGCGCTGCGGAACAAACCGGCGGGCGTGGTGGTGCTGGATGTCCCGGAAATTCGACTGGCCCGGAACGTGTTTGCGTTGCTGATCAACGACCGGAAGACCGCGCGCGTGCAGCTTTTCCTGGACCTGCTGGCCGAAACCCTTGCCGGGATGCGCACCGCGGTGAATTAGCCCCGAACGCTGGAATGGTCCGGCCCTTCGGGTCTATGTTGAGACTATGAACAAGGTAGCGAGCCAGCACTTTGGAGAGATTGAGCTCAACCACGGCGCGGACCACCTCTTCGCCGCCAAGCACGAGCTGCACGGCCATCCGCTGGAACTCGACCTGAACATCAACGCCCACGATCACTTCGACGAGGCGGCACTCCGCAAAGTTGAGTACCGGCTCCGCTTCCTCCCCGAGCTCGTTGACGAAGTCCGGGAAATGATTGCAGAGGAGCTTGAGCAGGAGGGCACCAGCCCGCAGGAGTATCTGCACTTCCACTGCAACGCGCTCAAGGACGAGCACCTGCACAAAGTCTTTGGCGTCCAGGACCGCAGCCAGCTCACCAACGAGGTTTTCCTCAAGGCCCTGAAGCTGGGCCACGTGGGGATCTACCCGGGCCAGCCCGAACGCTACTTCGTCATGGACTTCACGCTCGGCGAGCACTTCACCGATGAGGTCCTGGTGGCCTCCGCGGACCAGGACGGCGTGGTGGACGACGAGATCGTCTGGGAGTCCTGAATTAACGACGGCGGGTTTCGACGGGCTCAACCACCGGTGGTTGAGCCCGTCGAAACCCGTTATTTTTTCTTGGTTGCTACTTGGCTGCTTCCAGCAGTTGCGCACGGACCTGCTGGGTGGCCTTGACCAGGTTGCGCAGGGACTCCTCGGTCTCGGCGTAGCCGCGGGTCTTCAGGCCGCAGTCCGGGTTGACCCAAAGCTGGCGGGAGGGAACGTGCTTGACGGCGGTGGACAGCAGCTCGCTGACCTCGGCCTCACCCGGGACGCGGGGCGAGTGGATGTCGTACACGCCGGGGCCAACACCGCGGCCGAAGCCGTGGGATTCGAGGTCGTGGACAACCTCCATGCGGGAGCGGGCCGCTTCGATGGACGTCACGTCGGCGTCCAGGCCGTCGATCGCGTCGATGATCACGCCAAACTCGGAGTAGCAGAGGTGGGTGTGGATCTGGGTTGAATCGGCGGCTCCGGCCGTAGCCAGGCGGAACGAGTCAACCGACCACTTCAGGTAGTGGGCCTGGTCGGCCTTGCGCAGCGGGAGCAGTTCGCGCAGGGCAGGCTCGTCCACCTGGATGACCTTGATGCCGGCCCCTTCAAGGTCCGCGATTTCGTCACGCAGCGCCAGGCCGACCTGGTTGGCGGTCTCGCCCAGCGGCTGGTCATCGCGGACGAAGGACCACGCCAGGATGGTGACCGGACCGGTGAGCATGCCCTTCATGGGCTTGCTGGTCAGGGACTGGGCATATTCTGCCCACTTCACCGTGATGGGGGCGCTGCGCGTAACGTCGCCCCAGAGGATGGAGGGACGGGTGCAGCGGGAGCCGTAGGACTGGACCCAGCCGTGGACCGTGACGTCGAATCCCTCAAGGTTTTCCGCGAAGTACTGGACCATGTCGTTGCGCTCGGGCTCGCCGTGGACCAGGACGTCGTAGCCCAGCTGTTCCTGCAGGTCCACCACGCGCCTGATCTCGTCCTTCATAAGCTGTTCGTACTGCTCATCGCTCAGCTCGCCCTTGGTGTTGCGTGCCCGGGCGGAACGGATTTCAGCCGTCTGCGGGAAGGACCCGATGGTGGTGGTGGGCAGCGGCGGCAGGTGGAGTGCTTCTTCCTGGGCTGCTTCACGGACGGAGTAGTCGGAGCGGGCGAAGTCGGCCGCGGTCAGGGCTTCGGTGCGCGCACGGACGTCGGCGCGGCGGACACCTGCTGCGGTGGCACGGGAGGCGATCACGGCGGTTGCTTCGTCGATGGCGGCCCGGGCGGAGGCTGGGTCCGCCAGGTAGGACGCCAGGGTCCTGACCTCGACGGCTTTTTGGTCGGAGAATGCCAGCCAGCTGCGGAGCTGCTGGGACAGCTGGGTTTCCTCGTCGACGTCGTGCGGGACGTGCTGGGTGGAGGTGGAGGTTGAAACGGCGAGCCTGCCGGCGGCTGCCTTCAGCCCGTCCAGCTTGGCAGCTGACGCGGCGAGGTCGTTGCGCCAGATGTTGTGGCCGTCCACGACGCCGGCCACCAGGGTCTTGTTGCCCAGCCCGGCCAGCGCAGCTGCGGAGGGCACGGCACCCTTGAAGACATCGATGTGCAGCGCGTCGATGTTGGTTGCGGCGAGGGTGCCCAGCTGGCCCTCGAGCGAACCGTACGGGGTGGAAACAAGGATCTGGGGGCGGTTGGCTGCCGCCGTCAGGACACCGTAGGCCCGGGCAACAGCGGCTTCGATCTCGGCGGCGGGGGTGTCCTGGTCTACCACCAGGGCGGGTTCGTCGAGCTGGACCCAGCCGGCGCCCGCGGCGGACAGCTTCTGCAGCAGCTCTACGTATACCGGAAGGATGTCCTCAAGGCGGGACAGCGGTGCGAAGCCGGCCGGAGCCTCGTCCGAGGCCTTGGACAGGAGCAGGTAGGTGACCGGACCCACGATGTAGGGGCGGGTTTCGACGCCGTTTTCCAGGGCGAAGGCGAACTCGTCGACCTTGGCGGTGGAGGCAAGGGCGAAACTGGTCTCCGGACCGATTTCCGGCACCAGGTAGTGGTAGTTGGTGTCGAACCACTTGGTCATTTCCAGGGGCTGCTGGTCCTTGGTGCCGCGGGCCAGCGTGAAGTAGCCGTCGATGTCCAGCTGACCTTCAGCGTTGAGGAGCTTGCCGAAGCGTGCCGGAACAGCGCCCAGGTGCGCGGTGGTGTCCAGGACCTGGTCGTAGTAGGAAAAGGTGCCCGGCACTGCGGCGGCTTCGGTGAGGCCGAGTTCCTGCAGGCGCCTGGCGATGGACAGCTGGATGTCCCTGGCGGCCGCCTCCAGGGCAGCGGCGTCGATCTTTCCTGCCCAGTAGGCCTCAACGGCCTTTTTGAGCTCGCGGCGCCGGCCGATGCGGGGGTAGCCGAGGAGGGAGGCGGAGGGGAAGGGTGTGGCGTTGGTGGGCAGGGTGTTTTTGGGCATGGCGAAGTTCCTTGGGTCGAAGACGTGTGTGCAGTCCGGGGTTTGGCGCCCGCGGGCGAAGGTTGCGAAAGTGCTGGTCAGCCGGCGAGCTGGGCGGCGCCGGAGGCACGCCGGCTGCCGGGGCGGCTGCGCCGCGGAAGGGCCAGCTTGTCCAGCACCTCCAGTGCGCTCTGGTGCTCGTTGAAGGTGTAGATGTGGATGCCGGGAGCGCCCGCATCAAGGGCGGCATTGGCGAGGTCGACGGTGGCGTCGACGCCGATGTGGAGCCGTTCGAGGTCACTGCCGGCCGCGGCGAGGCGCGCCATCAGCTGTGGTGCCGGCTCCACCCCGGTAAGCTCTCCCAGCCGTTTGAGCCGGCGGAGGCTGGTCAGCGGCATGACTCCCGGGATGATCGGGATGGTCACGCCGGCACGGCGTGCCCGGGTCAGCAGGTCCGCGTACTGCCTGGTCTCGAAGAACACCTGGGTGATGGCAAAGTCAGCCCCGGAGCGCTGCTTGGCCAGCAGCACCTCCACGTCGTGTTCCTCGCTGGGCGATTCAGGGTGCCGCGAGGGATAAGCGGCCACACCCACGGCGATCTTGCCGGCGCAGAGCAGGGCTGAACGGCGCTGCTCCACCCGGCGGATGAGTTCGATCAGGTCCTGGGCGTAGCGCAGGGATCCGGCGGCCGGTGCGCTGGCGTCTTTGGGAAGGTCGCCGCGCAGGGCAAGGATTCCGCGTACCCCGGTGTCCAGCAACTCACCGACGATGCCGGCGAGTTCCTGTGGGCTGTTGCCCACGCAGGTGAGGTGGGCAAGCGGCCGCAGCGTGGTTTCGAGCAGGAGCCGGTTGATGAGTTCGACGGCGGTGTCCCGGTTGGATCCGCTGGCGCCGTATGTCACCGAGACATAGTCCGGCTCCGTTGTTTCCAGCTCGCGGATGGTGGTCCAGAGCGTCTCCGCCGCCGCAGGCGAACGCGGCGGGAACAGCTCGTAGGACAGCGCCACCGGGGCGGTGTCGGAGAGGTTTGGATGTGCGTCAATCAGGCTTGGTGGTGACATTTGCGTCCTTGGCTTTGGGCCATTGGGGTCCCCGGCGAAAACGGAAGGGAGACCGGCAATGAATTGAGTTTGGGAACACGGAGGGACTCCACAAGGGACGCAGCCGCGACTGTTACGCCTTGCATGAAGTAGTCCGTGAGCAAATGTCAGGCCCACATGGGGGCACCCACACCCTCCGGAGCGGAGGATCGCTGACACGTTACCGCGGTAACTTGTATAAAACTTTAGGCGGCCACCCGGGGCGGGTTCAAGTCGGCGCCGAATTAAGACGCACTTTTACAGCCCGATTCTTCCGGCCGCAGAATTTCCTTCGCCAGTACCGAATCTATCAGGGCCGTTCGGGCGCGGTGCCGTCGTTGCTGTCCAGGTACTCTTCCCGTTCGCGTCCGCTGTTGTGCTCCCGCCCCGCCTGCCGTGACCTGTCCTGCAGCTGATCCAGCCGGTCCTGCAGCGCCCCTGCCGGCGTGTCCCCGGGAGACTTCCCCCGGGCGCGCGCTTGGGGGATTGCCCCGCGGCGCCGAGTTTGGCGTCCAGCCGTTCCCTGGCCTCCGCCAGCCGGCTGCCCGTTCCTGCTGCCGCGTCCGCAGCTTGACAGCTTTCCGGTGCTTGGCCGGCCGCTGCCAGCGCCTCCTTGTAAGGGGGAAGGGCCGACGCCGGGTCCCCGGTAGCGTACGCCCCTTTTATGCGGTTCGACGACGTTGGCCACGGAAAGTCCGCCGTCTGGATTCTTTCGGGCACGCTGGTCGAAAGCACTGGATTTCCCCTGGTGACGGTGTTGGGCGGGCTGCCGGGCCGGCCGTGTCCCGCCCGTCATCCTATCCAAGCCCGGCACCACGAACCCCGGCAATGGGCACCCCTCCCCATGGGGACGGGTGCAGGTCTATCCTTTTGCCATGATTGAGCTTCCAGCCAGCTACAAGGAATATCTCGCCGGCAAGAGCCAGCACTTCGTCGATACGGTCCGGCCCGTGCTGATGCAGTCTGCGGCGGAAAAGCTGCATGGGGTCCGGGTGGTGAACAATCCCACCGGGCACCAGGCGCATCTCGATGACACCCTGCCTTTCGGCGTGGTCCTCGAGGACATCGACTAACCCCTGACGGCCCCCGAAAGGGCCAGGGCGTTGCCGGACCCGCGCGCCACGACGACGTAAAGTGCCAGGACCGGCACCGAATAGAGAATCGAGAATGCGGCCAGCTGGCCGTACGCCACTGCGCCGTGCTGGCCGAAGAAGCTGAAGATCGATACTGCCGCGGGCTGGCTGGACTCGGACAGCAGGAGGACGAACGGGACGAAGAAGTTCCCCCAGGCCTGGATGAACACGAAAATGAATACAACGCCCAGGCCCGGACGCATGAGCGGCAGCACAATGGCCCGCAGCGCTGCCAACCTGGAAGCACCGTCCACCCACGCCGCCTCCTCCAGGGCCAGCGGTACGCCATCCATGAAGTTCCTGGTCATCCAGATGGCCATGGGCAGGCTGGTTGCGGCCAGGAACAGCACCGTGGCGGGCATGGAGTCCAGCAGCCGCAGCTGCACGAACAATCCGTACACCGGGACCATGATGGCAGTCACCGGCAGGCAGGTCCCGAAGAGGATGCCGTACATAAAGGGCGTGTTGAAGCGGGACCGGTAGCGGGACAACGGGTATGCAGCCAGCACGGCAGCCACGAGGGTCACCAGTCCGGTCCCGGTGGAGAGAAGGAAGCTGTTCCACAGTGGCAGGAACAGCAGCCCGGGCGTGAAGACCGCGGAGAAGTTCCCAAGGCCGGGCTGTTGGGGAACCCGGGTAGCGTGGCCGGCGGCCGGGTCAAGGGAACCGAAGACCAGCCACAGCAGCGGCAACACGAAACAGGCGCCCACCAGCAGCAACACCACATCAGCCCAGGTACTGCCACGCGGTTTCACGGCCTCTGCTCCCTGAGCAGGCGGAGGTAGGCCGCGCCAAACACGCCGCCAATGACAATCAGGACAGTGGCCACAGCCGTGCCGTAGCCAATGTCTCCGAACTTGAAGGCCTCCTGGTAGGCCAGCACGGGCAGCGTGGTACTTCCGTTGGCAGGACCGCCGGCGGTCATCACCCAGATCAGGGTGAAGACAGCCAGGGTCTGCAGCGTCACCAGCATCAGGTTGGTGGCAATGCTTCCCCGGATCACCGGCAGGGTAATGTAGGCCAGCCGCTGCCAGGCGCCGGCGCCGTCCATCTGCGCCGCCTCGGTCAGCTCGGCCGGGACGCCGTTCAGTGCGGCGCGGTACACCAGCATGGAAAAGGCTGTCCCCCGCCAGACATTGGCCAGTACCACCGCCGCCATGGGCACCGTGTAGAGCCAGTCGGTCTCCGGCTGTCCCAGGCCGCCAAGGAGTTGGTTGAGCGTGCCGTCGCGGCTGAAAAAAGCATAAGCGGCGAACGCGGCCACGATTTCCGGCAGGACCCAGGCGGCAACGACGGCGGTGCCCACCGTTGCCGAGACAGCCGGACGTGCGCGCCGCATGAGTACGGCGAGGGCCAGCCCCAGCACGTTCTGGCCCAGGACGGCCGATCCAGCGACGAACAGGACCGTCAGCCCCAGCGACAGCGGAAAGACCGGGTCCTGCACCAGCCGCTGGTAGTTTTCCAGCCCCACCCATTCCGGGTTCCTGGCGTGCCGTCCTGTGAGGCCAACATTGGTCATCGAGGCGTGGAAGGCCCACAGCACGGGGCCCGCGAGGAACACGAGCAGCAGCACGGCCGCGGGCAGGACCGGCAGGTAGCGGACCACCTGCCGCCCCCGGTGGGTGGCGGCCAATGCTACTTCCGGATTGTCTTGTCCGCGCCGACTATCCCGGCCACGGCCGCGTCATAGTCGGCGGCCGCCTGTTCCGGGGTCCTCTTCCCGGTGATGACGGCCTCGGTGGCTTCCTGGACGGCAGCGGAGATCCGGGGGTAGTCAGACGTGGCCGGGCGGAACCTGGTGACGGACACCAGGCCGGAGACGTCCTTCACGAACGGATTCGCTGACTGGTAACCAGCGTCAGCGGCAACGTCCGAGCGGACGGCGATCTGTGAACTGGCCACGGTGAACTTCAGGGAGTTCTTGGCGTTGAGGGCCGTGGTGAGGAAGTTGAAGGCAAGGTCCGGCTGCTTGGTGTCCGCACCAACGGCCAGGGTCCAACCGCCGGACATGCTGACCGCCCCCGGGGCCCCGCCACTTTCCGTGGGGAATGGAGCCACGCCCATGTCCTGCGCGTAGCCCGGCCAAGCGTAGCTTCCGCCGGCCTGCCAGAACGACGGCGCGTAGGAGCCTTCCACGGTTGCCCCGAGCTTTGCTTTGGGGAACCACTCTCCAAACACCTTCTTCCAGATGTTCGGGTCCAGCGCGTCGGCCGGGGCGACCGCCAGGTGTTCCTTGTAGAGCGTGTCGAGGAATGTCAGCGAGTCCTTGAAGCCGGTTGAGCCGACGACCCACTTTTTCGAATCCTGGTCGTAGAGGGCCGCGCCGGTGCCGTACAGGAGCTCATAGAAGCCCTGCATGACCGTACCCTCGCCGGTGCCTTTGCCGGCGTACATGTTGAAAGGGATCACATCCGGCTCGGCGGCTTTGATCTTCCTGGCGGTGTCCAGGATGTCCTGCCAGCTGGACGGATGCCACGGCACGCTGATGCCTGCCGTCTCCAAAACCTTCTTGTTGTACCAGATGGCCCTCGTGTCGGTGCCCAGCGGCACCGCGTACGTGCCGCCGTCGTCCGCTTTGCCTGCTTCCTTGGCGCCGGCGTCGAACTTGCCCCAGTCGCCCCACCCTGCCAGGCGGCTGTCCAGCTTCAGGAGGTATCCGGCGTCGACGTCGGAGCGGACCTTGAAGGTGTCTTCGTAGAAGACGTCCGGAGCCGTCGAGGGTGACCGGAGGGCGAGTGCCAGCTTGGTTCCGTAGTCGTCGTCGTTGGCCTGGATGGGCTGCAGGTCGACCGTGACGCCTTGGTTTGCGGCTTCGAACTCCTTTTTTGCATCCTGGAGCATGCTGTCCAGGGCAGTGAAGGAGTCTGTCTTCTGATAGGCCACTTTGATGGTCTTGTTCCCGCCGCCCGGATCGGCGGGCGTGCAGGCTGCCAGGACCAGGGTGGCGGCAGCGAGGAGGGACAGCGTCCTGGGTGCGCGGCGAAGCATGCCCGTCAGCTTTCCAGCAGGAGACGCTGGGCCCGGGGCGCCAGGGTATGTTCAAGGACCAGTGAGGCGGCGCCGATGGCGCCCACGTCCTCCCCCACCCCCGTACCGACGACCTCGATGGGGTGGATCAGGCGGGCATCGCTGTTGGCGTCCAGGAGCGGCGGGACCAGTTCCAGGTAACGCTGCGCCAGGCAGGTCCAGAACGGGCCGCCGAAGACCACGCGTTCCACGTCCAGGGTGTTGGTGACCACCGAGGCGGCCCTCGCAACCAGGGTGGCGGACCTGTCCAGGATGGCGGAGGCCCCTTCATCTCCGGCGTACGCACGCGCACAGAGCTCGGAAAAGCTCTGCTGGATTTCGGCAGCGCTGCCGGCCGCAGGGCCTTCCAGGATTCCGGCCGCTTCCGCCTGCGCCACCAGGACCTGCGGGATGGCGGAGGATTTGACGCAGCCGCGCTGGCCGCAGTCGCAGGGTGGCCCATCCGGGTCCACGATGATATGGCCGATTTCACCGGCATTGCCGGACGTTCCCCGGACCACCTCATCGTTCAGGACGATGCCGCAGCCGATGCCGGTGCCCATGTACATGAAGATGAAGCTGCCGGCGCCGCTGGGGCCGCCCGCCCACGTTTCGGCGACGGCGGCGCTCGTAACGTCCTTGTCTACCAGGACCGAGTACCCGGTGGCCCTGGCCAGCGCGTCGCGCAGTTCCACCCGGTCCCAGCCGGGGAGTAGAGGGGGGTCCACCACGGTGCCGTTGTCCAGGTCGATGGGGCCCGGGGCAGCGACGCCGAGCCCTGCAATGCGGCTGCGGTCAACGCCGGAGTCTTCCACGAGCTGCGCGAGTTCCGCTGCGATGGTGGCGATGACGGCGGAGGGATCGTTTCCGCCGGGTGTCTTGATCCGCGAATGCCGGACAACGGCACCCACGAGGTCCAGCACCACGAAAGTTGTTACTGCCGGGTCCAGGTGGACCCCGAGGGCGTACATGCCGCCGGGATTCAGGCGGAGGATGGTGCGCGGCTTGCCTGGGCCAGTCCCCTCCTTGCCCGCCTCCACGATCAGGTTCTGGTCCAGCAGGCGCCGGGAAATATTCGAGATGGTCTGCGGCGACAGGCCAACGATCTGGGCCAGCTCCACGCGGCTGAGGCCACCGGAAGTCCTGCGGATTGCGTCAAGGATGACGGTGAGGTTGAAGTCCCCCATCCTGGGCAAGTTGGTTCCGCGTCTCGGAGAGGATTGGCGGATCTCAGACACTGTGTCCCCTAAACGTCTTCGGCTACCTGTGATGGTGATGCTTTGAATCGTACGTTAAGGGTGCGCCGCCGCCCATATGTATGGACGGCGGCGCGGCGCGGCATGCGTCTTCCCACGTCAGTGGGTGGGGCGTCTGCTCCGCGTGACGGTGAACTTCGCGTTCCGGCCCTCCACGTCTGTAGGCCCCACGAGCCGTTCCAGTGCCGGTACGTAGGCCAGGTGGCGGTTGAAGACCGTCCACAGTTCGCCCCCGGGAGCCAGTACCCGGCCGGCCGCCCCGATCATCTTCAGGCCGGCGCCGGCGTGGACGCCGGCGCCCACGTGGAAGGGCGGGTTGAGCAGCACCGTTTCCACAGTGCCGTCAGGGAAGGTGCTGAGCGCGTCGTCCTGCAGCACGGTAATCCGGTCTGCGAGTCCGTTGGCCCGCGCGGTGGCCAGGGCGGACTGCACGGCCGCCGCGGACTGGTCGGTTGCCGTCACTGAAGCGGCCGGGAACTGCCGGGCGTACATCGCGGCCAGGATGCCGGTACCGCATCCCAGGTCCACCGCATGGCGTGCGGGTTTCATCGCAGGCAGGAACGTCAGCAGGAAACGGGTGCCGATGTCCAGGCGGGGGCCGGCGAAAACAGCCCCGTGGGCCGCCACGTCCAGGTCCAGTTCCGCGAGATGCTCCACCACGGGAAAGCGGGGGGACGTTGTAACCTGCCTGGGGCCGCAGGCCAGGAGGATCCGGGATTTTTGCCGTGCGAGCTGCGGCTGGACGGAAACGAAGTACCGTTCGAGGACCGCGTTCATGCCCAGTGACATGTGCTTCACCCTGCCCCCTGCGAGCAGGCGGACACCCGGTGCGGCGTGCCGGGCCACCAGGGCGGCGATTTCCTCCAGTTCCGCAAGGGTTTTGGGGAGCTGCAGCAGCACAGTGTCTGCTTCCGCCAACAGTTCGGGACCCAGGGGCAGCTGGACGAAGCCATTCCCGGTATGGGCAGCATCAGTCGCGGCAGGGCCGGGTGGGTGGCCGTCTTCGCCAGCCAGGGCAGCAGCATTCAGCCGCAGGGCCCTTTCGCCGGTGATCAGGTCCTGGTGCACCCGCAGCGACGCGGGGGCAAGCACCGCCGAAGCGCCGAGCGTCAGGGCGCCGTAGCGGTCCCCGATAACAGTGATTTTGCTGCCGGCGCGGCCCAGCTGCACGGCCGTCTCCAGCAGCAGCCGGTCCGTGGCATCCCAGGCCTGCAGGTTGGGGGCTTCGACGTCCGGGCGCCGGCGCAGGACCCGGAAAATGTCCTCCAGCGTGTTTGCTGCCACCGGTGTCATGCCGCCTTCTGTTGCCTTTGCCCGCCCCGGCTCCCGGGGCATCACCCCCACGTTACCGGTTCCACCCCTGCCGGCATTCCAGGCAGCCTCATGATCGCCGCCACTGCTGCCCGTCCGGCCCGGTTGGCGCCAATGGTGGACGACGACGGTCCGTAACCCACCAGGTGGATGCGCGGCTCGGCTGCCACCTGCGTCGCGTCCATGGCAATACCGCCGCCGGGGCCACGCAAGTGCAGCGGGGCGAGGTGTTCCAGTTCCGCCCTGAAGCCGGTAGCCCAGAGGATGACGTCGGCCTTCAGGAGGCCGCCGTCGGCGCGGCGGACGCCGTCAGGTTCAATCGATGTGAACATCGGCTGGCGGTCCAGGGCGCCCCGGTCCCTGGCGTCCCGCAGCGCAGGTGTCCAGATCAGCCCGGTTACCGAAACAACGCTTTGCGGCGGAAGCCCCTGGCGGACGCGTTCCTCCACCAGCGCCACGGCGTCATGGCCGGCCCTGGTGTCGAACGGCCCGTCACGCCACACCGGTTCCCGGCGCGTGAACCAGCTGGTGGAGGTGACCAGCGAGATCTCCGCCAGCAGGCCGACGGCGGAGATGCCGCCACCCACCACGATGACGTGTTTGCCGCGGAACTCTTCCGCGGAGACGTAGTCGGCCACGTGCAGCTGCCTGCCCCGGAAAAGGTCCCGGCCCGGATAGATGGGCCAGAACGGACGGGTCCACGTACCCGTGGCGTTGATGACGGCCCGGGCGCTCCATTCGCCGTCGGACGTTTCGATCCGCAGCCGGCCGGCCGGATCATCGTCTTCCCGCCTGATGGCGCGGACTTTGACGGGCCGCCGAACGGAGAGGCCCAGCTGCGCCTCATAGGTTCCAAAGTAGCGGGTCAGGAAACGGGAGCTGGGCTCCGCCGGATCAACCTCAGGTTTGGGAATGCCCGGCAGGTCGCTGATTCCGTTCACCGTGGCCATGCGCAGGCTCTTCCAGCGGTGCCGCCAGGCACCGCCGGGACCTTCCTCCCCGTCGAGCACGGCGTAGTCAAGTCCCCGGCGCTGGAGGTGGTACGCGGCCGACAGGCCGGCCTGCCCCGCTCCGATGACCACCACATCGGTCCGGTCAGGAATCACTCCCCAATGATAGTCGCGGAGGCCCGCGCGGCCTTAGGGTGGGCGCATGGACAGTGGAACAGCGCCGCGGACGGGAACCGGAACCACAGGGCATGCGGCCCGGCTGGAAAGGGCTCTGGGGGTGGTCCTTGGCACCGGGCAGATACCCCTGCGGCTGCGCGCCTGGGATGGATCCGAGGCAGGCCCGGCAGATGCACCCATCCTGGAGTTCAGGTCCCGGAAGGCACTGCGCCGCATTCTGTGGTCGCCCGGGCAGCTGGGCTTGAGCCGGGCGTACGTTGCCGGTGACATCGATGCACCGGGTGACATCTTCGCGGCCTTCTCGGCGTTGAGCTCGGCCGGTAAGTTTTCCGAGCCCGGCCCCTTCCGTCCGCCGTCGGCCGCCGAGCTTTGGCTCCTGGTGCGTACAGCCGTCCGGCTGGGTGCGCTCGGTCCCAATCCCGCTCCCCCGCCCGAGGAGGCACGCGTCGCCAGGAAAGGCAGGATGCACTCCAAGGGCAGGGATGCGGCCGCCATCTCGCACCATTACGACGTCGGCAACGATTTCTACGCCCTGGTATTGGGGCCTTCCATGGTCTATTCCTGCGCGGTGTGGCCCGCGGACGGCGCCGGACAGTCTGCCAATGCAAAACCGGAGGACGGCCTGGACGCCGCGCAGGAAGCCAAGCTGGACCTGGTCTGCCGCAAGCTGGGCCTGCAGCCGGGAATGCGGGTCCTTGACGTTGGATGTGGGTGGGGCAGTTTCGCCATGCACGCTGCGGCCCGGTACGGCGTCAGTGTGGTGGGCGTGACGCTGTCCACTGAACAGGCGGTACTGGCGCGTAAGCGTGTTGCGGACGCGGGGCTGACTGACCGTGTGGAGATCCGGGTGCAGGACTACCGGGATGTTGCGGACGGGCCCTTCGATGCGATCAGTTCCATCGGCATGTCGGAGCATGTGGGGCGGGCGCAGACCCCTGCCTACGCCGCCGCGCTGTTTGGGCTGCTGCGGCCCGGCGGCCGGTTGCTGAACCACGCAATCTCCTGGAACGCCGGACCCACCAGCCCGGACCCGGATTCGTTCATCCCCCGGTACGTCTTCCCGGACGGCGAGATGATCAGCCTGGGCGAGATGGTGTCCGCCCTGGAGACTGCCCGGTTCGAGGTTCTGGACGTGGAGGCGCTGCGCCGGCACTACGCCCTGACCCTCCGTGCATGGGTCAGCCGGCTGGAGCAGAACTGGGAGCAGGCGGTACGGCTGGCCGGCGAGGGCCGCGCGCGTGTCTGGCGGCTCTACATGGCCGCGAGTGCCATCGGTTTTGAAAACGGACTGACGGGGGTCAACCAGGTCCTGGTGCGCCGGCCGGGCGGAGAGGAACCGCCGCTGCGGCGCACGGACTGGCTGTAACGGCAGCGCCCTCCTGCCGGGACGTAACCCGGCAGGAGGGCGGTTTATCCCCCGGGGGGCCTACGCCACCGGGGACGGGCCGCCGGGCTGGGTGTAGTGCTGGATCTTTTCGATCTGGACTACCTTCGGGTCGGTTTCGTCGGCCGCGTAGTCCGTTGGGCGCGTCATGTCCTCGCCCGTCCGGACCTTGAGGGCCCTCAGCACCAAAGTCAGGACGGCGGCGACCACCAGGTTCAGCGCAAAGGCTGATACGGCGATGTAGACGCTGATGTCCGTCCCGGGGATGGGAGCCACCGAACCGCCGAAGTGGGCCTTGGTGACCGGGTTGACCACGTTGTAGGCGGAAACGGTGCCGAAGATGATGCCGACCGCCCAGCCGACCAGCAGCGCCCAGCGGTCGAACCACCGGGTGTAGAGCCCCGCCACCACAGCCGGGAAGGTCTGCAGGATCCAGATGCCGCCCAGCAGCTGCATGTTGATGGCCGCCGACTGGTCCATGGCTATCACGAAGACCAGGGCACCCACCTTGACCACCAGCGAGACGATCTTGGACACTTTCGCCTCGGTCCTGGCGTCCACGTCCGGGCGGATGAAGTCCCGATAGATGTTGCGGGTGAACATGTTGGCCGCGGCGATGGACATAATGGCCGCGGGCACCAGGGCGCCGATAGCGATTGCAGCCAGGGCGATCCCGGCGAACCAGGCCGGGAACTGGTCAAGGAACAGCTGCGGAACCACCAGCTGCGGGTTGACTGAGCCGTCCAGGTCAATCGGCTTGGTGCCGGCCTGGATGGCCACGAAACCGAGCAGCGCAAGGAAGCCCAGCATCAGTGAATACAGCGGCAGGATGGCCGCGTTGCGGCGGATGGTGTTGCGCGCTTTAGAGGCCAGCACCGCCGTCACGGAGTGCGGGTACATGAACAATGCCATCGCCGAGCCCAGGGCCAGCGACCAGTACGCCGAGTAATTGGCGGCGCCGGGAATGAAGACGCCGGCCGGTTTGCCCGTGGCCTGGTTCACCGTGGCCAGTTTGCTTTGGGCCGACCCGAAGATGGTGTCCCAGCCGCCGAACTTGATGGGCAGGTAGATGACGGCCACGATCACGGCAAGGTAGATCAGCAGGTCCTTGACGACGGCGATCATCGCCGGCGCCCTCAGGCCCGACGTGTAGGTGTACGCGGCGAGGACGACGAAGGCCAGGATCAGCGGCAGGTCGGTCAGCAGCACGTTGCCGGAACTGCCCAGGCCCAGAACGGTCAGAACTGCCTTGATGCCAACCAGCTGCAGCGCGATGTACGGCATGGTGGCGACGATTCCCGTAACGGCAACAGCCAGCGAGAGCCACCGGCTCCCGTAACGGCCACCGACGAAGTCCGCCGACGTTACGTAGCCGTGCCGGTGGGACACTGACCACAGGCGGCTCATGATGATGAAAATAATCGGATACAGCACGATGGTGTACGGAACGGCAAAGAAGCCGCTCACCGCGCCCGTCGCCCACATCGCTGCCGGTACCGCCACGAAAGTGTAGGCGGTGTAGAGGTCACCGCCCAGCAGGAACCAGGTGATCCAGGTGCCGAAGCCGCGGCCGCCGAGACCCCACTCGTCCAGGCTGTGCAGCCCCTCCACGTCCGTGCCCCGGCGCCACTTTGCCGCCAGGAAGCCCATCACGGCAACGACGACGAAGAGCAGCACAACAATGACCAGGGCAGTCCAGTTGATTTCGCGCCCGTTCATGGCCGGTCCCCTCCCAGTCCCGTTCGGGCAGAGGCACTCCCTGCCTGGGGCGGCCCACCGGCGCGGGCCTCGGCACGGCGTCGCCGGTCTTCCTTGGTGACGAGCCAGTAGGAAGAGCCGGTCAATATCGCCGAAACCGGCACCCAGGCCAGCTGGTACCAATAGAAGAACGGCATCCCGCCCAGCCGCGGCGCGTCAAAGGCATAGAGCTGGGGCAACAGCGGGAACAGTATGGCGGCGGCCAGCAGGATGCCGGCGCCGATATAGGGAGCGGGCCTGGCCGGTCCGCGGATGGCGGTATCGCGCGTCAGGCGCGAATCTTCGGGAAAAGCTTCGCCGTTCTGGCTGTAGCCGGAACCGTCTGAGTGGGACATCTGCGACCTCCTCGTCAGCCCATCCCGCGGCCGCCGCTTTGGATGAAAGCCGTCCGGAGGCGGGACGATGGTGCCCTCATTCACAGTTGTACCGCGCTTTGACCTGCGCCGGAAGGGTTTTGGCCCACTGGCGGTTGCCGATGGCAACAAAAAAGGGAACCATCACGTGGTGATGGTTCCCTTTTTTGTGTACCGGTGGAGCTGAGGGGACTCGAACCCCTGACCCCCTGCATGCCATGCAGGTGCGCTACCAGCTGCGCCACAGCCCCGTACTTTTGTCGTTTCCGGCCGAATTCCCCGGAGCAACCTGACCAGAGTAATGCACTTTTCCGCTGGACGCCAATCGGCCTTCAGCCGGCGCGCCGTGGCCCTGAAGCACCCGCCACTGGACACTTCACCGGGGAACGCGGGGGTGCAAAATCCGGGCGAGGGTGCAAAGTGCAGGCCAGGGTGCAACCGGACCGGACAGGTAGTGGAAACAAAAAGTCCGCCGGAACCAGTGGTTCCGACGGACTTACCCGGTGGAGCTGAGGGGACTCGAACCCCTGACCCCCTGCATGCCATGCAGGTGCGCTACCAGCTGCGCCACAGCCCCGGATTGTTGCTGCCCTTGCGAGCCTCGTTCAGGGTCTCCCCCGAAGCAACTCAAATATCTTAGAACAGCAATTCCGAAAATTCCAAATCGGGAATATTCGCCGCTGGGCGCGCCCAGCTAGTCCGAAACTGCGGCAGCTTTGGCGGATGCGTCGTCGCCGAGCTGCAGGTCCACGACGGGGCAGTCCTTCCACAGGCGCTCAAGGGCATAGAAAACACGGTCTTCCTCATGCTGGACGTGGATCACGACGTCGGCGTAATCCAGCAGGACCCACCTGCCGCCCGAACGGCCCTCACGCCGAACGGGACGGAGGTCCTGCTTGGCGAGTTCTTCCTCGATCCCGTCCACGATGGCGTTGACCTGGCGTTCGCTGGGCGCGGACGCGATGAGGAAGACGTCGGCAAGTGCCAGGCGCTCACTCACGTCCATGGCCACAATATCCTGGGCAATCTTGTCGGCGGCAGCTTTCGCGGCCGTACGGGCTATGGCAATGGACGATTCTGTTGCAGTCATGGGACTCCTTGTTTGGGTTAAGTGTTGAAGCCGGCAGCGCGCTGTGATGCGGGATCAGCGGGACATGCCGCTGACGATCAGGATGATGCCGGCAATGAGGGCCAGGATCCCGAACGCGAGGACGCAGAACTGAAGGACACGGTTCCGCCGGGCCCGGGTGAGTCCTGCGGTGGCGGCATCCAGTGGGTCAAGGCCGTACGCGGACCGGGCAGGCACCCTGGGAAGATCCTCGAAGAGGTCCTCGGACGGGGCTTCCGTGAGGCTCGCCGGACGGGCGGCCGGCTTGGGCCGCGTGGCAGCCTTGGCGGCAGCCTCCGCGCGGGCGATGACCTGCGAACGGCCCGTGGCGGAGTCGGCCGCAGACGGCTTGGTACGTGCCGGGGTTTTGCGTTTTCCAGCCCCCGGCAGCTTGGTCCCGGGCCGCGTTGTGACGGGTACATGGGAAGTGGCCGGGGGCTTCATCACGGGACGATCGACGCCGGGCACCTGGACGAACTCAAGAGGCGTCACCATGGCCAGGTTGTTGGCGGTGGAGGGGCCCGGTTTGTCAGCGGGAACGACGGGCCTGGCGGGGGCGGCAGGCGTACCGGCCTGTTCAGCCAGCTTTTGCCGTGCCATGGCCCGTCGGTTCAAGACTGCTGCCCGCTCGGCAAGGGCAATCTGCTCGGCCAGGTCCTCGGGGTCCACGGCTTCGGGATCGGGGGAAGCGCTCTGCTCCACCTTGGAGGTCTGGTTCCCCGCCTGGGCCGCGATGAGCGCCCGCGCCTCCAGGGCCTGCTCCACCGTCATGCCATCCGGGGCGCCAAGGGGAGCCTCAGCCGGGGGCTCAGGTGCTTTCGTCGCGGCCGCGCTGCTTCCGGCCTCAGGCGCAGGGGCTGGAGGAGCGGCGGAGGGAACAACAGGGTTCGCAGCCGTGAGCGCCTGCTCTTTGAGTTGCTGCAGGCGCAACTGGCGGCGGGTGGGCGGCCCACCGGCAGAAAGCTGCCCTTCCTTTTCCTCGAGCTCCTTGAGGGTCCGCAGCGCGGCACGGTCGCGGGCCCGTATCTGGGAGGAACGCTGGGTGGAAGGCTGCTCCGGGGCTGGCTGTGCACGGGGCGGGGATGCGGCGCCGGCCGAACCGGCAGCCTCCGGCCCTGCCGTCGCAGGAGCACGGCCAGCCGTGTGGTCGGCGGCAGGCTGGATCTGCTCCGATTCGGGCGTGGCAGGCTGCTGGGCTTCCCTGGCCTTCCGGAGTTCCCGGCGGCTGCGGATTTGTGGCTGTTCCTGACTCATTGAGGACTCATTCAGTACTGGCTGGTTCGCGTGCTTCGGAAGTTGGTTCCTCCGCGCCTTCGGGCGGGTCGGAATACAGGCCGTATTTGGCGATGTACTGCACTACCCCGTCCGGGACCAGGTACCAGACCGGGTTGTTCGCTGCCACGCGGGCGCGGCAATCCGTGGAAGAGATGGCCATCGCCGGGACTTCCAGGAGGCTCACGTCGTCGCGGCCCATGCCGTCAAGGACGTGCCCTGGCCTGGTGACTCCCACGAAGTGGGCCAGCGACCACAACTCGTCGATGTCCTTCCAGGAGAGGATCTGGGCCAACGCGTCCGCCCCCGTGATGAAGAAGAGATCTGCGTCAGGCCGCTGCGCCCTAAGGTCACGGAGGGTATCGATGGTGTAAGTGGGACCAGGACGGTCGACGTCGACACGGCTGACGGTGAAGCGCGGATTGGAAGCCGTGGCAATGACAGTCATCAGGTAGCGGTGCTCAGGCTCGCTGACCTGCTTATGGGACTTCTGCCATGGTTGCCCGGTGGGTACGAAGACCACCTCGTCAAGGTCGAATTCGGCCGCGACCTCGCTGGCCGCGACCAGGTGGCCGTGGTGGATGGGATCGAAGGTCCCGCCCATCACGCCCAGCCGCAGCCTCCCCCGGGCACCATTGCGGTGCAGGTTGTGGGAAATCTTAGTGGCCCTGCCCGCGATCGTGCTTGTTGGGGTGCTGCCGGTGCGGATCCGCGTGCTCGTCGGTGGGGGCGTGGCGGTTGCCCAGGTTGTTGTAGGACCAGGCGATGAACATGAGCACCACCAGGATCGCGAACATCGACACGCCGAAGACCCACGGCTCAGCCCACAGCGGCGCAGGCGCCTCGTGGCCGGATTCACCTGCGGCGGCGACGGACATGGCAATCTGCTGGAGCAGCATTTTCTCCCCTATGTTCAGGAATTTACGGGCAGCGGAACATTCCGCTGCTTTCCGGGTTCTGGTCTATGTTACCGCGTTGCTATGCGCGGACTTGGCCTTCACCCTGGACGATCCACTTCGTGGTGGTGAGCTCGGTCAGGCCCATGGGACCGCGGGCGTGGAGCTTCTGCGTGGAGATGCCTACTTCGGCACCAAGACCCAGCTCCCCGCCGTCGGTGAACCGGGTGGAAGCATTGACGATCACGGCGGCCGAATCGACTTCCGCAATAAACCGCTCGGCGTTGGCCAGGTCATTGGTGAGAATTGCTTCCGTGTGCCCGGTGGACCAGGTCCGGATGTGCTGCATGGCTTCGTCCATGCTGTCGACCATGGCCACGGCAAGATCCAGGTCCATGTATTCGGTGCCCCAGTCCACGTCTGTGGCCTCGAGGGTTTCGACCCCCGGCAACGCGGCCTTGATCCGGTGGTCCACGTGCAGGCGGACGCCGGCGCTGCGCAGGGCACCGGCAACTGCAGGCAGCACCGTTGAGCCGGAGTGCACCAGCAGGGTCTCCACGGTGTTGCAAACACTGGGCCGCTGCGTCTTGGCATTGAGCACGATCTCGACAGCCATGTTTTCGTCAGCCGATTCGTCGATGAAGATGTGGACGTTCCCCTCCCCTGTCTCGATCACGGGGACGGCCGAGTTGGTCACAACGGTCTGGATCAGGTCCCGGCCGCCGCGGGGAATCAGCACGTCCACCCTGCCGCGGGCCTTCATCAGGACGTTGGCACCGGGCCGGCCAAACTGGTCAACGGTCTGCACGGCGTCGGCAGGAAGGCCCACGGATTCCAGGGCCTCCCGAAGCACCCGCACCAGCACTTGGTTGGTGGCTTCGGCAGCGCTGCCGCCACGCAGGATCACGGCGTTTCCGCTCTTGAGGGCCAGGCCCGCAATGTCCACGGTGACGTTGGGACGTGCCTCGTAGATGGCTGCCACCACACCCATGGGCACATTGACCTGGCGGAGGCGCAGTCCGTTGGGAAGGGTCTGGCCCCGGACCACATTGCCCACGGGGTCCGGAAGGTTGGCCAGGTTCTCAAGGGCTGCCACCAGGCCGGCTACCCGGCTTTCGGTGAGCGTGAGCCGGTCAAGCAACGCCTTGGAGGTGCCGTTGTCTTCGCCCCGCTGGACGTCCATGGCGTTGGCGGCGAGGATCGCCTGCACATTTTCCTGCAGGGCAGCCCCCACGGCACGCAGGCCGCGGTCTTTCCAGGCCCGATTGGCGGTGGCCATCCGGCGGGACGCATGGCGGGACCGATCGGCGATGGCGTGCACGGCAGCTTCCACCTCTGCTGCGGAAAGCGCCACTTCAGCTGAGGCCGGTTCCGCTGAGGCACCCGGCTGCGCGTGGGCAGCAGTGGTTCCGGTATTTTCAGCAGCGTGCATCAGGGCTTCAGTCATGCTCCAAGTTTAGGCGAGCGGGCAGCTCAGACCAGCACCAGGTCATCAACATGAACAACTTCGCGGTCATAGCCGCTGCCCAGCTCCTCGCCGAGTTCCCGGGTGGACCGTCCCAGCATGTGCGGCAACTCCTGGGAGGAGTAATTGACCAGTCCCCTGGCAACAACGGTGCCGTCGGCACCGGCCAGTTCAACGGCGTCCCCAGGCTCAAAGTCGCCGTGCACTGCGGAAATGCCTGCAGGCAGCAGCGACGTGTGGTGGTGGCGTACGGCGCGGACGGCCCCTTCGTCCAGGACCAGGCGCCCCTGGACCGAGGCTACGTGGGCAAGCCACAGCAGGCGGACCGGCTTGCGGGAGCCGTTGACGGCGAACCAGGTGCCAACGTCCTCGCCGTTCAGGGCCGCGGCCGCGTTCGGCGTCGAGGTCACCAGGGCATGGATGCCGGAGCCTGCGGCCATGCTGGCTGCTTCCACTTTGGTCATCATTCCGCCGGTGCCCACACCGGCCTTGCCCGCCTTGCCGATGGACACGCCCTCGAGGTCGTGCGGACCGGTGACCAGGGGGATGCGTTTGGCACCCTGGGCAGGCGGCCCGTCATACAGGGAGTCGACGTCGGACAGCAGCACGAGGGCATCCGCGCGCACCAGATGCGCCACGAGGGCGGCCAGCCGGTCGTTGTCGCCGAACCGGATTTCGTGGGTGGCCACGGTGTCGTTCTCGTTGACGACGGGGACCACTCCAAGGTTCAGCAACCGGTCCATGGCGCGCAGTGCGTTGGTGTGCTGGCTGCGGCGCATCAGGTCCTCGGCTGTAAGCAGGACCTGGCTGACCGTGACGCCGTGCGCCCCGAAGGCCTGCGTGTACCGCGCCATGAGCAACCCTTGGCCGACGCTGGCGGCGGCCTGCTGGGTTGCCAGATCGCGGGGCCGCTTGGCCAGGCCCAGCGGCGCCAGGCCGGCGGCGATGGCGCCGGAGGAAACCAGGATGATCTCGGCGCCGGCGTTGCGTTTGGCCGCCAGGGCGTCAGCGAGGGCCGTGAGGGACTCTTCCGAGATGCCGCCCTTGATGCTGGTGAGCGAGGATGACCCCACCTTCACCACGATGCGGCGGGCACCGGC
This sequence comes from Pseudarthrobacter sp. NPDC080039, assembly GCF_040702335.1. Classification (NCBI taxonomy): domain Bacteria; kingdom Bacillati; phylum Actinomycetota; class Actinomycetes; order Micrococcales; family Micrococcaceae; genus Pseudarthrobacter; species Pseudarthrobacter sp. NPDC080039. Next base: position 66,855 of record NZ_JBFBKY010000012.1, on the reverse strand, counting down.
CAGCGCGCTTCGGTCCCCGGCACGGACGGCCGGGTCCGCGGTCATGCCCCTAGAGGTCATCGTCCGCTTCCAGTCCGCTTTCCTTCAGCGGCTGGGCAGCCCGACGTGCGCTGACGGACTCAGTCCAAATTCCTGCCCGCCGCTCAGCTTCAAGCTCGGCACGGGCGGCAGCCTTGGCATCCCGGCGCTCCTGCTGCTCTTCGCGCTTCTGGCTTCGGGTGGGCCGGTCACCTATGTCCGCGAAGCGTGGATCCGTACCGCGCGGGGAAGCCAGCAGTTCGGCGCCTGCCATCATGGTGGGCTCCCAGTCGAAGACGACGCCGTCGTCTTCGCCGATGACCACGGTGTCGCCGGGCTTTGCCCCCTGCTTGAACAGCTCGGTTTCGACCCCCAGCTTGGCGAGGCGGTCCGCGAGGTAGCCAATGGCTTCCTCATTGGTGAAGTCGGTCTGCTTGACCCAGCGCTCCGGCTTTTCGCCGAGGACGCGGAACAGCGGCTCCAGGTTCTTCTCCTCGCGGCGGATCTTGAACCCGGTTTCGTTGACGGCGCGCGGCCGCAGTACGACGGGCTGGACCTTGGGCGGCGCGGCAGCAACGGAGTCGCGGGCGGCCTTGACGATTTCCGCCATGGCAAAGCCCAGCTGGCGCAGGCCCTCATGGCTGGTGGCGGATACCTCGAAGACGCGGTAGCCACGCGATTCGAGTTCCGGGCGCACGAAGTCCGCCATGTCCTTGCCGTCCGGCAGGTCCACCTTGTTCAGCGCAACCAGGCGGGGGCGGTGGTTCAGGGGAACCACTTCGCCGTCCTGGCCAGCGTAGCTCATGTCCACGGCGTACTTTTCCAGCTCCGCCTCGATGATGGCGAGGTCCGAGAGGGGGTCGCGGTCCGATTCAAGGGTGCCGCAGTCCAGCACGTGGACCAGGGCGGCGCAGCGTTCAACGTGGCGCAGGAAGTGGTGGCCCAGGCCGCGTCCCTCGCTGGCGCCTTCGATGAGCCCGGGAACGTCGGCGATGGTAAAACGCACGTCTCCCGCCTGGACTACCCCGAGGTTGGGAACCAGCGTGGTGAAGGGGTAGTCGGCGATCTTGGGGCGGGCAGCGGACATGGCTGCGATGAGGCTGGATTTCCCGGCGGACGGGAAGCCCACCAGCGCGATGTCCGCAATTGACTTCAGTTCCAGGACGATGTCGCGGGAGTCGCCCTCGATGCCGAGCAGCGCGAAGCCGGGGGCGCGGCGTTTTTGCGAGGAAAGGGCAGCGTTGCCCAGGCCGCCCAGGCCGCCTGCGGCCGCCACGAACTCGGCACCTTCGCCGACGAGGTCAGCCAGTACCTCACCGTCCTTGGTCTTGACCACGGTGCCGTCCGGGACGGGCAGCACCAGGGTTTCGCCGTTTTTCCCGCCGCGCCAGTCACCCATGCCGGGGCCGCCGTTGCTGGCGTGCCGGTGGGGTGCGTGGTGGTAGTCCAGGAGGGTGGTGGTCTGGTGGTCGACGCGAAGGATCACGTCGCCGCCGTTGCCGCCATTTCCGCCGTCGGGGCCGCCCAGTGGCTTGAACTTCTCACGGTGGACGGAGACGCATCCGTGGCCGCCGGATCCGCCGGATACGTGCAGGACTACCCGGTCTACAAAGCTGGCCACGTGGATCTCCTCGAGTGGTGTCTGTGTGGGCGTCCGCGGACGCCACATCGATTGTAATGCGCTTAAAAGAACAGTGGAGCGGACCCTCAGGCCCGCTCCACCGCTTCAGAACTGGTTGTTACTCTGCAGCTGCAGCAGCAACGATGTTGACTACGCGACGACCGCGGCGGGTGCCGAATTCAACGGCGCCCGGGGTCAGGGCGAACAGGGTGTCGTCGCCGCCACGGCCAACGCCGGCGCCCGGGTGGAAGTGGGTGCCACGCTGGCGGACGATGATTTCGCCTGCGGAAACTACCTGGCCGCCGAAGCGCTTGACGCCGAGGTACTGAGCGTTGGAATCGCGGCCGTTGCGAGTGGAGCTCGCGCCCTTTTTATGTGCCATCTGAAATGCCTGCCTTTAAATTCTGGGGAATCTGTTGAAATACCTGAACAGTAACCGGTGGTTACTTGATGCCGGTGATCTTGACCTTGGTCAGTTCCTGGCGGTGACCCTGGCGCTTCTTGTAACCGGTCTTGTTCTTGTACTTCTGGATGACAATCTTAGGACCACGCAGGTCCTGGAGGATTTCAGCCGTAACAGTTACCTTGGCCAGGTCAGCGGCGGCGGAGGTGACCTTGTCACCATCAACCAGGAGCAGTGCGGGCAGCTCGATGGTGCTGCCGGCTCCACCGGCGACGCGGTTCAGGGTAACGAAGTCTCCAACGGAAACCTTCTCTTGGCGGCCGCCTGCGCGGACAATCGCGTACACCACTTGGGAACTCACTTCTCTCGACGTTTATTACAAAATTTGCGTGCGGAACCGACATGCTAAAAGCCTGGGTTCCCGCTGTGCCTCAACGCCGTGGGGTCATAACCCAAGTGTTGGCGTAAGCACCGAAGATCCAGAATACGCTAAATCCGTCTTCGGCCGCAAATGAGGCTGGTTCCGGCGGGCCGGCTGTGGTAGGAACCACAGGGCCGGCAGACTGCACCGCAACCGCGCCCCTCCATAATAGCGGCGGCCCGGCCTGCAAACGTCAGGAATGCAGCCTCGGCGCGTCGAAGAAAGCCACCTCCAGGCGGCAGGACTGTTTGAACGCGGTCAGCATCGCTGCCCTCTCCTGCGCAGAGGCGTTCCGTCCGGCGGCGTCAACGATCGATATGGCCCGGCGGGTGGCCGCGGCAAACGCCTCATCCGCATAGGTGCGGAGCCACGCGGCGTAGGCGTGCCCGTCAGGCTCACCGGCGGCAACGAACCGCGCGTGGAGCTTCTCCCCCACTTCGGCGTAGAGCCAGAAACAGGGCAGGACGGCGGCAGCCAGGACTGCATAGCTGCCCGACGCCGACGCCGCGGTGAGGTGGTCCACGTATGCCTTTGTGACGGGGCCCAGTCCGCTCTGCGCCGGGCGGCTACTCAGCCAGGAGCGGTGGAGTTCCGATTCCACCTCGAGGCACTGCTGTGCGGAGCCGGCCCAGAACAGCTGCTCGGCTTCCGATGGTGCGAGGGCGCTGGCCCGGGCCAGGACCCTGGAGTAGCCGTTGAGGTAAAGGGCATCCTGGGCCAGGTAGTAGGCGAAGTCCTTCTCCTCAAGCTCGCCCGAGCCCAGGCTCCGGATAAAGTCCAGCGCGTAGATGTCGTCGAGGTCCTGTTGGGCTTCGTCCCACAGCCGGGCAGCGAAGCCCCCTTCATGAAGGGCGGGCCGCAGGTGGTGGAAGTGGTGCACGGGCCCGTTCCCGTGGCCCACCTCCAGCTCTCCGGAGTTCTCAAGCGCACCGGCGAGCCAGGGCTTCACGGTCCGCAGCGACGCTTCCCAGTCGCCCACCCGGGCCTGCACGGTGGCCATCGCAGAAGACAGGGAGCAGCCGGTGCCGTGGCTGTTGCGGGTGGCAATCCGGTTGCCCCGGACTTCCACCACGTCCTGTGCCAGCAGGCCTGAGGCGTTGACCAGCGCGTCAGGGCAGTCCGTCCCCGCCAAGTGGCCGCCCTTCACCAGTACCGTGGCTCCGGTGGTCTTCGCCAACTGCTTCCCCTGGTCCAGGGCCGCGTCCCAGCTCTCCGCCGGCTCCGCCCCCACCAGCATGGCAAGCTCGGGCAGGTTGGGGGTAATGAGATGGGCAAGAGGCAGCAGTTCCCGGAGGGCAGCTTCGGCGGATTCCTTGAGCAGCCGGTCACCGCTGGTTGCCACCATCACCGGGTCCAGGACCACGACGGCGGGACGTACTTTCTCCAGCCAGCCGCGGACAGTGCGGATTACCGCTTCATCTCCCAGCATGCCGATCTTGACGGCGTCGATGCTGATGTCGTCGCTGACGGCGTCCAGCTGCTGCGCCAGGAACGCAACCGGGGGAACGTGCACGGCCTGCACCCCCCGTGTGTTCTGTGCGGTGAGGGCCGTAATCACGGCCATGCCGTATCCACCGTGGGCGGCGATGCTTTTCAGGTCTGCCTGGATCCCTGCTCCACCCGAGGGATCGGAGCCCGCGATGGAAAGTACCCGTGGAACGTCGCGGCCCACGGGCGCCCCCGCAGGAGCACCCGGTACGGCCGGAAGGGTCATGGAAAGGGTCGTAGACAAGAGACATCCCTTCGCCGGTGCTAGCCGGACAGGTTCAACGGGTCTGGATCTCAGCCGGCCTTCTGCTCGGCACCCCGTGTCGAGGTCCAGCCTAGCCGCTGGCGCGCATCCGGAAAAAGGTGACAGCCCCTTCCCTGCACCCAGCAGAAATCCCCGCCGTGCGGAGAATTCCCCCTGTACTTACAGGGGGAACTGTCCACAAAACGGGGACTCCTGGCTGTTTCTGTGCTGCTGTCCGTTCCGGACGTGTGGCTTACAGCTCCGAAGCGGGCACACCGACACCGAGGATGATCGGTTCCTCGGCGGCCTTGCCCACCTCAGCCGACGGAACAGCGGTCTCCGGGGCCTTGGCCTCGTGGGAGTGGCCCGACGCGGTCGCCTGGACACTCTCGTGGTGCTGCACCGCGGTCTCGTTGGCGGCGCCCTGGGCACGGCTGGCAGCGCGGTGGCGGCGCGGCCGCCGCTGCCGGGACTGCTCCAGAGTGTGGTCCGAATAGTCCTTTTCAGCCGGAGCATCAACGGTGGCGCGCGCTTCCCCTCCCCCGGCAGTCCGCCCTTCCGGTGCCGGCTGGTCAGCTGCAGGTTCGGCGCCCGTCGGGGCAGCGGCGGCCTTGCCGGGTGCATCCTCGACAGAGGATGCGGGCTGGCCCAGGTGGGCGAACGCTTCTGCGAGCCGGTCCAGGGTCAGGGCCGGCTTGGGGTGGTGCTCCTCCGCGTGCTCCACGAAGGGAAGCGGGACTTCCTCTCCCCCGAAGGTCAGGACAGCCGCCGGTCGGGCCGGGGCGTCGGCGTCGTGCTTCTCCTCCATGGGTGCAGGCGCAGGCGGAGCCGGTGGCACCTGCCGGGCAGCCGCCACCTCATCGTCGTGCAGATGGGCGGCATGGGCAGCAGCCGCGATGTTTGCCAGGGCAAGCCGGGTGGCTTCTGCTTTGGCGTGCCGCTCCGCGTCTGCCGCCTCCGGCAGGACCGTGTGGACCTGCACCGCGGGCACCGGCGCAGCCTCGGGTTGCTGGCCGCCGCGTCCGCGCCGGCGCTTGCGCTCGGAACGGGGTCCCTGCTGGGCGTTGTCGGTCCGCTGCGCCTCGGGACGGTGCACCTCGGCCCGCGGTTCGGGGCGGCTGTCGGTGCGCTGGACGTGGTGCTCGGCGGCCACGATGTTTGCGCGGCGGTGTTCCACCGGATCGTCGTGGGTGACCACGCCGCGGCCGGCGCAGGCCTCACACTGCTCGCCAAAGACTTCCAGCAACCCGGTGCCCATGCGCTTGCGGGTCATCTGGACAAGGCCCAGCGACGTCACTTCGGCCACCTGGTGCTTGGTCCGGTCCCGGCCCAGGCACTCCACCAGCCGGCGCAGGACAAGGTCGCGGTTGGATTCGAGGACCATGTCGATGAAGTCGATGACGATAATGCCGCCGATGTCGCGCAGGCGCAGCTGGCGCACCACTTCTTCGGCTGCTTCGAGGTTGTTCTTGGTGACGGTTTCCTCGAGGTTGCCGCCGCTGCCGGTGAACTTGCCGGTGTTGACGTCCACCACTGTCATGGCCTCGGTGCGGTCGATCACCAGGGACCCGCCGGAGGGCAGGAAGACCTTGCGCTCAAGGGCCTTGTGGATCTGTTCGTCGATGCGCCAGGCGGAGAAGATGTCCTGGTCCTTGGTCCACTTCTCGAGCCGCCCCACCAGGTCAGGTGCCACGTAGGTGACGTAGGCCTCGATGGTGTCCCAGGCTTCCTCGCCGGAAACGATGAGCTTGGAGAAGTCTTCGTTGAAGACGTCTCGGACGACCTTGATGGTCAGGTCCGGTTCGCCGTACAGCAGTTCCGGAGCCAGGATCTTGGTGGACGCGGCCTGGCTTTCGATGCCTTCCCACTGGGCGCGCAGCCGGTTGATGTCGTGCGTCAGCTCTTCCTCGGAAGCGCCCTCGGCGGCAGTACGGACAATGACGCCGGCGTGCTCGGGCAGGCGGTCCTTGAGGATGCGCTTGAGCCGGTTGCGTTCGACGTCGGGCAGCTTGCGGGAGATGCCCGTCATTGAGCCGCCGGGCACGTAGACCAGGTAGCGTCCGGGAAGCGAGATCTGGCTGGTCAGGCGGGCACCCTTGTGGCCCACGGGGTCCTTGGTGACCTGGACCAGCACGGTGTCGCCGGACTTGAGCGCGTTTTCGATGCGGCGCTGCTTGCCCTCGAGGTTCACGGCTTCCCAGTTGACCTCGCCGGCGTAGAGGACGGCGTTGCGGCCCCGGCCGATGTCGACGAATGCAGCTTCCATTGACGGCAGCACGTTCTGCACCTTGCCCAGGTACACGTTGCCGATCAGTGAGTCCTGCTGGGTCTTGGACACGAAGTGTTCTGCCAGGACGCCGTCTTCGAGGACGGCGATCTGGATCCTGTCGTCGCGCTGGCGAACGATCATCTGGCGGTCGACGGACTCCCGGCGCGCCAGGAACTCTGCCTCGGTGATGACGGTGCGGCGGCGGCCGGTGTCGCGGGATTCACGGCGGCGCTGCTTCTTGGCCTCAAGCCGGGTGGAACCCTTTACGCTGGTCACCCGGTTGCTCACCGGGACGTCGCTGACAGGTCGCGGTGCACGGACCCTGGTCACCGTGTTGGGGGGATCGTCATCTCCGCCGCCGGTCAGTTCAAGGTCCTGGTCACCGCGGCGGCGGCGACGGCGGCGGCGGGAGGTCACCCCGTCCTCCACCTGCCCGGCGGTATCCTCGTCGGCCTCGTCTTCGGCGTCAGCCTCCGCGCCGTTTTCAAGGTCCTCGTCCGTCCTCTCGCCGGTCCGGCTGCGGCCACGGCGGCCACGGCTGCGGCGCCGGCGGCGGCTGGAGGAGTCGTCGGTGTCTTCGGCCTCCTCCTCTTCAGGCTCCTCTGCGGCGGCCGCGGCGGGGCGGACAACCGTGCTGAGGTCCGGGGCCTGGAAGAGCACTGAGGTGGGCGACGCGGGTTCCAGGAAGAGCGAGCCAAAGGGGCTGGCGGGCGCGGCGGTTTCTCCGGCCGGAGCGGCCGCTGGTTCCCTGTCCTGCTTCGCAGCCTCTGCGGCGGTGGGCTCCTGGGTGGCCTGCTGCTCACCGGCATCCGGGGCGGCGGGCTCCTGGGCGGCGGTGGCTGCCTGGGCGGAGGCGGACTCCTGCTCCCCGGCGTTCGACGCTGTGGATTCAGCAACGACAGCTTCCGCCTCGTTGGCTTCCACCACGGGGGCCGCAGCGGGGGATGCAACCTTGCGGGTGGCGACCCGGCGGCGGCGAACGAGTTTGGTTTCAACGTCGGCCGCAGGTGCCGGAGCAGATGCAGCACCGGGCTCCTCAGCGGCGGGACTGTCAACAACGGCAGCGGCGACGGCGGGGTCTGCTTCATCGGCGAAGGCGGGCAGGGGTTCGGCAGCGTCGACTTTTTTCCTGGCGCGGGTCCGACGGGCCGGCGCCTTGGGCGCCTCTTCCGCCACGGCACCGTCAGCACCGGTGGGGTCAGGGGCCTCTGAGCCGCCCCCGGCGGCCGTCACGTCTTCGCTGGTCTTTGGAGCCGCCTTGCGGCGCGTACGCGGGGCCTTCCTGGGTGCAGCAGCATCGGCGTCCGCTGCTGTGTCATTAACGGCCAGTTCCTGATCATTGTCCATATGTGGCAACACTCCTGCCCCTGACGTACCGCCACATCCGGCACCCATTGGGGCACATATTGTCAAAACCCGCAGGCGTTGACAGAAGTCAAGTGGATACTCCCAGGTTCGCACCGTCGTTGGGGTGCGGCAGCCCGTGGGAGCCGGTGGATGTTCTGAAAACCCGTTGTTCCACGTGCCACAACCAGGTGCCGCCCAATGGAGTCGCGGGTGTGCCGGAAGAATCCGAAGCCTGCCCTGCTCATCATTGGCGGTCTTGGGAACAAGCCACCGGACCGGAGTCCGAATGTGGATCGGCTTCCAGCCACGTTCATTCTCTCATACCGCGGCAGGATCGCCGCGGAGGCAGGTGCTGCTGTTCCCGTTGCTGTGTGATGGCTCCAGCCGCCGGCGTTACAATCAGGCACAGGAGCACCGGACGAAAAGGACGCCACACCCATGCCCAGCATCTCCCCCGTCAGCGCCCAGGAACATGGACGGGCAGCCGATCCACAGGCCAGTGCTGCCGGAAGCCTTCCCCCCATGGCCCGGAACCGGCCTTTCGGCTGGCTGCTGGTGATCACCGGCATCACAGGCTGGCTTGCGTCGGGAACCCTGGTCCTGGAAAAACTCGAAGTACTTAAGGATCCCAACCACGCCACGGTGTGCGACGTGAATCCCTGGATTTCGTGCGGCCAGGTAATGCAGACGTGGCAGAGTTCCGTATTCGGCTTTCCCAACATGTTCATTGGGATTGTGGCCTTCGCCGTCATCATCACCGTGGGCATGGCCCTGCTCTCCGGGGCAACCTTTGCCCGCTGGTACTGGCTGGGGCTGCAGACCGGAGTCACGCTGGGCTTCGCCTTCGTTGTCTGGCTGTGGTCGCAGGCCCTGTACTCCATCCACATCCTCTGCCCGCTGTGCATGATCGTCTGGGCAGCCATGATCCCGCTCTTCGTGTGGACCACCATCAGGAACATCGCAGCCGGCGTCATTCCCGTCCCGGCAGGTGCGGCCCGGCTCCTGGGTGATTCCGGCTGGATCCTTACCGCGCTGCTCTACGTGGCCGTCGTCGCCACCATCTTCTTCGCGTTCATCCAGGTGTTTGTGGGGACCTCGGGCTTCTAGCCGGGCGGCTCCCCCGGCGGATAAAGGATAAGGCCAATGTTCACGAAGAACATTGGCCTTATCTGTCAGATGGCAACGCTTTGGTCCACGCCACTGCGCGGGGCGCGACCGCCGGTTACTGGAACCAGATCTTGATCTCGCGCTCGGCGGAATCGGTCGAGTCGGAGCCGTGCACCAGGTTCTGCTGGACCTTCAGGCCCCAGTCGCGGCCGAAGTCGCCACGGATGGTGCCGGGGGCCGCCGTCGTGGGATCGGTGGTGCCTGCGAGTGAGCGGAAACCTTCGATGACGCGGTGGCCTTCGAAGATGGCCGCCACCACGGGGCCGCTGAGCATGAACTCCACCAGCGGCTCGTAAAAGGGCTTGCCCACGTGTTCCTCGTAGTGCTGCTCCAGCAGTTCACGGGTGGCGTCAACCTTCTTCAGCTCAACAAGGCTGTAGCCCTTGGCTTCAATACGGGCCAGGATGGCGCCGGTCAGGTTACGGGCGACGCCGTCGGGCTTGATCAGGACGAGGGTGCGCTCTGTAGTCACAACTGCTCCAATGGGTTGGTGGGGTTTCGGGACAAGTCTACGGGGACTGGGGCTGGGCCGGACCGGCAGCCTGGTCGGGGTGGGCGGCTTCCCATTCCGCCTGCTCGCGTGCTCGCTGGGCGGCCTCGCGGTCCAGCCGGATGCCGGTGCGTATGCCGTACCACCAGGCGAGGGCGAAGAGCGCGCCCACCAGGTACATGGTCGGTTCGATAATGCCCATGAGGATCAGGACCAGTTGCAGGACCCAGCCCACACCGATTCCCCAGGGTCTGTTGAGGACCGCGCAGGCGGCGACCATGAGCACGCTGAGGCCGATGCCGACCCCGAGGATCAGCACCGGCGGAAACTCACCGCGGCGGAGGCCGAACACCGCCAGGGTGGCGAAGAACATGACGAACGCTTCGAGGAGCAGGACCGTTGAGGCGAACATGACCTTGGTGGAACGCCGCTTCTTCGGCATCCCGGGACGCCACTCGCGCTGTGCTTTGGTGAGTCTGGCCACGGTCACGCCTCCGTTTTTCCGAGCAGGATCCGCGCTTCGGCCACCAGCGTGATGGAGCCGGTGACCAGCACACCGCCGGACAGGTCCTCGTTGGCTTCGGCCCGTTCCACCGCCCATTCCAGCGCGTCGTCCAGTTTCTCGGCAATGTGGACATTGTCCTCGCCGAAGCCCAGCTCGATCGCCAGCTCAGCCAGTTCGGCAGCAGGAACGGCCCGGGGCGAGTTGGACTGCGTGAAGCAGTATTCGTCCGCTACCCCTTCCAAGGACTCCTTGAGTTCCCGGAGGATTTCCTCAGCATCCTTTTCCTTGAGCACGCCCACGACGGGAACCAGCTTGGTGAAGGTAAATGCTTCCTGCAGCGCGGCAGCGGAGGCCTTGATGCCATCCGGGTTGTGCGCGGCGTCCACGATGATCGTGGGGGCAGTCCGCACCACCTCGAGGCGCCCCGGGGATGTCACAGCCGCGAAGCCTTCCTGCAGAACATCGAAGTCGAGCTCCTTCTCGCCGCCGAAGAATGCCTCCAGCGCGGCCACCGCAACGGCGGCGTTCTGCGCCTGGTGCGCACCATGCAGCGGCACCAGCAGGTCCGGGTAGCGGCCTGCGATGCCCTGGATGGTGACCAGCTGCCCACCAACAGCGACAGTGCGCGACTCGACGCCGAACTCCACGCCTTCGAAGCGGAACGGCACACCCACTTCCTTGGCCTTTTCCAGCAGCACCTGGGCCGCGTCAAGGGGCTGGGCCGCGCTGATGAGGTAGCCGCCGGGCTTGATGATGCCGGCCTTTTCGTAGGCGATGTCCTCGGTGGTGTCGCCCAGCAGGTCCGTGTGGTCCAGCGAAATCGGCGTCACTACCGACACCTGGCCGTCACCGACGTTGGTGGCGTCGGTGATGCCGCCAAGGCCCACCTCGATGATGGCCACGTTGACGGGCTGGTCGGCGAAGATGGCGAAGCCCAGGATGGTGAGGCACTCGAAGTAGGTCAGCCGCGGCTGGCCCTCGGCTTCCAGTTCGGAGTCGACAATCTGCAGGTAGGGCCTGATTTCGTCCCAGATCCTGACGAACGCATCGTCGGAGACGGGGTGGCCGTCGATGCTGATCCGCTCGGTGACCTTGGACAGGTGCGGACTGGTGTACCGGCCCGTGCTCAGGCCGTGCGCGCGGAGCACGGACTCGATCATCCGGGAGGTGGAGGTCTTGCCGTTCGTGCCGGTCACGTGGATGATCGGGTACGCCTTGTTGGGCTCGCCCAGCACGTCCATGGCACGGAACAGCGGCGCCAGGCGGGGCTCCATCTTGTTTTCCGGAGCCCGGCCCAGCAGTTCGGCATAAACGCTTTCAACCGAGAATTCGTCGGTCATGTCCTAGGCCTCCACTTTTTCCACCGCGACGGCGGGCTCGGACACATCGGCAGGTTCAGCGGCCAGATCCACCGTCAGCGTCTCACCCTTGACAAGTTCAGCGTTGGCGAGCAGGGCATCCACCACGTTCTGCGCGGCGGTGACCGTGGTCCGGATCCGGTCGCTCACGTTGAGTCCGGCGTCCTTGCGTGCCTGCTGGATGGCGCGGACCATGTCGCGGGCCAGACCTTCGGCTTCCAGCTCCGGCGTGACCTCGGTATTGAGCACAACGAAGCCGCCGCCGGGAAGTACGGCAACAGCTGCCGAACCGCCGTCGGATTCTGCCACCACCGTCTCCAGCGTGTACTCCTGCGGCTCCAGCTGGAGGCCGCCGGCGGTGACCACGCCCGCATCGTCCACGGACCAGTCCCCGGACTTGGAGCCCTTGATGGCCACCTGGACATTCTTGCCCAGGCGCGGACCGGCGGCACGGGCGTTGACCACCAGCTTCTGCTGGATGCCGAACTCTTCGGGGGAAGCGGTTGCGGCGTCCAGCAGGCGGACGGACCGGAGGTTGAGTTCATCGGCGACGACGGCGGCAAAGCCTTCGAGTGCGCCCGCGCCGGGTGCCACCACGGTGAGTTCCTGCAGCGGCAGGCGGACGCGCAGGTTCGCTGCCTTCCGCAGCGAGGAGCCGGTGGAGCAGATCTGCTGGACCCGGTCCATGGCTTCCACCAGGGACGGGTTGGCCGGGAACAGGTCAGCGTCAGGCCAGTCGGCGAGGTGCACGGACCGGCCGCCGGTCAGGCCGCGCCAGATCTCCTCGGAGACCAGCGGCAGCAGCGACGCAGCAGCACGGGTGACGGTCTCCAGCGCGGTGAACAGTGCGTCGAAGGCGTCCTGGTCCTCGTCGAAGAACCGCTGCCGGCTGCGGCGGACGTACCAGTTGGTGAGCATGTCCAGGTAGCTGCGCAGCGAATCGCACGCGCCGGAGATGTCATAGGTGTCCAGTTGGCCGGTCATGGTGCGCACCAGGTCTCCGGTGTTGGCCAGGAGGTACTGGTCCAGCGTGTCCCGGTAGCCCTCATAGCGCAGCTTGGCGTCGTAGCCTGCACCGCCGTTGGCGGCGTTCGTGTACAGGGTGAAGAAGCTGTACACGTTCCACAGCGGCAGGATGACCTGGCGGACGCCGTCGCGGATGCCCTGCTCGGTGACGATCAGGTTGCCGCCGCGCAGGATGGGGCTGGACATCAGGAACCAGCGCATGGCGTCGGAGCCGTCACGGTCCAGGACCTCGGAGACGTCCGGGTAGTTGCGCAGGCTCTTGGACATCTTCTGGCCGTCGGAGCCGAGCACGATGCCGTGGCTGATGACGTTCCTGAAGGCGGGCCGGTCGAACAGTGCCGTGGACAGGATGTGCAGCATGTAAAACCAGCCGCGGGTCTGCCCGATGTACTCCACGATGAAGTCCGCCGGGTTGTGGGTGTTGAACCACGCCTCGTTCTCGAACGGGTAGTGCACCTGGCCGTAGGGCATGGAGCCGGAGTCGAACCAGACGTCCAGGACGTCCTCAACGCGGCGCATCACCGACTGGCCCTCTTCGGGGGTGCGGGGATCGTCCGGGTTGGGCCTGGTGAGCTCGTCGATGAACGGCCGGTGCAGGTCCACCTCGCCGTCCTTGTTCAGCGGCAGCCGGCCGAAGTCGGCTTCGATCTCCGCCAGGGAGCCGTAGACGTCGGTGCGCGGGTACTCCGGATCGCTGGACTGCCAGACGGGGATGGGGCTGCCCCAGAAACGGTTCCGGCTGATGGACCAGTCCCGGGCGTTTTCCAGCCACTTGCCAAACTGGCCGTCCTTGACGTTGCCGGGGATCCAGTTGATCTCCTGGTTCAGTTCGGACATCCGGTCCTTGAACTTGGTGACCTCCACGTACCAGGAAGACACCGCGCGATAGATCAGCGGGTTGCGGCAGCGCCAGCAGTGCGGGTAGCTGTGCTCGTAGCTGGCCTGGCGGACCAGCCGCCCCTGGGCGCGGAGCACCTGGGTGATGGGCTTGTTGGCGTCGAAGACCTGGAGGCCCACGATGTCGTGGAGGGCGCCGTGCTTGAACAGCGGCAGGAACTTTGCGCCCTCGTCCACGGAGAGCACCACGGGGATGCCGGCTTCCTCGCACACCTTCTGGTCGTCTTCACCGTAGGCGGGCGCCTGGTGCACGATGCCCGTACCGTCCGTGGTGGTCACGTAGTCGGCCACCACGAAGCGCCAGGCGTTTTCCATGCCGTACTTTTCGTTGTCGGCAAAGTCGTCCCAGAGCCGCTGGTACTCCAGGCCTTCAAGCTCCGCGCCGGTGTGGGTGGACATGACGGCGGCTTCCGCGTCCTCGAAGCTGTCGTAGCCCAGGTCCTTGGCGTAGCTGCCCAGCAAATCCGCTGCGAGCAGGAAGCTGCCCGTGACCGGGGCGTCAGCGGAGGCTGCCTTGATGCCGTTGGGTCCGGCGGGCAGCACAACGTAAGTGATGGAAGGCCCGACGGCGAGCGCGGCGTTGGTGGGCAGGGTCCAGGGGGTGGTGGTCCAGGCCAGGGCCTGCACTCCGGCGAGTTCCTTTGACAGCTCCGACGCGCCCGCGCGGATGGGGAACGTGACGGTGACGGTCTGGTCCTGGCGGTTCTTGTACACATCGTCGTCCATGCGCAGCTCATGGTTGGACAGCGGCGTTTCGTCCTTCCAGCAGTAGGGCAGGACGCGATAGCCGTTGTACGTCAGGCCTTTGTCGTGCAGCTGCTTGAAGGCCCAGAGGACCGACTCCATGTACTCGACATTGAGCGTCTTGTAGTCGTTGTCGAAGTCCACCCAGCGCGCCTGGCGGGTGACATAGCTACGCCATTCATCGGCGTACTTCATGACCGATGCCCGGCAGGCGTCGTTGAACTTGTCGATGCCCATGGCTTCGATCTGGGTCTTGTCCGTCATGCCCAGCTGCTTCATGGCTTCAAGCTCGGCAGGCAGGCCGTGGGTGTCCCAGCCAAAGCGGCGTTCCACGCGCTTGCCGCGCTGAGTCTGGTAGCGGCCCACCAGGTCCTTGGCGTAGCCCGTAAGGAGGTGGCCGTAGTGCGGCAGGCCGTTGGCGAAGGGCGGGCCGTCGTAGAACACGAATTCGTTGCTGCCCGGCTCGCCGCCGGGAACGTCGGCACTGCGCTGGTCGATGCTGGCCTGGAAGGTGCCGTCCTGGTCCCAGTACTTCAGGATGCGCTCTTCGATCTCCGGAAACTTCACGGAGGCGGAAACGCCGCGCGTGCCACTGGCGGAGGCTGAGGCCTTGGGGTAAAAAGTCATTCTCGACATCCCGGGTTGAGCTTGGCGAACTGCGGGCTTGCGCCTTTCGTTCCGATCAGGATGCGAGGACGGCTGCCGTGCTGTCCCAAAACTGCACGCCCACCGCGGTACCACCTCACTTACCGGCGCTGCCGGTTCCCTTGGGGAACCGCCCTGCACCGGCCGCTCATTGACTGCTGTAACGGGCTTACCCGTCCGGTTCTACTGGCGCGGCGCGCCCTTGTACGGGGCGCCCGTGCGTTCTTCCGGAAGCTCACCGGTGATTGCCGGGTCATAGCCACACCAGAGTCTACTATCGCCGCAGCGCCAGTGCCATTCAGGGGACGGTTGCTGGGGGCTGACGCTTCCCGCGCTCAATGCCTAGACTCGGCTCATGACAGCTCCCGGGCGTTCGGCAGCAGCCAGGCGCCTGGCTGCCGCGGGCAGATGGCTGTTCTTCCCCGTTGTACTGCCGGTGGCAGTGGTCTCAGCCCTGCGCGGGCTGCCCGCCGACCTGCCCGTGCTGGGGGTCCAGCTCGTGGCGTTCACCCCCTGGCTCGCAGTGCCCGCCGCCGCGGCACTGCTGCTTTCCTTCCTGGGACGGCGCCGCTGGCAGCAGGTGCTGGCCGCCGCCCTGGCCGCGTGCCAAGCGTTCTGGCTCTTCCCATTGGACGTTCGGGAGCCCGCGGCCGAAGCTGCCGGCAAACAGATCACGCTTGTCGCCATGAGCATCAATGCGGAGTTGGGGGGCGCAGACGCCGAGGGCATCGTGCGACTGGTCCGCGACCGGCATGTGGACCTGCTGGCGGTCGAGGAGTACACGCCGGAACTGTCCCGACGGCTCGCGGCCGCCGGGCTTGACGGCCTCCTACCCCACCGTGACGCCCATCCCAGGACCGGCGCAGGCGGGACGGCCATCTACACGTCGTTCAGCATGAAGGAGACCGGAGTGCTCCCCGGTACGCAGTTCACCATGCCGGTGGTCCGCCTGGACCTCGGTGACGGAAGCGGCACCGGCCTTCGCGTTGTGGCCGTCCACACCCTGGCCCCCGTGGGGGACGGCCTCGGCCAATGGCGGCGTGACCTGGCCACGGTGGCCAGAGCGGACAACGGTTCAGGCCCCCTGCTGCTGGCGGGAGACTTCAACGCGACGTACGACCACCGGGAGTTCCGGGCGCTGCTGGCCGGAACCGGCGGCAACCGCGCCCTGGTGGACGTGGCCGCCTCGCTGGGCGACCGGCTGGTGCCCACGTGGCCCATGCGCGATTACCGACTGCCGGGGATTGCGCTTGACCACCTGGTGGCCAGTCCCGACATCAAGGGCTCCGAATACACCGTCCAAAGGGTGGATGGGACGGATCACGCCGCAGTTATAGCAACGCTCCATGCCCAGGTGCCCTAGCTTTTCCTGATCAGCTTGTGGGTGCCGGCCTGCGCCACCGGCCGGATGACGATCTGGTCCAGGTTGACGTGGTGCGGGAGTGTGACGGCGTAACGGACCACGTCGGCCACATCCTCCGCAGTCAGTGGCTTCTCAACGCCCTGGTACACCTTGCCGGCCGCCTGTGCGTCCCCCAGGCGGTTGAGCGCGAACTCCTCCGTCTGCACCAGTCCCGGCGCCACCTCGATGACGCGGACGTTGTGATCGGCTTCCTCAAGCCGGAGGGCGTTGGTCAGGGCGTGCTGGCCGAACTTGGCTGCGTTATAGCCTCCGCCGCCTTCGTACGCTTCCAGGCCCGCCGTTGAGGTCAGGTTCAGCACGGTGCCCTCGCCGGTGGCGCGCAGCATGGGCAGGAAGGCGCGGGTGAGCTTCATGGTGCCCAGGACGTTGACGCGGTACATCCATTCCCAGTCCTCCGTGGTGGCGTCCCCCACTTTGTCAGCTCCCCGGGCGCCGCCGGCGATGTTGATCAGGGTATCGATGCCGCCAGCACCGGTGACCTGCGCGAGAAGCCGGGACACGTCGTCGTCCTCCGCAATGTCTGCAGGAATGGCGACGGCGCCCGTGTCCCTTTCCAGGGCCGCGAGCCGTTCGGCCCGTCGCGCCACGGCGAAGACCGTCCACCCGTCGGCGCGGAGCGCACGCACTGCAGCCTCGCCGATTCCGCTGCTCGCGCCGGTTACCAATGCTGCCTTTTTCTGCAATTCCTCAGTCATGGCACCACCCTAGCCGGATCAGTCGGCGGCCAGTCCCACGAGGTAATCAAGAAGGACGCGTGCATTGTTGGCATCGGTATCGCGGGCGGCGTAGAGGAGGGTGACCCGGGGATGGCCGGCCGACAGCTCCAGGAGCGTCTCTACGGCAGGATTGGTGCCCAGTTCCGCCCGGTAGCGGTCGCTGAAGTCGGCAAACCGCTCCGGGCGGTGGTTGAACTCCTTGCGCAGCTCCGTGGACGGTGCCACGTCCTTGAGCCAGAGGTCGACGGCGGCGCCCTCCTTGGGCATCCCCCGCGGCCAGAGCCGGTCCACCAGCACCCGGAAGCCGTCGTCGTCCGCCGGCGGGTCATAAATGCGCTTTATGCGAATGGTTCCGTGAATGCCGCTCATAAGGCGCATGCTACCCGTGCCCGCGTCCCGCCGGACCCCGCGGGTTGGGTGGGATGGAAGCGGGCATGAAAGAATTGCCCAATGGCTGAAGACACGCAGGGTACAGACACGCCCACCACCGCCCCCATCAACGTTCCGGACAAGCCGGCCCTCGAGGGCCTCGAAGCCGCGCTCACCCAGCGCTGGCTGTCCGAAGGAACCTACAAGTTCAACCCCGACACCACCCGGGAGCAGGTCTATTCGATCGACACTCCCCCGCCCACCGCGTCGGGATCCCTGCATGTGGGGCACATGTTCTCCTTCACCCAGACGGACGTCCAGGCCCGCTACATGCGCATGACCGGCAGGAACGTCTTCTACCCCATGGGCTGGGACGACAACGGCCTGCCCACCGAGCGCCGGGTCCAGAATTACTACGGTGTCCGCTGCGATCCCGCCATCCCGTACAACGCCGACTACCGGCCACCGGCGCAGCCGGCCAAGAACCAGCGCGATTTCGATGTGGTGTCGCGCCAGAACTTCATCGAACTGTGCGAGGAACTGGCCGTCGAAGACGAAAAGGTCTTCGAGAACCTGTTCCAGACCCTGGGCCTGTCCGTGGACTGGGACCTCACCTACCGCACCATCGACGACACCTCCCGTGCCGTGTCCCAGCGCGCCTTCCTGGCCAACCTGGCTGCCGGGGATGCCTACATGGCCGAGGCACCCACGCTGTGGGATGTTACTTTCCGCACCGCAGTGGCCCAGGCAGAGCTCGAGGACCGGGAAGTTCCCGGCGCTTACTACCGCTATCCCTTCTTCACGGAAGACGGGGAGAAGGTCTTCATCGAGACCACCCGTCCGGAGTTGCTGGCGGCGTGCGCGGCGCTGGTGGCAAACCCCGACGACGAGCGGTACCAGCCGCTGTTCGGCAAGACCGTGAAGTCCCCGCTGTTCGACGTCGAGCTGGAGGTCAAGGCCCACCCGCTGGCAAAGGCGGACAAGGGTTCCGGCATCGCCATGGTCTGCACCTTCGGCGACCTCACCGACGTCACCTGGTGGCGCGAACTGCAGCTTCCCACGCGCGCCATCATGGGCCGCGACGGGCGCATTATTGCTGAGACCCCCGAGTGGATCACCAGCGACGCCGGCAAGGCAGCCTACGCCGCAATCGCCGGCAAGACTGCCTTCTCCGCCAAGGAAGCCGTGGTGGAGCTGCTCAAGGAAGCCGGCCTGCTGGACGGTGAACCGAAAAAGATCAGCCACCCGGTGAACTTCTTCGAAAAGGGCGACAAGCCCCTGGAAGTGGTCACCTCCCGCCAGTGGTACATCCGCAACGGCGGCCGCGACGAGGACCGCCGCGAACGCCTGATCGGCCGGGGCAAGGAAATCGACTTCCACCCGTCCTTCATGCGCTCCCGCTACGAGAACTGGATCGCGGGCCTCAACGGCGACTGGCTGGTCTCACGCCAGCGCTTCTTTGGTGTGCCCATCCCCGTCTGGTACCCGCTCGATGCCCAGGGCAACCCGGACTATGACAACCCCATCCTGCCCTCCGACGACCTGCTCCCGGTGGACCCGGCGGCCGACGCCGCACCGGGATTCGACGAGGCCCAGCGTGATCAGCCCAACGGCTTCACGGGAGACGCGGACGTGCTGGACACGTGGGCAACGTCGTCCCTGACCCCGCAGATCGTGGGCGGCTGGAGCAGGGATGAGGAACTGTTCGGCAAAGTCTTCCCGTTCGACCTCCGCCCGCAGGGCCACGACATCATCCGGACCTGGCTGTTCTCCTCGGTGGTCCGTGCCGATGCGCTGCAGAAGTGCGCTCCCTGGAAGCACGCGGCCATCTCCGGCTGGATCCTGGACCCGGACCGCAAGAAGATGTCCAAGTCCAAGGGCAACGTGGTGGTCCCCACGGATGTGCTGAACGAATACGGTTCGGACGCCGTCCGCTACTGGGCGGCTTCCGCGCGGCTGGGCGCGGACACCGCTTACGAGATCGCCCAGATGAAGATCGGGCGGCGACTGGCCATCAAGCTGCTGAACGCCTCCAAGTTCGTGCTGAACCTGGGTGCCACCGAGAACTCTGTGCTCTCCGGTGACCTGTCCGTCCTGACGAACCCCTTGGACCGTGCGCTGCTGGCACAGTTGGCCGACGTCGTCGCGCAGTCCACCAGGGCGTTCGACAACTACGACTATGCCCGCGCCCTTCAGCTCACGGAGTCGTTCTTCTGGCAGTTCACGGACGACTATGTTGAGCTGATCAAGGACCGCGCATACGGTGCAGCGGGAGAAGCGGAGCAGGCGTCCGTGCTTGCTGCGCTGGCTACTGCCCTGGACACCCTGCTGCGGCTCTTCGCCCCGTTCCTGCCCTTCGCCACGGAGGAAGTATGGAGCTGGTGGCGCAACGGCTCCGTGCACCGGGCGGCGTGGCCCGCCGCGCTGGAGATTCCCGGTGGGGACACCACCATGCTGGCGACCGTTGGCGTGGCGCTCAGCGGTGTCCGCAAGGCCAAGTCGGAGGCGAAGGTCAAGCAGCGCACCGAGGTGTTGTCCGCGACCATCACGGCCCCGGAAGCGCTGACCGCGCAACTGCAGGCGGGACTGGCCGACCTCAAGGCCGCGTCCAACGCCCGGGACATCACTTTGGTGGTGGGTGAAGGCGACCTCACGGTGAGCGACGTTGCCCTGGCGGCCAGTGACGAGCCCGCCAAGGCCTGACAGGCGCCCATAGCCGGCCCGGCCCTGTTTCCGGGCAAAGGGGAAGCCCCATCAGCGTTTTGCCGTTGGTGGGGCTTCGACTGTTTCGGCCATCCGGTGACGTGCTCTGATGGTCTGGCAGGATCCGCTGATCTTCAGGTCTTACTGCCCCGTCACTGACAGCTTGCATTCAACTTTGCCGATGGCTGCGTCAAAATACATATCACTGAATCTTTGGTTCCTGCGTCCCGCTTCTTTCGAAGTGGGTAAGGTCAATTGTTCTCCTGCTCCATGCCATGCACAAGGGCCCCGGGATAACTACACGCTGGTAGTTATCCCGGGGCCCCTGGAGCATCGCGTCCCCGCCGGCGGCCGGGGCTCAGTCGAATTCCGGGCTCTCGGTGCGGCTGCGCTTCAACTCGAAGAAGTGCGGGAAGGCGGCGATGGTTGTGGTGGCATCCCAGATCCTGCCGGCTTCCTCTCCACGGGGAATCCTGGTGAGGACCGGACCAAAGAAGGCGGTTCCGTTGAACGCGACCACAGGTGTGCCCACGTCCTGGCCCACGAGGCAGATGCCTTCGTCATGGCTGGCCCGGAGCTGCCGGTCATAAGCGTCGCTGGTGGCGGCGTCAGCCAGGGAAGCAGGGAGCCCGCACTCGGCCAGGGCCTTGGTGATCACCTGGGTGCGGTCCTTCTCGCCCTGGTTGTGGATCAGCGTTCCCATGGCGTCGTACAGGGGCTTGATGAACTGCGGCCCGTGCTCCTCCCGGGCGGCGATGATGACGCGCACCATCCCCCAGGCGTTGTCCATGGATTCGCGGTAGCCGGGGTCCAGGTCGCGTCCCTCGTTCAGCACCGCGAGGCTCATGACGTGCCACTCCGTCTCGATGTCGCGGACGGCTTCCACCTCACCGATCCAGCGGGAGGTGACCCACGCGAACGGGCACAGGGGGTCGAACCAGAAATCGGCTTTGTTCTTGGCAGGTGCAGACACGAAGGTCCTCTCGGTCAGGCAGACTTACGGCGCTTGGCGACGTGCGGAATCATGGTGGGTTCGGCTCCGCGCAGGACCACGTCCTCGGTGATCACCACGCTGGCAACATCCTCGCGGCTTGGAAGATCGAACATGACGGGAAGCAGGACTTCCTCCAGGATGGCGCGGAGCCCGCGGGCACCTGTGCCCCGTTCCAGGGCCTGCTCGGCAATGGCCTCAAGGGCGGTGTCGTCAAACACCAGCTCCACGCCGTCGATCTGGAACATCTTCTGGTACTGCTTCACCAGTGCGTTCTTGGGAGTGGAGAGAATCTGGATCAGGGCGTCCCGGTCAAGGTTGGACACGGTGGTGATGACGGGGAGCCGGCCGATGAATTCGGGGATGAGGCCGAACTTCAGCAGGTCCTCCGGCATGACCTCGCCGTAGGAGTCAACCTTCTTGCTGGCCTCGTTGAGCGGCGCGCCGAAGCCGATACCCTTGCGGCCGGAACGGGACCCAATGATCTCCTCCAGGCCCGCGAAGGCGCCTGCCACGATGAACAGGACGTTCGTGGTGTCGATCTGGATGAATTCCTGGTGCGGGTGCTTGCGTCCGCCCTGCGGCGGGACGGAGGCAACAGTGCCCTCCAGGATCTTCAGGAGTGCCTGCTGCACGCCCTCGCCGGACACGTCCCGGGTGATGGAGGGGTTTTCGCTCTTGCGGGAGATCTTGTCGATCTCGTCGATGTAGATGATGCCCTGTTCGGCCTTCTTGACGTCATAGTCCGCGGCCTGGATGAGCTTGAGGAGGATGTTCTCCACGTCCTCGCCAACGTAGCCGGCCTCGGTCAAAGCGGTGGCGTCCGCCACGGCGAAGGGGACGTTCAGGCGGCGCGCAAGGGTCTGGGCCAGGTAGGTCTTGCCGCATCCTGTGGGTCCAATGAGGAGGATGTTCGACTTGGCGATTTCGACGTCGTCATGATGCCCGCCGTCCCCGAGGCTTCCGGACTTGGGCGCGTGGCCGGCCTGGATGCGCTTGTAGTGGTTGTAGACCGCGACGGCGAGAGAGCGTTTCGCAGGCTCCTGGCCGATGACGTATTCCTGCAGGAAGTCGAAGATCTCACGCGGCTTGGGCAGTTCGAAGCTGCCGAGGTCGGCAACCTCCGCCAGTTCCTCTTCGATGATTTCGTTGCACAACTCGATGCATTCATCGCAGATGTAGACACCGGGCCCGGCAATGAGCTTGCGCACCTGCTTCTGGCTCTTTCCGCAGAAAGAGCACTTCAGCAGATCCGTGCTCTCGCCAATCCGAGCCATATGTGAACCCCTTAGTATCCTGCTGCCAGGCAGCCCTGCACCATTGCTGAAATCTACCCGGCCAGCGCAGACCGGTTTATGACAACATCCACTCTAGGTCACATTCGCTCCCCAAGGTGGAAAGAAAAGGCCGGTGCGGCCAAATGAATTGGCCGCACCGGCTCTACGCACTGCTACCTCGTGATTGCCTGGGGCTTGATCTTGCGTGAATCCAGTACCTGGTCGATGAGGCCATAAGCCTGGGCCTCGTCGGCGGTGAGGATCTTGTCACGCTCGATGTCGTTGTTGACCTGCTCGGACGTGCGTCCGGAGTGCTGGGCCAACGTGTCCTCAAGCCAGGACCGCATGCGCATGACCTCTGCCGCCTGGATTTCCAGGTCTGAGGCCTGTCCACCCTGGCCGCCGGACAGCGCCGGCTGGTGGATCAGGACGCGGGCGTTGGGCAGGGCCAGCCGCTTGCCCGGGGTGCCGGCGGCCAGCAGGACGGCGGCGGCACTGGCGGCCTGGCCCAGGCACACGGTCTGGATCTCCGGGCGGATGTACTGCATAGTGTCGTAGATCGCCGTCATGGCCGTGAACGAGCCGCCGGGAGAATTGATGTAAAGGGTGATGTCGCGGTCCGGGTCCGTGGATTCCAGAACCAGCAGCTGGGCCATGATGTCATCGGCGGAAGCGTCATCAACCTGCACCCCGAGGAAGATGATGCGGTCCTCGAAGAGCTTGGTGTAGGGGTCCTGGCGCTTGAAGCCGTACGGGGTGCGTTCCTCGAACTGTGGCAGGACGTAGCGGCTGGACGGAAGATTGCCGGCTGACCACCCGAAGTTGTAGTTCATTGTGTTTGCTCCTGATCGAAGGGGTTCTTGATGCCGGTTAGTTCTGGGAGGCTGATTCGCCGGAGGAACCATTGGACGTTCCGCCGCCGCCTGACACGGAGCCGGCGTGAGCGGCGATCTTGTCGAAGAAGCCGTATTCGAGGGCCTCAGCGGCAGTGAACCACTTGTCGCGGTCGTTGTCCTTGAGGATGGTTTCCACGGTCTGGCCGGTCTGCTCCGCAGTCAGCTCAGCCATGACCTTCTTCATGTGCAGGATAAGTTCGGCCTGGATCTTGATGTCGGACGCGGTACCGCCGATGCCGCCGGAGGGCTGGTGCATCAGCACGCGTGCATTGGGGGTGGCGTACCGCTTGCCCTTGGTGCCCGAGGAGAGCAGGAACTGGCCCATGGAAGCTGCCAGGCCGGTGGCGACGGTCACGACGTCGTTGGGGATGAACTGCATGGTGTCGTAGATGGCCATGCCTGCCGTGACGGAACCGCCCGGCGAGTTGATGTAGAGGTAGATGTCCTTCTCCGGGTTCTCGGCCGAGAGCAGGAGCAGCTGTGAGCAGATCGCGTTGGCGTTGTCGTCACGCACCTCCGAGCCCAGCCAGATGATCCGCTCCTTGAGAAGGCGGTTGTAAATGTAGTTGTCCTGGGCTGCAGGATCGACGGTCGCCATCCGGGGGGCCTCTGAGTGCTGTGACATGTTTACTTACCTCTCACTGGTGACGGTGACATCACTGAAAATCACTACTTGGACACTAACCGGTTTCCCGGGCGTTTTGTTCGCGCACCGAGGGCTGTTCGCTGACGGCGCACGATCGTCGAATCGGCGGTGCATCCTTCGTGTCCAATGCGAACGGCCCCCGGATCGAAGCGATCCAGGGGCCGTTTCAGGCGGGCCGGTAAGGGCTATGCCTTGGCGTCTGCCGCGGTGTCCTCGGCTTCGACAACCTCAGCCTCGGAAACCTCGGTCTCAGCCGCCCCGGTGGCGTCCGTGTCAGCAGCCTCGGCGGCAGGGGCTTCCTCACCGGCGGGGCGCACGAAGTCGCTCAGGTCAACAGCCTTGCCCTCGGTGTCGGTGACCGTAGCCTGGCCCAGGACCACTGCCAGGGCCTTGCGGCGGCGGACCTCGGAAACCATCATGGGAACCTGGCCGCTCTGATCGATGATCTGCGCGAACTGGTTCGGGTCCATGCCGTACTGGCTTGCGGTGGTGACGATGTAGTCGATCAGCTCGTTCTGGCTGACGTTGACTTCTTCCTTCTCAGCGATGGCGTCGAGGATGATCTCGTTCTGGAAGGCACGGGCGGTGTTTGCGCGCACTTCTTCACGGTGCTCTTCAGTGTCGTGCTCGCCGTCGCCGTGGCCGTTGCCTTCCTGGAAGTGGGCTTCCAGCTGCTCTTCGACCACTGAGTCCGGAACGGGAACCTCAACCAGTTCAACCAGCTTGTCCAGGACCTTGTCGCGGGCTTCCACGCCCTGCTCGACGATCTTGGAGTCTGCAGCCTGCTTGGCCAGGTCTTCGCGGAGTTCGGCGAGGGTGTCGAACTCGGACGCGAGCTGGGCGAAGTCATCGTTCGCTTCGGGCAGTTCGCGTTCCTTGACGGCCTTTACGACGACCTTGACCTGGGCGGCCTCGCCGGCGTGGTCCCCGCCAACGAGGGTGGTGTCGAAGATGGCGTCTTCGTCTGCGCTGAGGCCGGTCACGGCCTCGTCCATGCCCTCAAGCATGGTGCCGGCGCCAACCTGGTAGGACAGGCCGGCAGCGGAGTCGACCTCTTCGCCGTCGATCGTTGCCGTGATGTCGATGGTGAGGAAGTCACCGTCGGCAGCGGGACGGTCGACGGACTTGAGCGTGCCAAAGCGGCCGCGCAGTTCGTCCAGGGCCTTGTCCACATCGGCTTCGGAGGATTCCGCAGCAGCGACCTGGACCTCAATGCCGGAGTAGTCCGGGAGTTCGATTTCGGGACGGACGTCAACCTCGGCGGCGAACTTCAGTCCGCCGTCGGTTGCGGAGGGATCGGGCACCTCGGTGATTTCCACCTCGGGACGGCTCAGGGGGCGGATGCCGGATTCCTGCACGGCAGCCTGGTACCAGCCGTTGAGGCCATCGTTGATGGCGGTCTCCAGGACGTAGCCGCGGCCGACGCGCTGGTCGATGATCCTCGCGGGAACCTTGCCCTTGCGGAACCCGGGAACCTGGATCTGCGAAGCAACAGTCTTGTAGGCCGAGTCGATGCTGGGCTTCAGTTCCTCAAAGGGGACCTCAACATTGAGCTTGACCCGCGTGGGGGTGAGGTTCTCGACAGCGCTCTTCACGGTCTAAGTACTCCTGGGTTGTGGGATGGGTTTCTGCAACGCGTGTGTGTCCAGGCCGACTGGTCCTGGCCGCAGAGTCGGGGTGACAGGATTTGAACCTGCGACTTCCTGCTCCCAAAGCAGGCGCTCTAGCCAAGCTGAGCTACACCCCGTAAGTGCACAGGCAAGTCTACGGTGATACGCGCCGCGAATGCACATTTGACACGTAGGCCATGGATTAGGTTTAGTTGTATCCGGCTTGGACAGCCAGCCCGGAGTTTCCGCGAAAAACGGATCTTCCTTCGGGGACGTAGCTTAATGGTAAAGCCTCAGTCTTCCAAACTGATTACGCGGGTTCGATTCCCGTCGTCCCCTCCATGGAAAAGGACCCCTCAGGAGAGGGGTTCTTTTGGTTTAAGCCGGGCCGGCAGGCGGTCATGGGGCACTTTGCGGGCGTCGGCGCCCATTCGGACGCGGCCGACGGCGTGTCCCCGCCAAAGTGCCCGTTTCCGCACCGGAGCAAAGAAGCGGCTAGTCCTGCGTCTGCTGGCAGTACGGGCACCAGTAGAGGTTGCGTCCGGCGAGCTCGGCGGTCAGCACGAGCGTGCGGCACACCCGGCAGGGCAGCCCTTGCCGCTTGTAGACGAAGTGGACATCCTCGCGGTGGGGAAAGTGCGCGCTCTTCGCCGGGACCGGCTGTCCCGCCGCGGCAGCCTTGGCAGCGCTGGTGCCGTCGAGGCGCCAGTATTTCGGCGGGGTGGTGATGATCCGGCCATCCGCGACGCCGTCGCCCATGACGGCCACGATGTCGCGCCAGAGCTTGCGGGCATCGTTGTCCGGGAGGGCACTTCCGGGAAGCCACGGGTCCAGCCGGCGCCGGAAGAGGACTTCCGCACGGTAGACATTCCCGACGCCGGCAATCACCTTTTGGTCCATGAGCAGCGCCGCCAAGGGCGTCTTCCGGGACCGGAGGGTGGCCGCGAACCGGCCGGCGTCACCGCGGAGATTGCGCAGCGGGTCAGGGCCGAGACGCGCCAGGACAGACTCTACCTCCGCGGCAGTGATGGTCTCGCAGGTGGTGGCGCCGCGCAGGTCCGCCCAGCCGTGGCTCCCGGCCAGCCGGACGCGCACTGCCCCGACGGGAGCCGGCGGTCCCGCGTACGGCGCGGACCCGTCGTCGTCCCCGGCACCGAAGGCTTCCCGCTCCCCTACCCGCCGCGGGGCACCAATGCTGGACGCACCGGCGAACGTGCTGTCGCCGCCGAAGCTCCAGGCACCGTACAGGCCAAGGTGGACGTGCAGCACCAGGGAGTTGTCGAAGTGGAGGAACAGATGCTTGCCGTGCGCCTCCGCCGCCTCCAGCGTGTGGCCGTCCAGCAGCGCCGCTCCCCCGCTGAACCTTCCCTGCGGGCTGGACACGGCGAGCTTCCCACCGGCGAAGACGTCCCCGAACTGCCGGGCAAGCCGGCGGACGGAGTGGCCTTCAGGCACTACTCGACAACCTCGCCGGTGGCCTCGAAGACAGCAATTTTTTCTATCCTGCGGACGTGGCGCTCATCGTTGCTGAACGGCTCGGCAAGGAAGGCTTCAACCAGTGCGGTGGCTTCTTCAACCGTGTGCTGGCGCCCGCCCAGGGCAACCACGTTGGCGTCATTGTGCTCGCGGGCCAGGGTGGCGGTGGAAAGGTTCCAGGCGAGGGCCGCGCGGATGCCCTTGACCTTGTTGGCGGCGATCTGCTCTCCGTTGCCCGAACCACCCAGCACGATGCCCAGGGCGTGGACGCCGGCGTCCTGGTCTGCCACGACGGCAAGGGCAGCGTTGATGCAGAAGGACGGGTAATCGTCCTGGGGGTCGTAGACCTTGGGGCCATGGTCCACCACCTCGTACCCCTTGCCGGTCAGGTGGGTGACCAGGTGGGCGCTGAGCTCCATGCCTGCGTGGTCGGTGGCGATATGGACCCGCGGGAAGGCAGGGGAAGTTGTCACGTGCAATTTCCATTCGGTTGTGGGGAGCCGGGCCATCCGGGTGGAGGCCGAACGACACCGATAAGGATACTAGGACTCTCCGCCATGGACGGGCGGGGTTCCGCCCCGCCGGGCCCGGGCGGCCACACGCGTGAGTACTTCGGCCAGCTGCGCGGCGGAGGCCTGGCTGCCGCCGCTGACGGCCAGCCGCTGTCCATCAGTCTTGCTCACGACGACGGCGGGTCCGCTGCTGACGAGCATGGCGGCGGTTCCGCGGTGGTGCCGGTAGCCCCACCCGCCATAGTCGGCGGCTTTCACCTCCGCTGCGCTGGCGTCCGAGATGGCGCCGGCGGGTACATCCATGACCGGCACCACCCCGGCCAGCAGGACTTTCAGCCCCCGCCGGTCCGCCCTGATGCGCGCGAAAAGGAACGCGGCGCCGATGAAGGCCAGGACCACGAGCAGGATACCCAGCCACGGCACCAGGAGGGCGATGAGGGCAGCCGGGAACAGTGAGGCGATGGCGATCATGACGAACACCGAGCTCCTTGCGTGCACCCACAGCCTGATGCTGTCGCGGGCCAGGTCAGGGTCCAGCTCCTTTGCGATGGCAGTCTGCAGCGCCCGGTCGTCATCCGGGGACCATTGCCGGTCAGCTTTGTACACCATGCCCATGGCAACGCCAAGGGATACTGCCGCGCCGCTTCCGAGGGCAAGGACGGTCATGTCCACGTGCGACTGCCGGGCGTCCGCCAGGCCGGTCTGGCCGACGAGGCCCGCGGCAAGGGCAGAGGTGACGAAGAGGCTCACGAAGAGGCCGGCGCCCATCATGATCCGCCGCATCATCACCGGCCGGCCCAGGGGCACTGCCTGGATCAGGACCAGCCACCCCGAAACCACGATCCCCGCGGCGCCGACCCCCACGTAGGCGCCGAAAGGCGCAAAGGAGGCGCCGCCGTCGTCCGTCCACTGGACGGCGAGTGGCTCCGGCAGGTCGGAGCGAAGCAGCAACGCGCAGAAGACAAAGCCGGCGGCAAGGACAACCGGGAACCCTGCAGCGAAACGCAAGGCCTTTGTGTCCACCGAATCCAGCAGCTTTCCCATGCAGTTAACGCTACCCCTGCAGGCGTTCAGCCAATCGCCAGGGCCTGCTGTGAGCTCCGCAACTTGCCAAGGAGTCAGGGGATGGAAGAATGCATCACAGTGCCGGAACCGGGACCACCGGCCGGCAGCCGAATCTTCTCTGGAGGGTCTCCTTTGCCAGGCATGAACCTGACGCGCGCCGAAGCCCGTGAGCGCGCCGAACTGATCACCGTCGAGTCCTACGAAGTCAGCCTGGACCTGACGCGCGGCGGAGAGGTCTTCGGCAGCACCACCACCGTGAAATTCACTGCATCTGCGGGCGCATCCACCTTTATTGATGCCATCACCCGGACTGTTCACAGCGTGACCCTGAACGGCCGCAGCCTCGACCCCGCAGCCGTCTCGGACGGGATACGTATCCAGCTGCCCGACCTGGCCGGGCACAACGAACTGACGGTCGTGGCAGAGATGCCCTACACGAACACCGGTGAAGGCCTGCACCGGTTCGTTGACCCGGTGGACAACGAGGTCTACCTGTACACGCAGTTCGAGGTTCCCGACTCCCGCCGGATGTTCGCGGTCTTCGAGCAGCCGGACCTGAAGGCAACCTTCGCTTTCACGGTCACGGCGCCGTCACACTGGGACGTGGTTTCCAACTCCCCCACCCCCGAGCCGGTGGACGCCGGGGACGGCACGGCCCGGTCCACGTGGACGTTCGCGCCGACACCCCGGCTGTCCTCCTACGTCACAGCCCTGATCGCCGGCCCGTACCAGTCCGTCCGCAGTGAGGTCACGAGTTCGGACGGCCGGGTCATTCCGCTTGGGGTTTTCGCCAGGAAGTCGCTGATGCAGTACCTGGACGCGGAGAACATCTTCGAACTCACCCGGCAGGGTTTCGGATTCTTCGAGGCACAGTTCGGCTGCCCCTACCCGTTTGAAAAGTACGACCAGCTCTTCGTGCCGGAGTTCAACGCCGGAGCCATGGAAAACGCCGGTGCGGTCACCATCCTGGAAGGCTACGTCTTCCGCAGCAAGGTCACCGGCGCCCAGATCGAGCGCCGCGCCATTACCGTGCTGCACGAACTGGCCCACATGTGGTTCGGAGACCTGGTGACCATGCGCTGGTGGAACGACCTCTGGCTCAACGAGTCCTTCGCCGAGTACATGTCGCACCTGGCGGCGGTGGAAGCCACGTCCTTCACCAGCGCCTGGACCACGTTCGCCTCCGTGGAGAAGTCCTGGGCCTACCGCCAGGACCAGCTGCCCACCACGCACCCCATCTTCGCCGAGATCAACAACCTGCAGGATGTGGAGGTCAACTTCGACGGCATCACGTACGCCAAGGGCGCCTCGGTGCTCCGGCAGCTGGTGGCATGGGTTGGGCCGGAGCAGTTCATGGCCGGTGTCCGGGAGTACTTCGCCAAGCACGCCTGGCGCAACACCGAACTCCGCGACCTCCTGGTGGAACTGGAAAAGGCCAGCGGCCGGGACCTGGACGACTGGGGCCGGCAGTGGCTGGAGACCGCCGGCGTCAACACCCTCGCTCCCGAACTGGAAGTGGACGGGGACGGGAAGCTGCGCTCCTTTGCAATCGTGCAGTCAGCTGTCCCGGAGTGGCCCACCATCCGGCCGCACCGCCTGGCCGTGGGTTTCTACAACCTGAACGGTGCCGGGAAGCTTGAGCGGGTGCACCGCGAGGAGTTGGATGTCGACGGCGAACGCACCGAGGTGCCGGAGCTCGCGGGCATGGCACAGCCGGACCTGGTCCTCGTCAACGACGACGACCTTGCGTACGCGAAGGTGCGCCTGGACCCGAAGTCCCTGGCCACCGCCACTGCCCACCTGAAGGATTTCGCCCAGAGCCTGCCCAGGACCCTCGTGTGGAACTCCGCCTGGGACGCCGCCCGGGACGGCGAGGCTCCGGCCCGCAAGTATGTGGAGCTGATCCTGTCCAACGTCGCCGCCGAGACGGATTCGTCCGTGATCCTGGTGCAGCTCCGCCAACTGGCCACCACCCTGAACTTCTATGTGGCCGAGGACCACAGGGAAGCAACCGCGGTCACCGCCGTGGACCGGCTGTGGGACCTGGCCTCCGGCGTTCCGGGCGGTTCCGACGCGCAGCTGCAGTTCATCAAGTCCTTCGCGCTCCTGGCCCGCAGCGCATCCCAGCTTGACCGGGTGGCCGGACTGCTGGAGGGCTCCGCTGCCCTGGAGGGGCTGAGCGTTGACCAGGACCTCCGCTGGGAACTGGTGGCCTCCCTGGTTGCCGGCGGCCGGATGGGGCAGGAGGGCATCGACGCGGAACTGGAACGGGATAACACGTCCAGCGGCCAGAACGCGGCGGCCCTGGCCAAAGCCGCCATCCCCACGCCCGAAGCGAAAGCTGCCGCTTGGGACTCGATCGTGGTGAAGGGCGAACTGTCCAACGCGCTGCAGGGTTCGGCAGTCACCGGCTTCATGCGGGTGCTGGACCGCAGCCTGCTGGAACCGTACGCGGAAAAGTACTTCGCCGCCGTACCGGGGATCGTGGCAACCCGCACCCACGCCCTGGCCCAGCAGATCGTCGTCGGCCTCTACCCGGCGCTGCTGACCACACAGGAAACCATCGACCGGACGGACAGCTTCCTCGCCTCGCTGCCGGCCGAAAGTGCAGCGCTGCGGCGGATGATGCTGGAAAACCGCGACGGGGTTGCACGGGCCCTGCGCGCCCGTGCCGCCGACGTCGTTGAGGAAGGCAGTCCGCAGTGAGCCTTGGTGAACACCACTACGCGCTGACCGTGCAGTGGACCGGGAACCGGGGTGACGGCACCTCGTCCTACCGGAGCTACTCCCGCGACCACGACGTGATCGTTCCCGGCCTGCCGGTGCTGAAGGGTTCTGCCGACCCCACGTTCCACGGGGACCGGGAACGCTACAACCCGGAGCAGCTCCTCCTGGCCGCGCTGGCACAGTGCCACATGCTGTCCTACCTGCACGTGGCGGTGAAGCACGGGGTGGTGGTGACGGGCTACCGGGATGAGGCGTCCGGGCTTATGCGGCTCAACCGCGACGGCAGCGGCCAGTTCGAGCGGGTGGTCCTGCACCCGCTCGTAACGGTGGCCGATGCCGGCCACGCCGAACTGGCGGACTCGCTGCATCACGAGGCCAACCAGGTCTGCTTCATCGCCCGGAGCGTGAACTTCCCGGTGGAGCATGAGCCTGTCACGGTGGTGGGTTAGCCCGGTCTTCCCTGGGGGCAGCTCTACACGCCGGGCATTGCCCCAGGTTGCGGCGCTAGGGTTGAAGGACCACCATGCAATATCCCGAGGAGTTCCTTCCACCCATGATCACCACGTTGTCCCTACTCCCTCCTGCCCCCAGCCAGCCAAGTGGCGTGAGCATTCCTGGCATCGTGATCAGCCTGGGCATCGGCGTCGCCGTCTGGCTCGTGGCCACGTTCGTCATTTCCCGCATCACCAAGCGGGTGGCGTCTGGCAGCAACTTCTTCAAGAAGCCCACGTTCAAGTGGGTGGCGCCGGCACTTCGCGCCCTTGACCACGAACGCCGAGTCCAGCGCGCCGAGACCATCGGTTCGCTCCTCAACAGTGTGGTGGGCGTCCTGGTGGTGATCATCACCGGCATGTACGTGCTGCAGAACCTTGACATCAATATCGCACCGCTGCTGACCAGCGTGGGCATCCTGGGTGTGGCCATTGGTTTTGGCGCCCAGCAGCTCATCCGGGACTTCCTGGCGGGTATTTTCATTACCATTGAAGACCAGTACGGAATCGGCGACGTGATCGAAACCAGCGAGGTGGTGGGAGTGGTGGAGTCCATGGGGCTGCGGATCACCCGCGTCCGCTCCGACGACGGCGCCATCTGGTACCTGCGCAATGGCGAAATCCTGAGGGTGGGCAACCGGTCCCAGGGGCGGTACGTTCCACTGCACGAATCCGACGACGGAACGACCGACCAGGGCTCGGCGCACGTTGAGACCAAGAAGACTGACCAGAAATCCGGGGACTAGCATGTCGCTTCCCATCGAGCCGCGCCCCGGGCAGCGGCCACAGTTGATGCAGAACGACCCTTTCAGCAAGCCGGACTACACGGACAGCTTCTACGACGCCGTTGGCGGGCACGAAACCTTCGTGAAGCTCA
Organism: Pseudarthrobacter sp. NPDC080039; assembly: GCF_040702335.1. Taxonomy (NCBI): domain Bacteria; kingdom Bacillati; phylum Actinomycetota; class Actinomycetes; order Micrococcales; family Micrococcaceae; genus Pseudarthrobacter; species Pseudarthrobacter sp. NPDC080039. Next base: position 34,433 of record NZ_JBFBKY010000012.1, on the reverse strand, counting down.
TCGACGTCTTCTACGATGGCGTGGCCACCGACCCGGTGCTGCGCCCGATGTACCCCGAAGAGGACCTGGCGCCGGCAAAGCGCAGGTTCCTGATGTTCCTGGAGCAGTACTGGGGCGGGCCCACCACCTACGGCGAGGAGCGCGGCCACCCCCGCCTGCGCATGCGGCACATGCCCTTCAAGGTCACTCCCGAGGCAAAGGACCGGTGGCTGTTCCACATGCGCACCGCGGTGGACGCCCTGGAATTGCCGCCGCTGTACGAGGGAACACTCTGGGATTACATGGAGCGGGCCGCCCTGTCCATGGTGAACAGTCCCTCCGGTTCCTGATCCCGGTTCCGGCCTTCTCTGGCGCAGCGGCCTGCGGCTACAACAGGCCGCTGCCGGTCCGTGCCAGGACGTGGCCACGGGAACCGGACAGGCGGAACCAGCGGCCCGCGCGGTAAAGCTTTTGGTCGCCGTCGGCGAGGAACCCCAGCGCGAAGGCGGCGAACGCTGCACCGGCGGGCAGGCCGGCGTCTTCAAGCTCCCGCCCCCAGACGGCTGCCCGGGCGTTGTTCACGATGAGGGCTCCGGGCTTGTCCGGCACGATTCCTGCCACCTCGGCAATGCCTGCCTCAGCCGCCGCCCGCAAGTGGGCGTCGCTTACGGCCCCCAGCAGCTCCCATCCGCTCCGCGGGGCCCCAACCCCTGTCCATGACTCGGTGACGGTGGTGGGCGGAACGGGCAATTCGACGTCGTTCTCCCCTATGCGGGCCAGCCGGTCCAGGACGGATAACAAGGCAACGGTGACGTCCGTGGCGGACGGTTGCGCCAGTGCCATGGTGCGCAGGCCCAGGATGGTGGGGGTTGATTCGCCCAGGAGCCTGGGCCGCAGGACGCAGACGTAGGCGGCCAGGACGGGGCCGGCCGCCTGCAGCCTCATGGCACCGCTGTCGTCGATGGCCTTGGCCCGGGTGGCGAACGTTTTCAGGTCCGCCAGATCCCGAGGATCGGCGAAACGGAAGGACGAGGCGAGAAGTTCAGACACACCTATGACACTACCGGCTCCGTTCCGGTTGAGTGGTTCCCGGGGCGCCGTCTAGAGTCGGACCATGACTGAAGCCGAAGCCGGACTGCTGGCGCCGCCAAGCGGGGACCCAACCTCATCACTGATCGAATTGCTGGACCTTGGTGAGCTTGAGGGCGCCCGCACGGATGAGGATATTTTCCTGGGTCCGTCGCAGCGGCAGCCGCACCACAGGGTGTTCGGCGGGCAGGTGCTGGCGCAGTCGCTGGTAGCCGCCACCCGGACCGTGGACCCGGAGCGCTTTGTCCACTCAATGCACGGATATTTCCTGCGCCCCGGTGACGCCAACAAGCCCATCACCTTCGGAGTTCAGCGGCTGCGCGACGGCCGTTCGTTCTCCGCGCGGCGGGTGCACGCGTACCAGGAGGGCGTGCCCATCCTGTCAATGATCGCTTCTTTCCAGGGCGAGGACGAAGGAGTGGACCACTCCTCCGTCATGCCTGCCGGGATTCCGGACCCTGAGTCGCTGCCCAGCACGGCGGACCTGCTGGGTAAATTCGACCACCCGGTAGCCCGCCACTGGGCCTATGAACGGCCCTTCGACATCCGGCACGTCGACCCCCCGCTGTACGTATCCGCAGCGGGACCCCGGGAGGCGCGCAATGCCGTCTGGATGAAGACCTTCGGACCAATGCCGGACGACTCCAACCTGCACCGCGCTGCCCTTGCCTACGCCAGTGACTACACGCTGCTCGAGTCCATTCTCCGAAGGCACGGCCTCAGCTGGACCACCCCCGGGATGAACGTCGCCAGCCTGGACCACGCCATGTGGTGGCACCGGCCGGCGCGGGTGGATGAGTGGCTCCTCTACGTCCAGGAGTCCCCCAGTGCCCATGGCGCCCGCGGCCTGGCAACCGGCAGGATCTTCAACCGTGAGGGCCAGCACGTGGCGTCCGTGGCCCAGGAGGGCATGGTGCGCATTCCCCCCACCCCGGACGGGCCGTAGCGTCGGAGGCACGCAGAAGGCCGGCAGCCCGATCTTGTCAGGGGTGCCGGCCTTCTGCGTTCTGTCAGGCTGCGGGGTCCGCGCTTTTAGTCGCGGGTCAGGCGCCGGTGCGTGACACGGTGCGGCTTGGCAGCGTCGGGGCCCAGCCGCTGGACCTTGTTCTCCTCGTAGGATTCGAAGTTACCCTCGAACCAGTACCACTTGGAGGGGTTCTCGTCGTCGCCTTCGTAGGCCAGGATGTGGGTGGCCACCCGGTCAAGGAACCAGCGGTCGTGCGAAACCACCACGGCGCAGCCGGGGAACTCAAGCAGCGCGTTTTCCAGGCTGCTGAGGGTTTCGACGTCGAGGTCGTTGGTGGGCTCGTCGAGGAGCAGCAGGTTTCCGCCCTGCTTGAGGGTCAGGGCAAGGTTCAGGCGGTTGCGCTCACCGCCGGAGAGGACACCGGCCTTCTTCTGCTGGTCCGGGCCCTTGAAGCCGAAAGCGGCAACATAGGCGCGGGACGGCATCTCAACGTTGCCCACCTGGATGAAGTCGAGCCCGTCTGAGACGACTTCCCACAGGGTCTTGTTGGGGTCGATGCCGCCACGGCTCTGGTCCGCGTAGGAGATCTTGACGGAATCGCCGATCTTCAGGTCGCCGCCGTCGAGCGGCTCGAGGCCGACGATCGTCTTGAACAGGGTGGTCTTGCCCACGCCGTTGGGCCCGATGACGCCCACGATGCCGTTGCGGGGCAAAGTGAAGGACAGTCCGTCGATCAGGACCCGGTCCTCGAAACCCTTCTGGAGGTTCTTGGCCTCCAGCACCAGGCCGCCCAGGCGGGGTCCCGGCGGGATCTGGATCTCTTCGAAGTCCAGCTTCCTGGTGCGGTCTGCCTCTGCGGCCATTTCCTCGTAGCGGGCCAGGCGGGCCTTCGACTTGGTCTGGCGGCCCTTGGCGTTGGAGCGGACCCACTCGAGTTCCTCGGCGAGGCGCTTGGCCTGCTTGGCGTCCTTCTTGCCCTGGATCTCGAGACGGGCGCGCTTCTTTTCCAGGTAGGTGGAGTAGTTGCCCTCATAGGGGTAGAGGTGGCCGCGGTCCACTTCGGCGATCCATTCCGCCACGTGGTCCAGGAAGTAGCGGTCGTGGGTCACGGCCAGTACGGCGCCGGGGTAGCTGGAGAGGTGCTGTTCCAGCCAGAGCACGCTTTCGGCGTCCAGGTGGTTGGTGGGCTCGTCCAGGAGCAGCAGGTCCGGCTTCTGCAGCAGGAGCTTGCACAGGGCCACGCGGCGGCGCTCACCACCGGAGAGGTTGGTGACGTCAGCATCCGCCGGGGGGCAACGGAGGGCGTCCATGGCCTGCTCGAGCTGGGAGTCGAGGTCCCAGGCATCGGCGGCGTCGATCGCCTCCTGCAGCTTGCCCATCTCTTCGAGAAGGGTGTCGTAGTCAGCGTCAGGGCTGGCCATTTCCTCGGAGATCTCGTTGAAGCGCTGGATCTTGCCGTAGATCTCGCCAACGCCTTCCTGGACGTTGCCCAGGACGGTCTTTTCCTCGTTCAGCGGGGGTTCCTGCATCAGGATGCCCACGCTGTAGCCGGGGCTGAGCCTGGCCTCGCCATTGGAGGGAGTGTCCAGCCCCGCCATGATCTTGAGGATGGTGGACTTACCGGCACCGTTTGGGCCCACAACACCAATCTTGGCGCCCGGGAAGAAGGACATGCTTACGTCATCAAGAATGAGTTTTTCGCCAACGGCCTTGCGGGCCTTGGTCATTGTGTAGATAAATTCCGCCATGGTCTCAAATCTAGTGGGTTGGCGGGCAGAACTCACATTTTCGGCCGGCGGGACAGAGGGGTCAGGACCCCACGAAGCATTTGCCGCTGGCCAGCACGGGAAGGACTGTGACGGTCACTGCCCCTTCGCGCACCTGGCCGATGACGCAGTCCCGGCCCTGAAGCACCGCTGCTTCGATGGCGTCCGCCTCCAGCCCGGTTGGTGTTCGGCTCTGCGATACCTGAAGCTGCGACGCTGCAATACCGGCACCTGTGAGGGCGTCGCTGACCTGGGCCGTGGCCGGTTTTGGCGCTCCGGCAGCCAGCCTGGTCAGGGCGTCAGTGACGGTGACTTTTGCCTTTTCGGTGGCGGCGGCTGCGGCGGCAGACGCACCTCCGGAGGTGTCTGCCAGGGGTTGCGCGGAGGCACCGGCGCTTGGCGGTGCGGGATCCGCAGCGTGGCCAGGCCGTGCCGGTGCCGTGGTGCCGGCGGCCGGGGAGGCTGATGACTGCTGGCTGCCGGTTGTTTCTTTCCCGGCCGGGCCGGCGACACAACCTGACAGGACAGCGGCCAGGACCGCCCCTGTCAATGCTGCACCGACACAGGCTGTGTACCGGCGGGAAGGGGTCAGACGCATGCTGTCATTCTGCCACGGGTGCCGGGAGGCTCCTGACCTGCAGGGCCCGGAGTCACGCGGTCCGCATTGGCGGACGGACGGAAGGCGGTTCGGGGGTGCCGCCATTCCGTCCGCCCGGGATTGGGTGGAACCGCTGGTACCTGATGGGTGCTTCCTTAGACTTCGGCCAGCTCCCCCGTCTCCAGGTCCAGCGAGGCAAGTCCACCGTCATTGTCCTCAATGACGACGGCCGGGTGGCCGTCATCCTCCGGATGTTCGTCCTGGCGGTCCTCCGGTTCGTCCTGGACCTCGTCCATCCCGGGCACATCGGAAGCCGGCGGCTGTTCCACGAGGGACAGGGCCGGCCTGGAAGCCGTCCGGATGAAGTTGGCGGATCCAAAGGTGAGGTCGTGGCCCACGGTGTCCGCGTCAATGACGGTGGAGTGGTACACCCGGCCGTCCTTTTCCCAGGTGCGGATCTTCAGCTTGCCCACGACGATGACCGGCTGCCCCTTCCTGATGCTGCAGCCCAGGGTTCCCGCGAGGGCACGGTAGCCCTGGACGGTGAACCAGTTGGTGTGCCCGTCACCCCAGGTTTTGGTCTCCCGGTCAAAGCGCCGGCTGGTGGAACCGAGGCGGAAGGAAGCTGTTGCCACTCCTCCCGGCGTGGTGGAACTCGTAATTCCGGTGGCCACGAAGCCCCGGATAGTGATCGTTTCGCTCATGTCTATGTCCTGTCTGGATGGTGGCGCCCTTAGCAGGCACGACCAGCATGGCGCGGGATGGCCGCCTGACAGGAGGGGCCGATCCCCGTATGTGGACAACGGCCCGTCTGCATGCAGGTGTGGAGGAGGAGTGGTTGGATGACACCGCCGGCATCCCGGGCAAGGTAAACTTTTCGAGGCACCGGCTGCAGGCCGGAAACCGATGCCTCAGTAGCTCAGGGGATAGAGCAGCGGCCTTCTAATCCGCCGGTCGGGGGTTCGATTCCCTCCTGGGGCACCTTTATGCAGGACGCCCCGGTCTTCGGACCGGGGCGTCCTGCATTTCGGCTATGCGTGCAGCCTGTGTGGCGCCTCCATGAGGGAGCGGATGACGCTGCCGGCCGAACCCAGCAGGGCTCCCGCTTCACCTACCGCGGACACTGTGACTTGCTCCGGCGCATACTTGCCCGGCGCATACTTGCCCAGGCTTTCCAGCAACGGGGCGCGCAGCCATGGTTCAAGGAGCGCAAAGTGGCCACCGAGGACCACCGATTGGATATCCACCACGCGCGCCGCGGACGCCAGCGCTATGCCGAGACTGCGGCCGGCGCGTTCGACGGCAGTCACCGGCCCGGGCTCGGCGGCCTTCAGCGCCTGCAGGAGCGCGGACATGCTCGCAGAGCGCGAACCGGTGTCCGGGACCAGCCCGGCGGCCGTGAAGATGGCATCCTGGCCGGCGACAGTTTCCAGGCAGCCCGTTCCCCCGCACGAACAATGTCCGCCATCCGGGTCCACCACGATGTGCCCAACCTCGCCGGCGTGGCCCTCAGGGCCGGTAAACAGCTCCGAGCCTATGACGATGCCTCCACCCACACCCACTTCGCCCGAGACAAACAGGAAGTCGGAAGCACCGTCCGGCCGGTCCCGAAGTTCCGCCAGCGCCGCTGCGTTCGCCTCGTTGAACAGCGCAACCCCCAGGGGTGCTTCGGGAAGCAGGGCATCCAGATCAAGGTCCACGTCCACCCAGCCCAAGTTGGGAGCGGTCAGCACACGGGCCCTGGCAGGATCCACGAGTCCAGGCACCGCCAGCCCTCCGCCCAGGACCTCCACCCCCCGCTCCCCTGCGGAACTCCGTACCCGCACGGCCAGGGCTGCGAGCGCTGCCAGCACCGGGGCGTGGGCACTGTTACGGTTATCGCGCTCCCTGACCTCCCGGATGAGGACCTTGCCGGTCAGGTCAACCACTGCCGCCGAGATGTAGTCGACGTTAATCTCCATGCCCATGACGGCGCGGCTGGGGTTAAGTTCCAGTCCAACCCCGGGGCGGCCGCGCCCCTGCGGGTTCAAGCCAACTTCGCGGATGAGCCCTGCGTCCAGGAGGTCCAGCACCAGGCTGGACACGGAAGCTTTGGTCAGTCCGGTAGCGGCGGCTACCTGGGCGCGGCTTGGGCAGGTACCTGGCGGAAACTCTGCGATGGAACCCAGGACCAAAGCAAGGTTGCTGCGCCGCACATCACCCACGGTTCCGGGGGCTGCCCCTCCGGTCCCTGCCACTGCAGGCGCCGGCATCACCATCACAAACCTCCCTGGTTGGGTGCCCACCGGATTTTCCGGCTCTTTCCCAGCTGAACTCTTGACCCCACCCTACGTCCGCTCATATAGTTCAGGCAATGAACTAAAGCTCCGCACTTCCGCGGAACACCCGATCGCAAGGACGCATCATGACTCTTTCCCCCACCCCCGCCGACAAGTTCACCTTTGGCCTGTGGACCGTCGGATGGACCGGCGCCGACCCGTTCGGTGTGGCCACCCGCAAAGCCCTTGACCCCATTGAGGCGGTCCACAAGCTCAGCGAAATCGGCGCGTACGGCATCACCTTCCACGACAATGACCTCGTTCCGTTTGATGCCTCCGCCTCGGAGCGGGAGCTCATCCTGAAGAACTTCCGCTCAGCCCTGGCCGAGACCGGGCTGAAGGTTCCCATGGTGACCACCAACCTGTTCAGCCACCCCGTGTTCAAGGACGGCGGCTTCACGTCCAACGACCGCTCAATCCGCCGCTTTGCCCTGTCCAAGGTCCTGCGGAACATCGACCTCGCCGCAGAGCTTGGTGCCGAAACGTTCGTCATGTGGGGCGGCCGGGAGGGCAGCGAATACGACGGTTCCAAGGACCTGGCGGCCGCCCTTGACCGGATGAAGGAAGGCGTTGACACCGCCGCCGGCTACATCAAGGAGAAGGGCTACAACCTCCGCATCGCATTGGAGCCCAAGCCCAATGAGCCCCGCGGGGATATCTTCCTGCCCACCGTCGGCCATGGACTGGCCTTCATTGCCCAGCTGGAACACGGCGACATCGTGGGCCTGAACCCGGAAACGGGCCACGAGCAGATGGCCGGACTAAACTTCACCCACGGCATCGCCCAGGCACTGTGGGCCGGCAAGCTCTTCCACATCGACCTCAACGGCCAGCGCGGCATCAAGTACGACCAGGACCTGGTCTTCGGCCACGGCGACCTCACCAGTGCGTTCTTCACCGTGGACCTGCTCGAGAACGGTTTCCCTGGCGGCGGCCCGAAGTACGACGGCCCCCGCCACTTCGATTACAAGCCGTCCCGCACCGACGGTTATGACGGCGTCTGGGAATCCGCCAAGTCGAACATGGCCATGTACCTGCTGCTGAAGGAACGCGCCCTCGCCTTCCGCGCGGATCCGCAGGTGCAGGAAGCCCTCAAGGCCTCCGGCGTCTTCGAACTCGGCGAACCCACGCTCAAGGCCGGTGAAAGCACGGCAGACCTGCTCGCCGACGCCGCCGCGTTCGAGAACTTCGACGCCGACAAAGCCGCCGAGCGCTCCTTCGCGTTCGTCCGGCTCAACCAGCTCGCCATCGAACACCTCCTGGGCGCCCGCTAAGCCATGGTGCTCGTCGCAGGAATCGACAGCTCCACCCAGTCCTGCAAAGTGGTCATCCGTGACGCGGACACCGGGACCCTGGTCCGCCAGGGTCGCGCACTTCACCCGGAGGGCACCGAGGTACACCCGGACCACTGGTGGACGGCGCTGCAAAAAGCTGTGGCCGACGCAGGCGGGCTGGATGACGTCGGCGCCGTCTCCGTCGGTGGCCAGCAGCACGGCATGGTGTGCCTGGACAGCGAGGGCGCGGTGATCCGCCCGGCGCTGCTGTGGAACGATACCCGGAGCGCCGGCGCAGCCGCGGAACTCATCACAAGTGCCGGCGGCGGAGATCCCTCCGCCGGCGCGGAGTACTGGGCCCGCACCACCGGCACCGTCCCCGTGGCCTCGCTGACGGTGACAAAACTGCGCTGGCTGGCGGAAAACGAACCGGAGAACGCGGCCAAAGTAGCCGCCGTATGCCTCCCGCACGACTGGCTGACCTGGCGGCTCGCAGGCTACGGGCCCGGCAGCGGCGCTGAGGGCCTGGCCGCGCTGCGGACAGACCGCTCGGACGCGTCAGGCACCGGGTACTACTCGACGGCGGAGGGCACCTACCTGCCCGATGTCCTGGTTGCGGCACTCGGCCACGTGCCGGCCCTGCCCAAGGTCCTCGCACCGTTGGAGTCTGCGGGGATGACGCAGTCAGGTGCCATCCTGGCTGCAGGTGCCGGTGACAATGCGGCCGCCGCCCTCGGTGCGGGCGCGGGCCTGGGCGACGTAGTGATGTCGCTGGGCACCTCCGGCACGGTGTTCGCCATCTCGGACACAGCTGCGGCAGACGCTTCCGGACTCGTAGCGGGGTTTGCCGACGCGGCGGGACATTACCTGCCGCTGGTGTGCACCCTGAATGCCACCCGCATCTTCGATGCCACGGCCGCTTTGCTGGGCGTGGACCTGCCAGAGTTCAACCGGCTTGCCTTGTCCGCCGGGCCCGGCGCCGGAGGCCTGACCCTGGTCCCCTACTTCGATGGGGAGCGGACGCCCAACCTTCCGGATGCCACCGGTTCGCTGCATGGCATCACGAGGGCCAACTACACGCCCGCCAACCTGGCGCGCGCCGCCGTCGAAGGGGTGGTCTGCTCCCTGGCGGACGGCCTGGCGGCACTGCAGGACCAGGGAGTGTCAGCCCGGCGGATCCTCCTGGTGGGCGGGGGCGCCCAGTCTGCGGCCGTGCAGGAAGTGGCGGCAAGGCTGCTGGGAACAGCCATTTCTGTCCCCCGGCCGGGCGAATACGTCGCCGACGGCGCGGCCCGGCAGGCTGTGGCGGCACTCACCGGACGATTCCCTGCCTGGGCGGCAGACGCCGTCGACCTTCCCCCGGGGAAGGACGACGCCGGTGTGCTGGCGAGGTACCGCCGGTTCGCGTCGTTGTACGTGTAAGGCAGGATAAGCAGCGGACAGGAGAAGGACCCGGACCCTTGGGGGCATCCCCCCGATGGTCCGGGCCCTGTCATGTGGGGCGCAGGCTCCTGCCGTGACGTAGCAGGAGCCCGCGGTCTGCATCAGGTCAGGCATACGGCAGGACGAGGTCCGCGTACCTCTCCTTGACCGTGGCCAGGACGGCGGCGCCGTCCGTGTCCCAGATCTCCTGATTGAAGATTTCCACTTCGATGTCGCCCGTGTACCCGGCGTCGCGCACCCAGGTGCCGATCGTGGCGAAGTCCACCACGCCGTCTCCCATGTATCCACGGGAGAGCAGCGGATCGGCGGCAATGGGCATGTTGAAGTCGCACACCTGGTATGAGGCGATGCGGTTCTCCCGGCCGGCCCGTTCGATCTGCGCCTTAAGTTCCGGATCCCACCAGACGTGAAAGGTGTCGACGGCGACCCCCACCGCTGCCGCGTCGAAAGGCGCCGCGAGGTCCAGGGCCTGCCCCAGGGTGGAGATCAGTGCGCGGTCCGCGGCGTACATCGGGTGCAGCGGTTCCAGCACCAGGCGGACGCCGTTTTCCTGTGCGAACGGGACCAGGTCCGCGAGCCGGTCAGCCACACGCTGCCGGGCGCCCACGATGTCCTTTTCCCCCGGGGCGAGGCCGCCAACCACCAGGAACAGTTCCGTGGTGTCCAGGGCCACGGCTTCAAGGATCGCTGCCCGGTTGTCGGCCAGGGCGGCAGCCTGGCCGGCGGCGTCGGCGGCCGTGAGGAAGCCGCCGCGGCACAGGGAGGAGACGCGCAGTCCGGCATCCTTGATCAGGCGCGCCGCCTTGTCCAGGCCCGCTTCCGCCACCCGGTCCCGCCAGGGGCCGATGGCCGGAATGCCGGCGTTCACGCAGCCCTCCACCACCTGGGCGAGGGTCCACTTCTTGGTGGTGGCGCTGTTGATGGAGAGGCGGGAGAAATCGCTCATGCTCCCACCCCGTTGATGCGCAGGTAGTCGGACATCCGGAAGGCGGCCAGCGCCGGATCCCTGAGGAGCCCGGCCTGGTCCGCCAGTTCGAAGGTCCTGGCGAGGTGGCACACGGAGCGGCCCGAGTGCAGGCCGCCCACCATCTGGAAGCCGGGCTGCTTGCCGTTGAGCCAGGACATGAAGGCGATGCCGGTCTTGTAGTAGAACGTGGGGGCGCTGAAGATGTGCTTGCCCAGTTCGCGGGTGGAGTCCAGGATCTCGCGTGCCCTGGCGGCGTTGCCGGCGTCGTAGTTCTGCAGTGCCACCGACGCAGCGGGGTAGATGGCCGCGAAGATGCCCAGCAGGGCGTCGGAGTGGTGGGTGCCGTCGCCGTCGATGAGCTCCGGGTAGTTGAAGTCGTCCCCGGTGTAGAGACGGACGCCGTCAGGCAGGGCTGCCCGCAGGGCGACCTCGTGGCCGGCGTCGAGCAGCGAAACCTTGACGCCGTCCACCTTGTCAGCGTTGTCCCTGATCAGGCCCAGGAAGGTTTCGGTGGCGGCCGCAACGTCCTCGGACCCCCAGTAGCCGGCGAGGGCGGGATCGAACATGGTGCCGAGCCAGTGCAGGATGACGGGCTGGTCCACTTCCTGCAGGAGGGTGGAGTAGACCGTGAGGTAGTCCTCGGGCCCGCGCGCTGCCTTGGCGAGGGCGCGGGAGGCCATGAGGATGACCTTGGGTCCGGCCTCGCTGACGACGGCGATTTGCTCGCGGTAGGCCTCCAGGACGGCCTTGATGCCGGCGTCGCCGGACGGCAGGGCGTCGATGTCGAGCTGGTCGGTGCCGGCACCGCAGGAGACGAGGTCACGGACGGTCTTGCCCGCGGTTGCCGCATTGCCGGCGGCGACCACCGAGGCCGCTTCGACGCCTGTGCGCTTGATGAGCTGCTGGGTGGCGGCCCAGTCGAGTCCCATGCCGCGCTGGGCGGTATCCATGGCATCGGCAACGCCCAGGCCGTAGGACCACAGTTCGTGGCGGTAGGCCATGGTGGCGTCCCAGTCCAGCCGGGCCGGGGCACCCGGGGTATTGTCTGCCAGGACCTCGGGGATGACGTGGGCTGCCGCGTAGGCCCGTCGTGCGGTCAGGGGTGCTGCGGGGCGGGCCCATGTGGCACCGCCCCGCAGCCGGTACTCCCTGGTGCCGCCGTCTTCGGAGGGAAGGATGAGGGACGTCATTAGAGGGTGATCTCCGGGATGTCGAGGGTGCGGCGTTCCTCGCTGGAGCGAAGGCCGAGTTCGGCGAGCTGGACGCCGCGGGCGGCGGACAGCAGGCCGAAGCGGTGTTCGCGGCCGGCGACCACGTCGCGGAGGAACTCCTCCCACTGCAGCTTGAAGCCGTTGTCCAGGTCCGCGTTGGCGGGTACTTCCTGCCACTGGTCGCGGAAGGACTCGGTGACTGGCAGGTCAGGGTTCCACACGGGCTTGGGTGTATGGGCGCGCTGCTGGGCGACGCACTTGTTCAGGCCGGCAACAGCCGAGCCATGGGTGCCGTCCACCTGGAATTCCACCAGTTCGTCCCGGTAGACGCGGACGGCCCAGGAGGAGTTGATCTGGCCGATGACGTCGTCCCCGCCCGGGGTCTCCAGCTCGAAGATGCCGTAGGAGGCGTCGTCCGCGGTTGCCTTGTATTCCTTGCCCGCTTCGTCCCAGCGGGTGGGGATGTGGGTGGCGGTTGTGGCATTGACGCTCTTGACCTTGCCGATGATGCCCTCAAGGACATAGTTCCAGTGGCAGAACATATCGGTGGTCATGCCGCCACCGTCTTCCTTGCGGTAATTCCAGGACGGCCGCTGGGCGGCCTGGATGTCGCCTTCAAAGACCCAGTATCCGAACTCCCCGCGGATGGACAGGATGCGGCCGAAGAAGCCTTCATCCACCAGGCGGCGGAGTTTGACCAGGCCCGGGAGGTACAGCTTGTCGTGAACAACCCCCGCGGTGACGCCGGCCTCCTTGCCGATGCGCGCCAGTTCGATGGCCTCTTCCAGCGTTTCGGCCGTGGGCTTCTCCGTGAAGATGTGCTTCCCGGCCAGCATGGCCTTCTTCAGCGTCGCGGCGCGCAGGCTGGTCATGGACGCATCGAAGACGACGTCGACAGTGGGGTCGTTGATCACGGCGTCCAGGTCGGTGGTCCACTCCGAGACCTTGTGCTTCTCCGCCAGCTCGCGGATTTTGGCCTCGTTGCGGCCCACCAGGATGGGTTCCACCTGGACCCGGGTGCCGTCTTCCAGCGTGAAGCCGCCGGCATCGCGGATGGGCAGGATGGACCGCAGCAGGTGCTGCCGGTAGCCCATCCGGCCGGTGATGCCGTTCATGGCAATACGGATCGTTTTGGTTTCGAAGCCCATGTGTCCTCCACGGTGAGTAGGCGATGTTCTGACGCTCGTTGGGAAAGCGCGTTCCCATTGGTTCAATGATGCACCCCGCGCTAATGGTTGGCAAGCGCTTTCCGGAAGAGGGGTGACCTGCCATAATGTGCTTAGCGTTTGAGCCCCCGACAGACAATCAGGAGATGCAGTGGCTGCAAGTACCCTTACCGAGGTGGCGCGCCTTGCCGGCGTCTCGCCCGCCACGGCCTCCCGCGTGCTCAACGGTTCTGCCCGCAAGCCGGGCAAGGACATCGCCGAGCGGGTCCGGCAGGCGGCTGAATCGCTCGGCTACATCCCCAATGCGCAGGCCCAGGGGCTGGCGAAGTCCAGTTCCGGCCTGATCGGCCTGATCGTTCATGACATCGCCGACCCCTACTTCGCCGCCATTGCCAGGGGTGTCCAGGAAGCGGCAAGGGAACAGCACAAGATGGTGCTGCTGGCCACCACCGGCGGCGGACCGACGGAAGAAAGGGAAGCGGTGGCCGCGTTCGCCGCCCGCCGCGCTGATTCGATCGTCATCGCAGGGTCCCGTTCCTGCCGGACGGAGGACCAGGACGGCAACGCCGAACTCGCGGCAGAACTTGACCGGTACTGCCGGAACGGCGGGCAGGTGGCCGTTGTGGGACATCCCGTGGTGGGCGCCACTGTCCAGGAGGGCTACCACGTGGTGAGAGTCCCCAACCAGGAGCTCGCCCGCCGGCTGGCCGCGGAACTTGCGGCAGGCTGGGACGGCGACTTTGTCATCGTGGGCGGACCAGAGGGCCTGCTCACATCGGATGACCGCGTGCGCGGCTTCCAGGAAGGACTGGAGCGGGCCGGGCGGCCTCAGGCGGAAGTCCTCAGGACCGCGTTCAACCGGTCCGGCGGATATGACGCCGGGCTTCAACTGGCTGGACGGATCAAAGCGCCCGGGTCGGGAGAGGCTGCGCCGAAGCTCTGCATTTTCGCCGTCAACGACGTGATGGCCATCGGAACGGCAGCGGCGCTCCGGGCAGAGGGGCTCCGTATCCCCCGCGACGCCGCGATCGCCGGCTTCGACGACATCGAAACCCTGCGGGACTTCCGGCCTGCCCTCTCAACCGTCCGCCTGCCCCTGGAAGATATCGGGCGGCTTGCCACCCGGGCCACACGCGGCCGGCCGGACGGCGAAGAGGGCGAAGAGGCCGCTCCGGGCGCCGTCACCGGCGAGGTCACGCTGCGGCGCAGCACCGAAGCGGCGTGACAACTCCCCGTGGGCTCTCCGCCATCCCCGCATGTCCGGAAGCCGGCGGACCCCGGCCCGCGATCCTGGTACTGCCCGGAGGCGGCTATGCCCGCCAGGCGGACCATGAGGCGGAGCCCGTGGCGGACTGGCTGGCCGGCCTGGGCATCCATGCGTTCGTATTGCGGTACCGGGTGGCCCCGGACCGGCATCCGGCCCCGCTGGAGGATGCCAAGGAAGCCATGCTTTACATCCGCAGCGGGCAGCACGGGCTGGCTGTTGACAGTGGGCGCGCAGGCGTCCTTGGTTTCTCGGCCGGCGGGCACCTGGCCGCCACCCTCTCCACGGCAGCCGCCACGGGGAATCCGAGCCTGGACGTGCCTGCCGCCGTTCCGGATCTTTCGGTACTTTGCTACCCCGTGGCTTCCATGACCTCCCAAGCGCATCAGGGATCTGTGCAGAACCTCCTGGGCGACGCGCCGCCGTCGGATCTTCTGACGGCCCTGTCAGCGGAACTGAACGTCACGCCCCTCACGCCCCCGGCGTTCCTCTGGCACACTGCCGACGACGCGGCCGTGCCTGTGAGCAACAGCCTGAACTACGCCAGGGCTCTCTTTGCCGCAGGCGTTCCCGCGGAACTCCACGTCTTTCCGCACGGACGGCACGGCCTGGGACTTGCCACAGGCGAGCCCGGGCCGCAGCAGTGGACGTCGCTATGCGCCGCATGGCTGCAGCGCGCCGGGTGGACGCATACCGCTGCAGCAAGGGCAGCTAGCCCAGTGCGCGGATAATCCAGCTGGCAGAATGGGATCCGCCGGGCTGCAGGTGCACCAGGTCCGTCCCGGAATGCAGGGCGTCAGGCGGGCACGTCATGGGTTCCACCGCCAGGCCAAGACGGTCGGGCCCCGCGGGTTTGTCCCCGGTGTGCACCTGGACCCAGGGCCACTCCGGCCCCCACTCCAGTTCAACACCTGTCCCCGACGGATCCGTCACCCGGACCCGGGCCAAACCGGCAGCGTCCCGGCCAAGGGTCGTAAAAGCGTGGTCGATCTTTACCTGCGCCAGGCGCCGCGGGGAGCGGAAGTCGAAGCGGCCCTGGTCAACCTGCCGCATTCCCACGGGGAGCAGCCGGTCCGGCGTGACCTCCAGGTAGGTATCGGCGGGAAGTTCCAGCGACCAGTCATCCAAGGGCGAAGGACCGGCCACGAGATAGGGATGCGGGCACACTCCGTACGGTACTGAAACAGAACCGGCGTTGACCGCCTGCACCGTTCCCTGGAGGCCGTCGTCCGAAAGGGAGTACGTGACCGTTAGTTCCAGGTCGGCGGGGTAATCGGGGCCTGACGGAATGCGGCAGCGCAAGACTGCCTGGGCCGCTGTGGCCTCAACAAGTTCCCATGCCCGGTGGATCGCAAGGCCATGGAGGGCGGAGCCCCGTTCAGGTTCGTTGACAGCGGCGGCGTAAGACCTGCCGGCATAGGTGTACGTGCCGTCCGCGAGCCGGTTGGGCCAGGGGGCACAGATGACTCCGCGGTAGTCGGGCACGGCGCCCTCCGGGCCAAAGCCCACCACCAGGTTCCTGCCGTTGTGGCGCAGTTCGCGCAGCGCCCCGCCCCGGAGGGTTACGACGGCGGAGTAGGGTCCGTGGGCGAGGTGGACTTCGGTTTCGGGCATGGATCCCCTTTGGGTCGCTGGGTGTTAGCGCTCATCAGCGTACCTCACCCGGTCCCCCGCAATGGCTAAGGTTGCTGCATGGAATCCGCCGCTGACCAGGATCTCGTCGCAGCCGTCAAGGCGGCGCTTCGCGCGATGGCCGACCCGGAGCGGGCTGCCGGCGCGCAGGCCTACATGAAGTCCCGGATACCTTCGCTGGGCGTCCGGGTACCCGAGGTTCGGCGGGTCACTGCCCAGGCCGTCCGGGACTTTCCGCCCGCATCCGCGGCGCAGCTGCGCGCCACCGTCCTGGAACTGTGGCGGAGCTCAACCTTCCGGGAGGAGCGGTACGCCGCCATCGACCTGACGGCACACCACCTGCTGGGCGGCTGGATGGACATGCTTCCCGTGTACGAGGAGATCATCAGGACGGGCGCGTGGTGGGATTTTGCCGATGGCGTGTCCGGCCGGATCTGCGGCCTGCTGCTGGCGCACGGCGAAACCATGTCCGCCGTCCTCAGGCAGTGGAGCCGCGATCCGGACGTGTGGATCCGCAGGGCTTCCATTACCTCCCAGCTTCGCGCCGGAAAGGCCACCGACCCCCAACTGCTCGCGGACGTCATCGAACAGAACATCGGAGACCCCGAGTTCTTCATCCGGAAGGCGATCGGCTGGGCGCTGCGGCAATATGCCAGGACTGCACCTGAATGGGTGGAGGCGTTCGTCAGCCGTCACTCGGGCGCTTTGAGCCCACTGTCGCAGAGGGAGGCCCTGCGGCGCCTGGGGGGCGCGGCAGCAACCGGGAAGTGATGGCCCGGCGTTAAATCACGGGCCGTTCGACGACGGGTTCGTGCGTTTTGCGGAACAGCCGGCGGGTCCCGGGATCCCAAAAGATCAGGTACAGGGCAAACAGGAGCGCCGTCAGCGCTGCGGCCACCCTGGCCAGGGCCAGGGCAAAGCCCAGGTCCTGGGTCTGAAGATACGGGAACACGTCCAGCTGGTCCGAGATGGCATAGATCATGAAGAAGGACACCACGAAATACAGCGCCTTCACCTGCCAGTCGTTGCGGATGCCGGTCACGGCGAACAGCGGTATCAGCCAGACGACGTACCAGGCCTGGATGATGGGGGCCAGCAGCACCACCGCTGCCAGGGCGAGCGTAAGGCGGCGCATGAGGCGGTCGTAGTCCCCCTTGAAAACCTGCCAGGCGATGATGCCCACCGCAAGCAGCTTCCCGGCGTCGAACACCCAGCCGGCGGGAACTGATCCGTCAAAACCCAAAGCCGTGGCCAGGGATGCAACCACCATTCCGATCAGGCCCACGGGGGCATACCAGATGGAAATGCTGCCGGGAGCTGAGAGGCCGTTGATCCAGCCAAAGCCAAATCCGTTAACCATGCTCATCGCGGTCAGGAGCCCCAGGCTCAGTCCGGCCGTCAACGTCCAGAAGGCCATCTTTCGGAGCCATCCTGCCTTCCTGCCGGCCCACAACAGGCCGATGAACGGCAGGAAGACAATGGTGATGGGTTTCACCGCGATGGACAGCGTGACCAGAATGATGGCGCGGATCTGCCGGTGGGTTGCGGAATAGTACAACCCGGCCAGGGCCAGCCCGATCATCAGTGAGTCGTTATGCACACTGGCGATGAAGTTGGTCAGGAAGAGCGGATTGGCCACGGTGAGCCAGAGTGCCCTGTGGGGGTTGACGCCGTGCAGTTCGGCGAGGCGGGGCACGTAAATGACGCACAGCGCTACCCCGGCCAGGGAGGCCAGGCGGAACAGCATGATGCAGGTCTCGGGCTGGACGCCGGTGACCCATACGATGAACTGTTCAAGCCATAGGAACAGCTGTCCGTAGGGAACCGGCGCCTCGGTCCACATCTTGTCGGCGCCGAGCTGGAAGTAGTTGGACAGGGCGGAGATGCCGTGTTCGTAGGGGTTGAATCCCTCCACCATCAGGCGCCCCTGGCCGATGTACGCGTATACATCGCGGCTGAACAGAGGCACGCTGAACGCCATGGGAAGTCCCCAGGCCACCACGGCGGTCAGGGTTGCCCTCCGCGCCTGGTCACCCCACACGCGGACTTTCTGCCCAAGCCGGAGCCACGCGCGCACCAGCAGCATGCCCCCTCCGGCCACCAGGACAATGGACAGGGCCACGCCCGGGGCCTCGGTGCGCATCCAAATGAAGAGGGGCATGCGGCGCAGCTCGGAAACGGGGGCCAGCCAGCCAACACCGATCGATCCGATCAGCATGAACATGGAACCCAGGAAACCGGCAAGCAGGGGCGAGCGGGGATTGTCCACCTCGGCACTGCCTTCCCCGGCAATGCCGGCCGCCGCCATCTCCCCCATCGCGGGCACGGGCGCCGTCATTTCAGGATCGTCCAATCTTCGTGCGTCTCCGCTGTTCACCCGGCGGCCCACGCGGGCTGGCCGGGACAAGGTTTAAAGGGCGGAAGGGCGACCCGCCGTGTACCCGAAATCCTAGCATCGGCCGGGCGTCAGGGAGTGTAACGGTAGGCTGGTCCGGTGCCTATATCTAACGAACGAATCGTCTGGATCGACTGCGAAATGACCGGTCTGGACATCAAGAACGACGCCCTGATCGAGGTGGCAGCCCTGGTCACTGATTCGGAACTGAACATTCTCGGGGACGGCGTTGACGTCGTCATCAAGCCCGACGACGCCGCCGTAGCGCAGATGTCCGATTTCGTCCGCGACATGCACACCAAGTCAGGGCTGTTGGCGGAACTGCCGAACGGCAAGACGATGGAAGAGGCGGAAGCCGCCGTCATGGAGTACATCTCAAAGTGGGTCCCGGACCCGCGGAAGGCGCCGCTCGGCGGCAACTCGGTGGGGACCGACCGCGTCTTCCTCTCCCGGGACATGCCCGCCGTGGTGGAGCACCTCCACTACCGTGTCATTGATGTCAGCACCATCAAGGAGCTCTCCCGCCGCTGGTACGCCAGGGCCTATTTCCAGTCACCGGCCAAGAAGGGCGGCCACCGCGCGCTGGGAGACATCAAGGACTCGATTGATGAACTCCGCTACTACCGGGAGGCAGTCTTCGTTCCCGCCCCCGGACCCGACAGCGCCACGGCGCAGAAGATTGCCCGGGCCATCACCAATGGCGGTGCCGGGGTGGAGGCGGAAGAGTAATCTGCGCCACGTTCGGATGAAATTTTGCTGAAAACGGCAAAAGTGGACAAAGCACCCCTTCCGAGCAGGTAAGCTATTTGAGTTGCGTTTCCAGGGAGCCGCTGAGGCGAGAATCCCTTGAGGCACATGGTGGGCGTAGCTCAGTTGGCAGAGCGCCTGGTTGTGGTCCAGGAGGTCGCGGGTTCAACCCCCGTCGCTCACCCTCACGGGGCGGCATATGCAGCCGTCAATAAGGGAGGCCGCACCGGATATCCGGTGCGGCCTCTTTTGTTGTGCCCCGCCGGGGTACGTGCATTGCAGCCCGGGGACACCGCGAAGCCAAAGGACTACTGACATGACCGTTCTGCCGATCACCATCTGGGGCGAGCCCGTCCTGCACCGCCGCGCTGCCGAGGTGGAGGTATTCGACGACGAACTGCGGACCTTGATCGCCGACATGTTCGAAACCAACGATGCCGCAAACGGCGTTGGCCTTGCCGCCCCGCAGATCGGCGTCGGCAAGCGCATCTTCGTCTACAAGTACGCCAATGACGACGGCGCTCCCCCAACCGGCGTCGTGGTCAATCCTGTCCTCACTCTCTCCAAGGTTTCCGGGGCGGCACCGGACCCGGACGAGGAGGAAGAGGGCTGCCTGTCCTTCCCGGGTGAGCAGTACCCGCTTAAACGCGCCGAATGGGCCCGTGTTGAGGGCTTCGACGGGGATGGAAATCCCGTCAGGTTTGAGGCCACGGGCTGGTTCGCCAGGGTGATCCAGCACGAGTACGACCACCTGGACGGCAAGCTGTACGTCAACCGCCTGATTGACCGCTACTCCCGGAAGGCCATGAAGCAGGCCAAGAAGAACGGCTGGGGCGTTCCGGGGCTGACCTGGATGCCCGGGGTCGATCCGGATCCGTTCGGCCACTGAAGCCTTTGGACGCGCTCAGCGGACGGTGATGGTCTGCTGCTTCGGGCATGAACCGAGGACCTGCTTCATGGCGTCCTTTTCCGCCGGAGTCACCCACAGTCCGTACGCCGCTTTCACTGAGATCTGGCGGGCCACATAGTGGCAGCGGATGGCCGTGTTTTTGGGCAGCCAGGTGGCGGCGTCCCCGGCGCTCTTCTGCTGGTTGGCTGCACCATCCGCGGCGATGAGGTTCAGTGGATCGTTGGCCAGGTTCTGGCGTTCCTTGGCTCCCAGGCCCTGCGCGCCCTTTTGCCAGGCATCGCCAAGTGCCACCACGTGATCAATCTGGATGGCGCGGCTGCTCTCGGAGCCGCGGCGGAAGTCAACGTCCCTGCCCGTATAGGGTTCGAGGAGGTGCCCGGCAGTGACGCTGCACGTGGAGCCCTCGGAAAACACCACGCCGGACAGGTCCCTGCGAAGGATGTCGTTGCGGGTATCACACCCGTTCCGGTCGACGTCCAGCCATGCCTGGCCGAAGGCCTCCCGGCTGTAGTTGGTGCCCGGCGCCCGGCCCTTCACGGGCAGGCCGTCCAGCGCCGACAGCGCGGTACCGGGCGGTACCGGATTGGGCTCCTGCACCGGCTTCATCCAGCCGGCGTCGAACACGGGCGCCTCGGACGGTCCCCGCTGTGTTGGCCCAGCGCCGAATTGGCCGGCTGCGAAAAACCAGGCCAGTGCGACGACGATACCCACCGCGGCTGCGGCCAAAATGGCCCAGGCCTGCCGGGACCGGCGGCGTGCGCGGCGGTATGCTGACCAGCTGGCGGTCACGGCGTCAACGGCGAAAAGGGAAAGTCAGGCACCCCAAGAGCCTAGGTCAAAGCACCAGGCCGGCCAGGGATATCCACACTGTTGAGGACGAGTGACGGGTCACACGTTCCCCAGCCCCCAGCCCCTACTGCTCCTTCGTGACCCTGCGAAGATCCTCCTCGGCGATTGACAGCAGGCCCTCGAGCTGGCGTACCCGCTCATCGCTGACATCGCCCGTCTTCTGCCCTGCACGCGCGCGCTCAAGCAGGCGCACAGCTTCCTTATGGTTGGCTTTTGCCACGTCCAGGGCGTGTTCGAGGGTGGTTTCGTGCTGAAGCGTCGATTCGTTGTCCATGCCACCAGTCTGGTCCGGTTTCCCGGCTGATTCCAGTGAACCAGCCGGGAACTGGCAGGACGTGTCGCTTTTGGTCAGACGGCGATCGCGGCCAGGGCGGCCGCGCTTTCCTTGGCGGGGAACGACGGCGGGTTTACGCCGGCCATTTCCTCCATGACCCGGACCACCTGGCAGCTGTAGCCGAATTCGTTGTCGTACCAGACGTACAGGACCAGGTTCTTGTCCGTGGAAACCGTGGCCAGGCCGTCAACGATGCCTGCACGGCGGGAGCCCACGAAGTCGGTGGAGACAACCTCGGGCGAGTCGATGTAGTCGATCTGCTTGCGCAGGTCCGAGTGCAGGGACATCTCGCGCAGGTAGTTGTTCACCTCATCCTTGGTGGTGCCGTTTTCAAGGGTGAGGTTCAGGATAGCCAGGGAGACGTCCGGGGTGGGCACGCGGATGGAGCTTCCGGTGAGCTTGCCCAGGAGTTCGGGCAGCGCCTTGGCTACAGCCTTGGCGGCACCGGTTTCGGTGATGACCATGTTCAGCGCGGCGGAACGTCCGCGGCGGTCGCCCTTGTGGAAGTTGTCGATCAGGTTCTGGTCGTTGGTGAAGGAGTGCACGGTTTCCACGTGACCGTGGATCACGCCGAACTTGTCGTTGATGGCCTTCAGCACCGGAGTGATGGCGTTGGTGGTGCAGGACGCCGCCGAGACGATCCTGTCCGAATCTGTGATGTCGCGGTGGTTGATGCCGTGGACGATGTTCTTCAGCTCGCCCTTGCCCGGAGCCGTCAGCAGGACGCGGGCCACGCCCTCGCTCTGCAGGTGCTGGGACAGCCCTTCGGCGTCCCGCCAGCGGCCGGTGTTGTCCACCACCAGGGCATCCTTGATTCCGTACGCGGTGTAATCGATAGTGGCGGGGTCGTTCGAGTAGATCACCTGGATGCGGACGCCGTTGGCCGTGATGGTGTTGGCTTCTTCATCGATCCGGATGGTGCCCTCGAAGGAACCATGCACGGAGTCCCGGCGGAGCAGGCTGGCCCGCTTGGAAAGGTCGTTGTCGGACCCGCGGCGGACCACGATGGCGCGCAGCCGCAGTCCGTGGCCGCCACCGGCCTTTTCGATCAGCAGGCGTGCCAGGAGCCGCCCGATGCGGCCGAAGCCGTAGAGCACCACGTCGGTGCTGGTGCGCTCGTCGGCACCACGCTTGCCAACGATCTCGGCGAGTTCGGCCCGAAGGAACTCTTCAAGGGTGGCTCCGTCGCCTTCTTCCTTGAATTTCTGGTTCAGGCGGGCGATATCGATCGCGGCAGCGCCCAGATCCAGGCCGGCCAACGTGTTGAGCAGGGGTGCGGTGTCCTCCAGGAGCAGTTCGTCCTTGCTCATCCGGCGCGCAAAACGGTGTGCCTTGAGGATGTTCATGGTGGACTTGTTGATCAGGCTCCGGCCGTGGATGCTGGTCACCACGTTGTTTTCGCGGTACAGCCTGCCGATGACCGGGATCATGGCCTCAGCCAGGGCCTCCCGGCCCATCCACGTATCAAGACAAGAATCAGACGTCTGGCTCACAGAAATACCTTCCTCGGTTCAGCCGTGTACGTCCTCGTACACGGATGTAGGCCACCTGATGATGTCCAGGGGCACCGGCACCTGCAGGGATGGCCCCCAGGCACCTGGATCGCGTGCAAAGAAAAACCGCCGGCTGCGAACGCAACTTTCGGCGGTAGAACTCCTGCGTCCGGTATCCATTCTAATTTGGCGCCCCACACGGAACACGCTTGCGCTGCGTGAAATCACTCACACGGTATGCGGCGGTGGCCTCTCAGTTATGCATGGCGGCATACAGGTTCAGGCTGGCGGAGAAGACAAGCCAGGAGAAATACGGCAGCACCAGGACCCCGGCGGCGGCGTCGACAGGTCCGAACCGCAGGATGAGGAACGCAAGGGTGCCTGTAAGTGCGCAGATAATCAGGAATGCCGCCCAGAGGGCCGGCGCTCCAAGCATTGGATACAGCCCGAAGAATGCCGCCGGCCAGGCAGTGTTGAGCAGCAGTTGGAGTACATAGCCGGTACGGGTTCCGCCGGTCAGGCCGCCCCTGCGCCACACCAGCCATGCCGCTGCGGCCACCCCGGCGTACAGCCCCATCCACGTGGTCCGGAACATCCACGACGGCGGCATCCAGGGAGCCTTCACCGAACCGGCGTACCAGCCATTGGCATTCAGGATGATGGGGGCCGAGGCGAGCACCCAGGCCAGGGCGGAGAGGGCAAGGAATCCGGCCAGTGCAGCGACCTGTGACCGGGCACCGGCAACAGGCACCCGGGCGTCGGGGCGGGGGTCAGGAATTACGGGCACGGTCCAGCATCCCCGACACATTGCCCGTGGTCAAACGCGATATGTGGATGGGACAGCCGGTACGCCGGGTTCTGTTCTCCCCCGCCGTTACCGGCAAGGGAGCGACGGCCATCCATCTACGAGTACCGTTGCCGGCACCCTCCAGCGGCCTACCCGGACACTCGGGCGGGCAGCCCTCGAACGTGTCCTGTCTGGCCTTGCTCCGGGTGGGGTTTACCTAGCCTTCCCGGTCACCCGGGAAGCTGGTGGTCTCTTACACCACCGTTTCACCCTTACCTGCTGTTCCCGGCATGGCCGGGAACGCGGGCGGTCTGTTTTCTGTGGCACTGGCCTGCGGGTTACCCCGAGTGGGTGTTACCCACCACCCTGCCCTGCGGAGCCCGGACGTTCCTCGAGCCACTTGCGTAGCGCGCGGCCGTCTGGCTGTCCCATCCGCGTCCATCCTACCGGCGCCCGGCGGCTGCTGCTGCCGCCGGTAGGATCGGACGGTGCTGATTCTGCTTCCCCCTTCCGAAGGCAAGACACCCGCGCCCAGTGGTCCCGCCGTCGACTGGTCCTCCCTGGGCTTTCCGGATCTGAACCCCTGCCGCGCCAAGGTCCTCGATGCGCTGGGTACGGTCAGCGCGCATGAGGACGCCCTTGCGCTGCTGGGCGTTGGAGCATCGCTGCGGGACGACGTCGAACGCAACACACGCCTGCACGGCGAGCCCGCGGCACCGGCACACAGTATCTACTCCGGCGTACTGTATGACGCCCTGGGCTACCGTACGCTGACACCTGCCCAGCGCCGGAAGGCGGATGAGGCGGTCGTGGTAATTTCGGCGCTCTGGGGTGCGCTCCGCTTCAGCGACAGCGTCCCGGCCTACCGCTTGTCCATGGGCGCCGCACTGCCCGATGTCGGCCGGCTGGCTCCGTTCTGGAAGGCGCATCTTGCCGGCGCGCTTGGCGCCGCAGCACAGGGACACCTGCTGGTGGATTGCCGCTCCAGCACCTACGCTGCCGCGTGGGCTCCGCCGCCGGAACAGACCGTTGCCGTGAACGTCTTCACGGAGACCGGCGGCGTCCGCAAGGTGGTGAGCCACTTCGCCAAGCACACCCGGGGCGAACTGGCGCGGCACCTGCTGGTGAGGCGGGGCAAAGCCCCGGTGTCGCCGTCGGACCTCCTGAAGGCAGCGCGCGAAAAGTGGGACACCGAACTGGTGGCCGGTACCGCCCGCAAGCCGCACGCCCTGAACATCATCCTGCCCGGCTGATTTACCCCGCGGGCCATTGCCGGCTGTTCAGGACCAATCGTCGGAGCGGACCAGGATGGCCCCCGAGTCCGGGCAGAAAACAATGTCGTCGGCGGCAGCGGCCCTGATCTCGGCAAGGTCGCCGGGGCTGAGCTTCATGCCCGAGGCCTCGGAGGTGCCGTGGAAGAGGCGAGCTGCGCCGACTCCCCGCTTTGCCAGGGTCTTTTCGTAAACCGCCAGCATTCCGGCATCCAGGCCGGCGGCGAATGCGGCGCGCTGGGCACCAATCCCCGCCGCCTCCGTTTCCACCTCCGCCAGGGCGGCATCAAGCTCGGCCCTGATGGTTCCGAAAGATCCCTGGATGTCATCGACGATCTGCTGCTGGGCTGCCTGCCGTTCCCGCAGCGATTCCAGCCGCTCCATGACTTCCAGTTCCGCGTCTTCAAGATCCGACCGCCGCTTGTTCAGCGAAGCGATGTCCTTCTGCAGGGCCACCAGATCCTTGGACAGCCCGGTGCCGCTGTTGAGCCGGGCCTCGTCGCGTTCGATCCGCGAAGCCACCTGCTCGACGTCGGCCTCGGCCCTTTTCAGCTCGGCCTCGGCGTCATGGACGGCCACCTTCGCTGCGCCGAGTTCACCGTTCGCCACGGACAGTGCGGCCTCAAGGTCCTTGATACGGGGATCATTTTCCAAGGTGCGGCGGCGGTTGGCGAGTCCCTTGAGCCTGGCGTCTAGCCCCTGCAGTTCGAGCAACTTCAACTGTTCCGCCGGTGCTGCCTTGGCCACTGTTACCTCCGCTGGATCCCTTCCGGCCGCAGCCGGGCACCGTACCGGCGCTTCCTAGACTCTAGCGCGTGGCCCGCTCCCCTGCCTGACCCGGCGCCGAATGCTAGCCAGGGGTCAGGATGAAATCCCACGGATCACTGTTGGTGGTGCTGACCCGGATCTCCACCTCATGGCCCTGGTCCGCCAGGACGTTGCCCAGGGCTGCCGCCGCCGCAGGCAGCCAAAGCCACTCGCTGGCAAAGTGGGACACATCCACCAGGTAGGGCCGCCCGTTGAGGGCAGCCTCACGCGCCTCCGACGCTGGATGGTGGCGCAGGTCTGCCGTTACGTAGACATCGGCGTTGCTGGCCCGCACCTCATTGAACAGGGAGTCGCCGGCGCCGCCGCATACCGCGATCCGCCGCACCAGCCCGTCCTTGTCACCGGAAACCCGCACTCCCCCTGCCACGGACGGAAGGATGCCGAAAACCCGGGCTGCAAAGTCGCCCAGGCTCATGGCGTCCGCCAGGTCGCCCACCCGCCCGATGCCTTCCTCCGGAAGTCCGTTGGCGGCAACGGTGAGTGGCGCGACGTCCTGGAGCCCCAGCGCGTCGGCAAGGACATCGGAGACACCTCCGACGGCGGAGTCCCCGTTGGTGTGTACCGTCAGCAGCGCCGTTCCCGACTCAATCAGGCGGTGGACAGCCCGGCCCTTTGCCGACGTGGCAGCCACTGACGTGACGCCCTTCAGCAGCAACGGGTGGTGGGTAATAAGCAGTTCGGCTCCCCACTCCACAGCCTCGTCGATGACTTCCAGAGTGGGATCGACCGCGAACATCACCTTGGACACGGACGCCGAAGGGTGCCCTGCCACCAGGCCCACCTCGTCCCAATTCTCCGCAAGGGATTCCGGCCACAGTTCCTCGACGGCCAAGAGCAACTCAGCCAGCGTGGGGTTGTCCGCGGAACCGGTCGGGGCCGGCGTGTCGGAGGAGGTTTCGCCGTCGTGATCTGCCTGGCCGGTAACGTCGGTGTCCACAGGTTCCATAGTCTTAGTTTTACCCCATTGGGTACCGGCCGCCGCAGTTTGCACCGGCCGCGCCGGGCCGCCGGGGAATGATCCTGCGCCGTCAACCATTGAAGAGGTCATGAAAACTTTTGTTCTTGGCGGGGGCTGCTTCTGGTGCCTTGATGCCGTCTACCAGAAGACCAGGGGCGTCACTTCGGTGGTGTCCGGCTACACCGGCGGCCACGATCCGGACCCTGACTACTACTCTGTCTGCAGCGGAACCACGGGCCACGCCGAAGTTGTGGCGGTGACCTTCGATGAGGAAATCATCCCCGCGGAGGTCATCCTGGACATGTTCTTCGCCCTGCATGATCCCACCACGCTGAACCGCCAGGGCTACGACGTGGGCACCCAGTACCGTTCCTCGATGTTCTACGAGACCACCGAGGAGAAGATCCTTTTTGAAGAGGCGATCGAACGCAACCAGGCCCTGTGGCCGCATCCGATCGTCACCGAGGTCAGCCGCCTCCCACGGTTCCATGTGGCGGAGGAATTCCACCAGGATTACTACGCCAAACACCCCGAGCAGGGGTACTGCCAGGTGATCATCAACCCTAAGCTGGCCAAGGCCCGGAAATATTACTCTGCGTGGCTTAACGCTTAGCTACCGTTACCCGGCCTCGTTAGGCTGACCTCAGTATTCACCCCTTAGAGATAGGCGTATGTACATGGCACGGATCTATGACGATGTGACGCAACTGGTCGGCGGGACCCCGCTGGTCCGGTTGAACCGGCTCAGCGAGGGGCTGGATGCCACCGTTGCCGTGAAGCTGGAGTTCTACAACCCGGCCAACAGCGTCAAGGACCGCATCGGTGTTGCCATCATCGACGCCGCGGAGAAGTCCGGCGCCCTGAAGCCCGGCGGCACCATTGTCGAAGGTACCTCGGGCAACACGGGCATCGCCCTTGCCATGGTGGGGGCCGCCCGCGGTTACAAGGTCATCCTCACCATGCCCGAGACCATGTCCACGGAGCGACGCGTCATGCTCCGCGCCTTTGGTGCCGAGATCGTGCTTACCCCAGGCTCCGAGGGCATGAGGGGTGCCGTGGAAAAGGCCCAGGAGATCGTGGCCAACACGGAAAACTCCATCTGGGCCCAGCAGTTCGCCAACGAAGCCAACCCGGAAATCCACCGCAAGACCACCGCTGAGGAGGTTTGGGCAGACACGGACGGAGCCGTTGACATTTTCGTGGCAGGAATCGGCACCGGCGGCACCATCACCGGTGTGGGCCAGGTCCTGAAGGAACGCAAGCCGGGCGTCCAGATCGTGGCCGTGGAACCCAAGGACTCCGCCATCCTGAACGGGGGTGCCCCGGGCCCGCACAAGATCCAGGGCCTGGGCGCCAACTTCATCCCGGAACTGCTGGACACCAGCGTCTACGACGAAGTGATTGACGCCACCCTTGAGGATTCCGTCCGGGTGGCCCGCGAACTGGGCGTCAAGGAAGGCATCCTGGGCGGCATCTCCTCGGGCGCCATCGTTTGGGCGGCCCTGGAGCTGGCCAAGCGGCCGGAAAATGCCGGCAAGCTGATTGTGGCGGTCGTGTGCGACTTCGGTGAGCGTTACATCTCCACCGTGCTCTATGACGACATCCGCGGCTGATCAGTCCGCTGTCCGCCCGTTTCCTGTAGAAAGAACTTTGTGGGCTTTTTCGCAAGACTGAAGGAAGACCTCGACGCCGCCCGGTCCCACGACCCGGCGGCTCGAGGTTCTTTTGAGAACTTTTTCGCCTATTCCGGTCTCCACGCCATATGGATCCACCGGCTGACCCACCGCATGTGGCAGAACCCGTCACTGCGGTTTCCGGCGCGGCTCCTGTCGCAGCTGGGCCGGTCCTGGACCGGTATCGAAATCCATCCGGGCGCGACCATAGGCCGCCGTTTCTTCATCGACCACGGCATGGGCGTGGTCATTGGCGAGACCGCCGAGATCGGCGAGGACGTAATGATCTACCACGGTGTGACGCTGGGCGGACGGTCCCTGGCCAGGATCAAGCGCCACCCCACCATCGGTGACCGCGTCACCATTGGTGCCGGCGCGAAGATCCTGGGACCGATCACCATCGGCCGGGACAGCGCGGTTGGCGCCAATGCCGTAGTGGTCAAGGACGCGCCACCGGAATCCATCGTTACCGGCGTTCCCGCCAAATGGCGGCACCGCGACGCGCAACGGGAAACCAAGCCGGCCGTGGACCCGGCAGAATACGACATCGAATACCGGATCTGATTCATTAGCAGCCATAGACAAAGGCGGGCAGTTCCACCGGGTGACCGGGGAACTGCCCGCCTTTGTTATGCGGCAGCGGGGATACTAGTGGGTGTCCACCGCTTCAATTTCGGACTTGTCCTCGCCCCACAGGGTGTGGAAGGTTCCTTCGGTGTCAACGCGGCCGTAAGTGTGTGCACCGAACAGGTCGCGCTGGCCCTGGATCAGGGCGGCGGCCACGCGCTTGCGGCGCAGGCCGTCGTAGTACGCGAGCGATGAGGAGAACACCGGTACCGGGATGCCCAGCTGGACGGCCGTTGCAACCACGCGGCGCCACGCCGGCAGGGCATCTGCAATCGCCTTGGTGAAGGCCGGGGCGAACAGCAGGTTGGCCGGCTTCTCATCGGCGGCGTAGGCCTTGGTGATGTCCTTCAGCAGTTCGGCGCGGATGATGCAGCCCGCCCGCCACAGGGAAGCGATCTCGTCCAGCTTCAGGTCCCAGCCGTATTCCTTGGCAGCGGAGGTCAGCATGTCCAGGCCCTGGGCGTAGGAGACCAGCTTGGAGGCGTAGAGGGCCTGGCGGACGTCCTCGACGAACGTCTCCGGAATTTCCACCTTAACCTCGTTGCCGGCCAGGAGTTCCTGGCCCAGCTTGCGCTGGGCAGCCTGGGAGGAGAGGGCGCGGGCAAAGACGGACTCGGCGATCCCGGACACCGGGGAGCCGAGTTCCAGGGCTGAGATAACGGTCCAGCGGCCCGTGCCCTTCTGTCCGGCGGCGTCAACCACGACGTCGACGAACGGCTTTCCGGTCCTGGCATCCACATGGCCCAGGACTTCCGCGGAGATTTCGATCAGGAAGGAGGACAGCTCGCCCTTGTTCCATTCGGTGAAAATCTTTGCCTGTTCGGCAGGCTCGATACCGGCGCCGGAGCGCAGGAGGTCGAAGGCCTCGCCGATGACCTGCATGTCGGCGTACTCGATGCCGTTGTGGACCATCTTGACGAAGTGTCCCGCACCGTCGGTGCCGATCCACGCGCAGCAGGGCTCGCCGTCGACCTTTGCGGAGATCTTCTCCAGCAGGGGGCCGAGGGCCTTGTAGGACTCCTTGGAGCCGCCGGGCATGATGGAGGGACCGTTCAGTGCGCCTTCCTCACCGCCGGACACGCCGACGCCCACGAAGTGAAGGTCCTTCTTGGCCAGCGCGGCTTCCCGGCGGCGGGTGTCCTCATAGTGGGAGTTGCCGGCATCGATGATGATGTCGCCCGGCTCCAGCAGCGGCTCGAGCTGCTCGATGACCGAGTCCACCGGCTTGCCGGCCTTGACCATGATCAGCACTCGGCGCGGCTTTTCCAGGGAATCAACCAGTTCCTGCAGGGTTTCGGTCCGGATGAAGTCCCCTTCCGAGCCGTGCTTCTCCAGCAGGGCGTCAGTCTTCTCCACTGACCTGTTGTGGAGGGCAACCGTGAACCCGTTCCGGGCCAGGTTGCGGGCCAGGTTGGCGCCCATGACGGCGAGGCCGGTGACACCGATGTGTGCAGACATCAATAACTCCAATTCATTGTTCGCCTCGGCTGCCGGCTTCCGCAGGAGGGAAGGCGCCGGGGCAGATCAGGGGGTCGGAATAAAGCATATATATTCTGGCGGTGACGCGAAAGTAACGTCCGCGTCATGGAACCGATTGTGTCGGTGCCAGTCTAGGGCTGCCGCGCCGCGGTGTCCCGGGCGAGCGGGGGCCGGCCTGAAGTCCGGACGCCTGCCAACAACTAGGCTTAGCTTCATGACCAGCAGCCTCCACCACCGTGCCATCGACAACCTGGGCACGCGGATCATCTCGGGGGATCTTCCTGCCGGCCATGTCATGCTGGCCGAGCAGCTCGAGGTTGAATTGAAGGTTTCCCGGTCAGTCATCCGCGAAGCGGTGCGGGTGCTGCAGTCTCTGGGCCTGGTGGAAACCACCAAGCGCGTGGGCATCCGGGTCTTGCCGTCAAGCCGTTGGAATCCCTTTGATCCGCAGGTCATAAGGTGGCGCCTGGCCAGCGACGCACGCGGCGCCCAGCTGCGCTCCCTCGCCGAGCTGCGCGCAGCAGTGGAACCGGCCGCTGCCGAGCTGGCGGCACAGAACGCCCCGGCACCCCTGCGGATGGAACTCGTCGACGTTGCCCGCGCCATGCGCGAGGCCGGCAACAACGGCGAAGTTGCGCGCTTCCTGGAGCTGGATATCCGGTTCCACTCACTGCTGCTCTCGGGGTCCGGCAACGAGATGTTCGCGAACCTCATGGGGCAGGTTGCCGAAACCCTGACCGGCCGCACCGTCCACGGCCTGATGCCCGACCACCCGCACCAGGCCGCCCTGCAGTGGCATGAGGATGTGGCGGAGGCAATCGCCAGGGGCGACGCCACCTCGGCCCGCGAAGCCTCAGACCGGATCATGCGGCGGACCATGTCCCAAATGGCCGATACGTGGACGGAGCAGCCCCGCGTGTTCATCCCCGTTCGGCAGTAGCAGCCTGCTGCCGTCGGCCGAAACGCCGGCGTGTGCGACAC
Organism: Pseudarthrobacter sp. NPDC080039; assembly: GCF_040702335.1. NCBI lineage: Bacteria > Bacillati > Actinomycetota > Actinomycetes > Micrococcales > Micrococcaceae > Pseudarthrobacter > Pseudarthrobacter sp. NPDC080039. Next base: position 3,427 of record NZ_JBFBKY010000012.1, on the reverse strand, counting down.
AGAACGGAACATGACTTTTTGTTTCCGGCAGTTCACGGTATATTCATTGCAAGCCCTCCCCCGCGGCATCCCCCAATAGTCGCGGTGGAGGGTTTTCCAATGCCCGGAAACAGCCGGAAGGCACCCGGTACCTAAGCCGCTCCCGCCACAGTTTCCCGGAGGTGCCAGCCGCCGCCGAGCCCATCCCGCTGGAGGTACAGCGTGGTCAAGGCGGACCTGCTGTTGTTTCCCAGCCTGACCTGCAGCTGCAGGACCTCAACGTCAACGCCACTGTTGCCCTTTGGCATGCGCCGGCTGGTCTCCCACCAGTTGATGCGCTCAAACCACCTGAGAGGCTCGGCACCCACAGCCCATTCCCTGCCCCGGCTCAGCACCGCCGTCGGAATTCCGTTGCCGTTTGTTTGCACGATGACCTTTTCCATTCCAGCAACGTAAGGCAGGGGTCTGACAATGGCAGTCCGCATCCAGGTATGAAAAAACCCCGCTGCCTGCCACGAATGGCAGGGCAACGGGGTTTTCCTGGTGGGTCCTACCGGGATCGAACCGATGACATCCACGGTGTAAACGTGGCGCTCTACCAGCTGAGCTAAAGACCCAAAACGCGCTGGTCCCGGCCATTCCGCCGTAACCAACGAACATAGACTCTACCGGACTGTGGGCCCGAAACGCGAATCCGGGCGCGGCCTTCTCCTCTACAGGGAAGGAAGTTCAACCGCGAGGTAGCCCAGTGCCTGGCTTACCCCCGCTTCGAGCTTGATCGTCGCCTTCTCATCACCGCGGGTGGCACCCCTGTTGATGATGACCACCGGCTTGTTCTCCTTGGCGGCGTGCCGCACAAACCGTAGGCCGCTCATGACCGTCAGGGAGGATCCCGCCACCACCAGCGCCGCCGCCTCATCCACCATGGCATACGAGCGTTCCACCCGGTCCTTGGGCACGTTCTCGCCAAAGTAGACGAAATCAGGCTTCAGCGTACCGCCGCAGGCAGGACAAACCGCCACCACGAAGCTGCGGATCAGTGCCTGGTCCTCAACCGTTGCGTCCGCATCGGGAGCCATCTCCACAAGGCCGGTGGCTGCTGCCCGCTCCAGGAATCCGGGGTTGAGTTCCTCGAAGACGCCCGCCAGGAGGCGCCGGGAGTAAGTACGTCCGCAGTCAAGGCAGATGGCCTGGTCATACCGGCCATGGAGATCGACGACGTTTGAACTGCCCGCGTCCTGGTGGAGGCGGTCCACGTTCTGTGTAACAAGGCCGGTGAGGTACCCACGGCGTTCCAGCTCGGCGGCCGAAAAGTGGCCCCGGTTGGGGTCCGCGTGCCTCATGTGCGACCAGCCGATATGATTCCGGGCCCAATAGCGCTGGCGGTTGGCCGGGTCCCGGACGAACTCCTGGTATGTCATGGGCGACCGCGGCGGCGAATCCGGGCCACGGTAGTCCGGTATTCCCGAGTCGGTGCTGAGGCCGGCACCCGTCAGCAGCGCGAAGCGAGCGCCGGCGAGCAGGTCCCGGATCCGGGCCAGTACTTCCAAATCAGCATCGGAAAGTGGTGCAGGATCCACGGGCGGCATACTGGCGAAACCGGTAAGCCCGGTGCCCCGCCGCTGCCCATCCATGCCGCTCAGGCCAGCTTCAGGTCCGCTAGGGCTTTGCGGTACTCGGCGAAGTCGCGGGCCTGGTCGCGGGGGTTCACCACGCTGTAACGGACCCGCCCCTCGGCGTCGATGATGAAGGTTGCCCGCTTGGCCATGCCGCTGCCGGCATCAAACACGCCATAGGCCCCGGCGACACCGCCGTGCGGCCAGAAATCGGCCAGGAGGTCAAAGGTGTAGCCCTCCTGCGCGGCATAGGCGCGGAGGCTGAACTTACTGTCCACGGACACTGCTAGCACCACGGCGTTCGAATGATCGAACAGGCCCAGGTTGTCCCGAATCTCGCACAGCTCGCCGGTGCAGATGCCGGAGAAAGCGAAAGGATAGAAGACCAGTGCCACATTCTGCCCACGGAACGACGATAGCCTGACCGGCTCACCGTACTGGTTGGCCAACTCGAAATCCGGAGCCAGTGACCCCAGGGCAGGGGCATCGGCGGAAGCGGCCTCAACCGCTGCTGTCATTTGTTCTTCCTGCTGACCAGGCGGGTGGCGCTCCAGTCCTTCGATACCCCGGCAGAAGTAGTGACATGCAGGCCGGCAGTAGGTGCGGCTTCCTGGATGTCAGCGGGCGAAACATAGCCGTCCCTGCCGGACTTGGGGGTGAGGACCCAGACAACGCCGTTTTCGCTCAGCGTGGTGAGCGAATCCACCAGGCTGTCCACCAGGTCACCGTCGCCGTCACGCCACCAGAGGATGACAGCGTCCGCTACCTCGTGATCGTCCTCATCAAGCAATTCGGAACCGGTGAGGTCCTCAATATCGTCACGCAAGTCGAAATCGACATCGTCGTCGTAACCGAACTCCTGAATCAGATCCCCGTTTTTGAAACCCAATTTTTCCGCCACATTTACCGAAGTGGCGGCGTCGGCCTCGCTCACGTGTTCCTCCAATACGTCATATATGCGGTGCGCATAGTGATTTCCATTACTCCCAAGCCAACACCCTTTGTGCCTGCGCTTCAAGCTGCAGCCCCCGGGATTGCGCATATTCTGCGTCACATGCGGTTGCGGCAGCCCCGGTGCAGGGGCTTTTCGTCACACAACCAGTATGACGAACGAAATACAACCGCAGCACCGCGGGCAGCTACGCATCGTCTTCCCGTCAGGGCTAGAGTGGCTGGTGACAACTATGCCTGCGGTACGAGAACCTTGTGACTCCGTGCAGACATAGGAGCGCTAGGAAGCTGCCCGGCACACATGACCGGGCTGTTGGAACCGATACGTCGCACACGGCGTATGTACGCCGGGCAGTCACCCTGCCTGGCCTGAGTGCGCCGATTCACGCGCGCAAAGAGAGGTTGGACGTGGCTGCAGGAGAAGATACCTCCCATATCCTCAGCGGGTTGACTAACCAGCTGCCTGATCGTGATCCGGAAGAGACTGCCGAGTGGGTTGAGTCCCTGGATGCGTTGATCAGGGAACAGGGCACCGAGCGTGCCCAATACATCATGCGGAGCCTGCTGCAGCGCGCGGGCGCGCAGAGCGTGGGTGTGCCGATGGTGACCACGACGGATTACGTGAACACGATCCCGGTGGACCAGGAAGCAGAGTTCCCGGGCAACGAGGAGTACGAGCGCCGTTACCGGGCGTACATGCGGTGGAACGCCGCGGTCATGGTGCACCGGGCGCAGCGGCCCGATATCGGGGTCGGCGGGCACATCTCCACCTACGCCGGGGCGGCGACCCTGTACGAGGTCGGGTTCAACCACTTCTTCCGCGGCAAGGACCACCCCGGCGGCGGGGACCAGGTCTTCTTCCAGGGCCACGCCTCCCCCGG